>CAYOKN010000006.1:0-34167 GCA_964404545.1 uncultured Rhodospirillaceae bacterium | reverse complement strand
TCGACCTGACCGAGCAGGCGCAGCAGCCCATGATCGACAACCAGCTGGGGCTGGGGATCGTGTTCAACGGCTGCATCTACAACTATCCCCAGTTGCGCGCCGAGCTTGAGGCGCTGGGTTATGGCTTCTTCAGCCATGGCGACACCGAGGTAATCCTGAAGGCCTGGCATGCCTGGGGCCAGGAGGCGCTGACCCGCTTCAACGGCATGTTCGCCTTCTGCCTGTGGGAGCGGGATTCCGGGCGTGTCACCCTGGCCCGCGACCGGCTGGGCATCAAGCCCCTGTATCTGGCCGAGCGGCCGGGCGGCCTGCGCTTCGCCAGCAGCCTACCGGCGCTGGTGGCCGGGGGCGGGGTCTCGGCCGAGATCGACCCGGTGGCGCTGAATTTCTATATGAGCTTCCACGCCGTCGTGCCGGCGCCCTGGACCATCCTCAAGGACGTGCGCAAGCTGCCGCCGGCCACGGTGCTGACCATCGAGCCCGACGGCCGGCGCCAGCAGCGCACCTGGTGGTCGGTGAGCTATGGCGCCCGCGACGAGGACCGCGGCCACAGCCCCGAGGATTGGCAGGATCTGGTGCTGGACGGCCTGCGCCAGGCGGTGCGCCGGCGCAAGGTGGCCGATGTGCCGGTGGGGGTGTTGCTGTCGGGCGGGGTGGATTCCAGCCTGCTGGTGGGCCTGATGGCCGAGGGCGGGCAGCAGGGCCTGAACACCTTTTCGGTGGGCTTCGAGTCCGTGGGCGGCGAGCAGGGTGACGAATTCGTCTATTCCGACATCATCGCCAAGCATTATGGCACCCAGCATCACAAGATCCGCGTCCCTTCGGCCCGGTTGCTGGACGCCTTGCCCGACTGCATCGGCGCCATGAGCGAGCCCATGGTCAGCCATGACGCCATCGGCTTTTATCTGCTCAGCCAGGAGGTGTCGCGGCATCTGAAGGTGGTGCAGTCCGGCCAGGGCGCCGACGAGGTGTTCGGCGGCTATCATTGGTATCCGCCGCTGCTGGCCGGCAACGACCCGCTGTCCGACTATGCCCGCGTGTTCTTCGATCGCGACCATGCGGACTATGGCGAGGCGGTGGCCGACCGCTTCGTGGGCGGCGACCACGCCCTGGCCTTCGTGCGCGATCATTTCGCCCAGCCGGGCGCCGATCGCGGCGTGGATAAGGCCCTGCGGCTGGACACCACGGTGATGCTGGTGGACGACCCGGTGAAGCGGGTGGACACCATGACCATGGCCTGGGGCCTGGAGGCCCGCGTGCCCTTCCTGGACCATGAGCTGGTGGAGCTGGCCGGGCGGGTGCCCGCCGAGCTGAAGGTGCGCGACGGCGGCAAGTGGGTGCTGAAGGAAGCCGCCCGCAAGGTCATTCCCGCCGCCGTCATCGATCGGCCCAAGGGCTATTTTCCGGTGCCGGCGCTGAAATATCTGGAAGGCCGGGCGCTGGACTTCGTGCGCGGGCTGGTGGACAGCCAGCGGTCGCGCGAGCGCGGCCTGTTCAAGCGGGCCTATGTGGACCGGCTGCTGGCCGATCCCGGCGCCCATCTGACGCCGCTGCGCGGTTCCAAGCTCTGGCAGGTGGCCCTGCTCGAGGGCTGGCTGCAGGCGCAAGGGCTGTGACCGGGATCAGGAGGACCAGCATGAAGACCAGGGCCCGGCTTGCCCACCGGCTTGACCGCCACCGCCATCCTTCGCTGCGCAATTGGGGACAGCCCACCGGCGCCCCCGGCCATGCCATGGTCCGCAATGCCATGATGGATTGCGGCTGGGGCCGGCTGATCTTCGCCCATACCTTCGACGACCCGGCGGCGCTGGCCGAGGAACTGCGCCAGGAACGGCCCGGCCAGCGGGACATCGCGCTGTATCTGCGCGACCCCCATGTGGTGCTGGCCATGGCGCCGCAGGAGCTGTTCCTGGACCCCAGCCATACCTACCGGCTGTGGCTGGACCGCTATCGCCCGGCCCCGGCGCGGCGGCGCGGCTTCACCGTGCGCAAGCTGCGCACCCAGGAGGATGCCGAGGCGGTGAACCGCATCGTCCAGTCCTGCCACATGGTGCCCACCGACCCCGCCGTGCTGCTGCAGCGCCGCCACGAGCGGATGCTGACCCTGCTGGTGGCCGAGGACAACGCCACCGGCCAGGTGATCGGCGCGGTGACCGGGGTGGACCACCGCCTGGTCTTCGACGATCCCGAGAATGGCAGCTCGCTGTGGTGCCTGGCTGTGGACCCCCAAGCCCGCCACCCCCGGGTGGGCGAGGCCCTGGTGCGGCATCTGGCCGAGCATTTCCAGGCACGCGGGCGCTTCTTCCTGGACCTGTCGGTGATGCATGACAACCAGGCAGCCATCCGCCTGTACGAGAAGCTGGGCTTCGAGCGGGTGCCGGTGTTCTGCCTGAAGCGCAAGAACCCCATCAACGAGCGGCTCTATATGGGCCCGCAGCCCGAAGGCCGGCTGAACCCCTATGCCCGCATCATCGTGGACGAGGCGCGGCGGCGCGGCATCCTGGTGGAGGTGCTGGACGAGGAGGCGGGCTATTTCAGCCTGACCCATGGCGGGCGCACCATTGTCTGCCGGGAAAGCCTGTCCGAGCTGACCTCGGCGGTGGCCATGAGCCGCTGCGACGACAAGGCGGTGACCCGCCGGGTGCTGCTGGGCGCCGGCCTGCGCGTGCCGGCCCAGGCGGCGGCGGGCGATGCCGCCCAGGTGGCGGCCTTCCTGGCCCGCCATGGCCGGGTGGTGGTCAAGCCGGCGCGGGGCGAGCAGGGGGCGGGCATCTCGGTGGACCTGTCCACCCAGCCCGAGGTCGAGGCCGCCATCGAGCGGGCGCGGCGCCATTGCGAAACCGTGCTGCTGGAGGAATTCGTGCAAGGCCAGGACCTGCGCATCGTGGTGATCGGCCATAAAGTGGCGGCGGCAGCGGTGCGCCGCCCCGCCGGAATCGTCGGCGACGGCCGCCAGAGCGTGGCGGCGCTGATCGAGACGCAAAGCCGCCGCCGCGCCGCCGCCACCGGGGGCGAAAGCCGCATCCCGGTGGATGACGAGACCCTGCGCTGCCTGCGGGCCGAAGGGCTGGACCTGGACTCGGTGCCGGAGGAGGGGCGTGCGGTCACCGTGCGGCGCACCGCCAACCTGCATACGGGAGGCACCATCCACGACGTCACCGCCCAGCTGCATCCCGCACTGGCCGAAGCGGCGGTGGCGGCCAGCCGGGCGCTGGACATCCCCGTGGTGGGCTTCGACTTCCTGGTGCCCGCCGTGGGCGGCTCGGATTATGTGATCATCGAGGCGAACGAGCGGCCGGGCCTGGCCAACCACGAGCCCCAGCCCACCGCCGAGCGGTTCGTGGACCTGCTTTTTCCCCAGACCGCCCGCCCCGAGGAGGCCTGACGTCCGTGCGTAAGCTTGCCATTGATACCGATTATCTGACGACCACCCTGCGCCGGCTGCTGGAGGTGCCGTCACCCACCGGCCTGACCGACGATGTGGTGCATCTGGTGGCCTCGGAGCTGCGCGGCATGGGCATCGAGGTGGAGCTGACCCGCCGGGGCGCCATTCGCGCCAACCTGCAGGGCAGCCGGCACAGCCCCGACCGCGCCATCATCAGCCACCTGGACACCCTGGGGGCCATGGTGAAACGGCTCAAGGACAATGGGTGCCTGGAACTGGTGCCCATCGGCACCTGGTCGGCGCGCTTCGCCGAGGGGGCGCGGGTCACCATCTTTTCCGACGAGGGCCGGCGCCACCGGGGCAGCATCCTGCCGCTGAAGGCCTCGGGCCATGTGTTCAACAAGGAGGTGGACAGCCAGCCCGTGGGCTGGACCCATGTGGAATGTCGGGTCGACGCCGAGGTCGAGGATGCCGCCGGTCTGGCCCGGCTGGGCTTCAATGTGGGCGATTATGTGGCCGTGGACCCGGGCACCGAGTTCCTGGACAACGGCTTCATCAACAGCCGCTATCTGGACGACAAGGCCGGTGTGGCCACCGTGCTGGCCGCCGCCAAGGCGGTGACCGAGAGCGATGTGCGGCTGCCGCTGGACTGCCATCTCCTGTTCACCATCTCGGAAGAGGTGGGGGTGGGGGCCTCGTCGGTGCTGCATGGCGATGTGTCCGAGATGGTGTCCGTGGACAACGGCACCGTGGCCCCAGGCCAGAACACCAGCCGCTATGGCGTCACCGTCACCATGCAGGACAGCTCGGGCCCCTTCGACTGGCATCTGACCCGCAGCCTGCTGGACCTGTGCCGCAGCCACGGCATCGACCATTCGCGCGACGTGTTCCGCTATTACCGCTCGGACGGCGCGGCGGCGCTGGAGGCGGGCAACGACATCCGCACCGCGCTGGTCTGCTTTGCCGTGGACGGCTCGCACGGCTATGAGCGCACCCACCTGCGCAGCCTGGCGGCGGTCGCGGAATTGCTGGGCCTCTACATGCAAAGCCCGCCCATGTTCCAGCGCGACCAGCGGGTGATCGGGCCGCTGGGCGACTTTCCGCACCAGACCGCCGAGCAGGACGGATAGGCGCGGCATCCTTTCGGATGATATGTGCTGCAGACCGTTTCGCCCCCGGTTATAGTAACCGTAACGTCACTGGGGGTGTCGACGGGATGGGGCAAGCGCCCGTTCCGCGCGTGATCTGATCCGATGCATTGGTGCCGAAACCAGGGATTGCCGAAGCTGTTCGGGCTGCTGTTGCTGGCCGCCCTGTGGCTTGCCCTGGCGCCGCCGGCGCGGGCCGACCATCCGGCCTTGCCCTCGTCCGGCGCGCTGCAGGAGCATCCGCCGGTGGTGCGCATCGGCGTGCTGGCCCATATGGGCGAGAGCGCGGCCCTGCAGTCGTGGGAGCCCACCGCCGCCTATCTGTCCCAGGCCATTCCCCAATACCGCTTCCAGGTGGTGCCGCTCAGCTTCGACGAGATCTATCCCGCCGTGGAAAAGGCCGGGGTGGATTTCGTGGTGGCCAATTCCGGCATCTATGTGGAGTTCGAATCGCTCTATGGCGTCAGCCGCATCGCCACCCAGAAGACGCTGCGCCAGGGCAAGGCGTTGCCGGTGTTCGGCTCGGTGATCTTCCGCCGCGCCGACCGGCTGCAGCCCCAGCGGCTGCAGGACATGGCCGGCGCCCGGGTGGCGGCGGTGGACGTGCATTCCCTGGGCGGCTGGCAGATGGCCGCCTACGAGATCCACAGGGTGGGGCTGTCGCCGGACTATGACCTGCGGGTACAGTTCGTGGGCACCCATGATGCGGTGGTCGAGGCGGTGCTGGCCGACCGGGCTGATGTGGGCGTGGTGCGCACCGACACCCTGGAGGGGATGGCCGCCCAGGGGCGGGTGGACCTGGCGCGCATCACCGTGATGAACCCCCAGGCGCCCGACGCCGAGCGGTTCCCGTTCCTGCGCTCGACCGCGCTCTATCCCGAATGGCCCTTTGCCGCGTTGAGCCATGTGCCCGACGCCCTGTCCGAGCAGGTGGCGGTGGCGCTGCTGTCCATGCCGCCCGCTTCGGATGCGGCCCAGGCGGCGGGCATCGCCGGCTGGACCATCCCGCAAAGCTATGAGCGGGTGCATGAGCTGTTCAAGGCGCTGCGCCTGGGGCCGTTCCGCGACTATGGCCGGATCACCCTGAAGGGCGTTCTGGCGGCCTATGGGCCCTATCTGCTGGGCGGGCTGGTGCTGGTGCTGGGCGTGGTGGGAACGGCGTTCTATTTCCGCCGGCTGTCCGGCTCGCTGGCCCGCGCCCGCAACCAGCTGCAGCAGGAGCTGGTGCAGCGCGAACGCTATGAGGAAGTGCTGCGGGTCCGCACCACCGCCATCGAGGCGGCCGAGGACATGATCCTGATCACCGATCGCGACGGGCGCATCGACTATGTGAACCCGGCCTTCTCGCGCGCCACCGGCTTCTCGCTTGAGGAATTGATCGGCCGCACCCCGGCGATGCTGAAATCCGGCCAGCATGACGAGGCCTTCTTCTCGGCCATGTGGTCCACCATCTTGCATGGCGAGGTCTGGCACGGCGAGGTGGTGAACCGCCGCAAGGACGGCAGCCTCTATTTCGCCGAGCAGACCATCTCGCCGGTGCGTGATGCCTCGGGCCGCATTGTGCGTTTCGTGGCCATCAAGCGGGATGTCACCGAAAAGAAGCAGATCGCCGAGGAATTGGCCCGGGTCAGCCGCATCAACCGTCTGGTGCTGGATTCCGTGGCCGAGGGCATTTGCGGCCTGGATCATGAAGGCCGCACCCTGTTCGTCAATCCGGCGGCTTCGCGCATGCTGGGCTTCGCGCCCGAGGATCTTATCGGCAATTCGCTGCATGACCTGACCCACCACACCCGGCCGGGCGGCCAGCCCTATCCGGTCGAGGATTGCCCGATCCAGCGGGCCGTGGCCGACGGCCGGCCCTACCATGCCCAGGACGAGGTGTTCTGGACCAAGTCGGGCCAGCAGCTGCCGGTGGAATTCACCTCGACCCCCATGCTGGATGGCTCGGGCGCCATCATCGGCGCCGTGGTCTCGTTCCGCGACATCACCCTGCGCCGCCGCGCCGAGGCCGAGATCCGCAAGGCCATGGAGGCGGCCGAGACCGCCAACCAGGCCAAGAGCCTGTTCCTGGCCAATATGAGCCACGAGCTGCGCACGCCCCTGAACGCCATCATCGGCTATTCCGAGATGCTGGAGGAAGAGGCGCGGGACGAGGGACACGAGGCCCTGGTGCCCGACCTGCACAAGATCAACGCCGCCGGCAAGCATCTGCTGACCCTGATCAACGATATTCTGGACTTGTCCAAGATCGAGGCCGGCAAGATGGAGCTCTATCCCGAGACCTTTGCCGTGGCCACCATGCTGGACGATGTCTGCGGCACCGTGGCGCCGCTGGTGGAGCGCAACGAGAATGTGCTCAGCCTGCGCCACGACCCGGCGGTGGACACCCTGCATGCCGACCTGACCCGGCTGCGCCAGGTGCTGTTCAACCTGCTGTCCAATGCCGCCAAATTCACCCGCCAGGGCCGCATCACCCTGTCGGTGCAGCCCGGCCGCGTGGATGGTCTGGGCGACCCGCAGACCGTGCTGATCCAGGTGACCGACACCGGCATGGGTATCGCGCCCGAGCATCTGGACCGGCTGTTCCAGGACTTCACCCAGGCTGACGCCTCCACCAGCCGCCATTTCGGCGGCACCGGGCTGGGACTGGCCATCTGCAAGCGCACTTGCGAAATGATGGGCGGCACCATTCGCTGCGAGAGCCAGCTGGGCAAGGGCACCACCTTTACCGTGGAGCTGCCGGTCACCGCACCGCGCGGTGCCGAGATGGCGCTGCCGGTGGCCCGGCCGGGCGCAAGCCATCAGCTGGTGCTGGTGGTGGATGACGACCCGGACGCCCGCGACCTGCTGCAGCGCATGCTGTCGCGCGACGGCTATCGGGTGGTCACCGCCTCGGGCGGCGAGGAAGGCCTGGCCCTGGCGGCGCAGTTGCGCCCCGACGTGATCACCCTGGATGTGAGGATGCCGGGTCTGGACGGCTGGGCCACCCTGACCCGGCTGAAAAGCGATCCGCAGCTGTGCGCCATTCCGGTGGTCATGCTGACCATCGCCGAGAACCGCGACCTGGGCTTTGCCCTGGGGGTGGCCGACTACCTGAACAAGCCGGTGGACCGCGACCGCCTGGCCGCCGCCCTGACCCGCTTCCGCCGGCGCGCCGATGCCCGGGCGCTGGTGGTGGATGACGAGGTGGAGGCCCGCCATCTGCTGGCCCGCCAGCTCTTGCGTGAAGGCTGGCTGGTGACCGAAGCCGAGAACGGCCAGCAGGCGCTGGAGCGCATGGCCGCCCAGCGCCCCGACCTGGTGCTGCTGGACCTGGCCATGCCGGTGATGGACGGCTTTGCCTTTCTGCGCGAGCTGGACAACCGCCCAGACCTGAAATCCATCCCCGTGCTGGTGGTCACCGCCCGCGACCTGTCGGCCGAGGACCGGGCCACCCTGAACGGCCATGTGGAACGGGTGCTGCAAAAGGGCGCCTATAGCCGCGAGGACCTGATGACCCAGCTGCAGGCCTTGATCCGCGAGGCCACCGCCGCCGACCGGGTGCCAGCGGCCTGATCTATTTCCGGGTGGCCACCCAGATGCCGCCGAAAATCAGCACCAGCCCGGCGGCGTGGAACCACTGGAACTGCTCGCCCAGGAACAGCACCGCCAGCACGGCGGTGAACACCGGAATCAGATAGGCATACTGCCCGGCGGTGCCCGGCCCCAGCTCGGCCACCCCCTTGTTCCAGAAATAATAGGCGGCGATGCTGGCAAACACCGCCACATAGAGAATGGCGGCCAGGGTCTGCGGGCTGGCGGTCGCGCGCAGGCCCAGGGCCAGTTCCCAGCCATAGAAGGGCAACAGGCAGAGCAGGCCCAGCGCCACCTGCAGGGTCAGCAGCGCCACCGGGCGCAGCGGCACCGGATGGCGGCGCAGCAGCACCGAATAGACCGCCCAGCTGAGGGTGGCGGCCAGCATCCACAGATCGCCCGGGCGCAGCTCCAGGGCCAGCAGAACCTGCGGGTCGCCGCGCGCGATCACCGCCAGCACCCCGGCCAGGGACAGGGCGAAGCCGGCCAGCTGGCGCGGCGTGGTGCGCTCGCCCAGCCAGACCCAGCTCAAGCCCAGGATGGCGATGGGCAGGCTGGAGCCCACCAGGGTGGCATTGATGGCGGTGGTGCTTTGCAGGGCCAGATAGAGCAGGGTGTTGTAGGCGGTGACCGAGGTCACCGACAGGGCCAGCAGCACCCGCCAATGCCGGCGGATCACCGCCGCCTCGCGCAGCAGCAGGGGCAGCCCCACCGGCAGCAGGATGGCCAGGGCCACCGCCCAGCGCCAGAAGGACATGGCCACCGGCGGCAGCTCGCCCACCACGGCGCGCCCCACCACCGCATTGCCGGCCCAGAACAGGGGCGGCAGGGCAGTCAGCAGATAGGGCGAGAGGAGCAGACGGCGGGGGCTCATGTAAGAGTGATAACATAAAACCCCGGGGCAATTTTTGTTTTCCCGAAGGGATTAGCCCACTAGTCTCGCCGCCTGAAACCATCCTGGGGCAGCCATGACCGCGCCGCGTTCCATCCTTGTCTATGTGGGCCTCGACCTTGTGGGGGACGGGCTGATGAAGCTGCCGTTCCTGCGGGCCCTGCGCGCCGCCTATCCCCGGGCGCGCATCACCTGGCTGGCGGGCAAGGGCCGAAGCGTCTATGGCGGCAGCCTGGCGCCGCTGGTGGCGGGGCTGCTGGACGAGGTGATCGAGGATGCCGGCATCGGCTCGAAGGCGGTCGAGCTGCTGCGTCGGCCGCTGCCCGGCCGGTCCTTTGATCTGGTGATCGACACCCAACGCCGGCTGCTGACCACTCTGATCCTGAAGCGCATCCGTCATGGCCGCTTCCTGTCGTCGGCGGCGGGCTGGGCCTTGTCCGACGCGCGCCCGGCCAACCGCCAGAAGGCGCGCAGCATGGTGCGCCAGCTTCTGGACCTGGTGGAACTGGCCAGTGGTCACCCCGCCGACCCCAGTGCGCCGCTGGCCCTCGATCCGGCCGTGCTGGCCCAGGCCGAGGCGCTGCTGCCCGCCGGCCCCGCCTATGTGGGCCTGGCCCCCGGCGCCGGCGGCAAGCACAAATGCTGGCCGCTGGAGTGCTATCTGGACCTGGGCCGCCGGCTGTCGGACAGCGGCCGCACGCCGGTCCTGATGCTGGGCCCGGCCGAGGCCGACTGGGTCGAGACCGTGCGCTCTGGCCTGCCCCAGGCGCTGTTGCCGCTGCAGCAGGCGCCGGGCGCCCCGCCGGCCTTGACCATCGCGCTGGCCGCCCGGCTTTCGGCAGCGGTTGCCAATGACAGCGGCACCGGCCATATGCTGGCAGCGGGCGGCGTGCCGCTGGTGTCGCTGTTCGGCCCCACCCCGCCCGACAAATTCGCGCCCGTGGCCAGCCGCCTGGCAGTGCTGCGGGCCCAGGACTTCGGCGCCGAGGCCATGGAAGCGATTCCGGTCCAGGCGGTGCTGGACGCCGTCAACCTGTTCTGTCCCCAGGGAGAAAGTCATGTTCAGCCTGCATGAGCGGCTCGTTGCCGACACCCTGCCGGTCATCGACTGGCCCTTGTGCCGGGTGCTGTTGATGAATGACAGCACCTATCCCTGGCTGATCCTGGTCCCCGCCCGCGCCAACATCCGCGAAATCCACCAGCTGGATGCCGCCGACCGGGTCCGGCTGATGGACGAGATCGTCAAGGCCTCGCAGGTCATCGAGGCCGAGTTCCAGCCGGCCAAGATCAATGTGGCGGCTCTGGGCAACATGGTGCCGCAGCTGCATGTGCATGTGGTGGGCCGCAATCCGGGCGACCCCGCCTGGCCTCGCCCGGTGTGGGGCGCGGTGCCGGCCAAGCCCTATGGCGAGGCCCAGGGGGCAGAGGTGGTGGACCGCCTCAAAAAAGCCCTCGCTTAGCCACACGTGACCGGCGTCACTGTCGCTTAAGGTAGCTCCGATAAGCTTCCCGCAAGCGAATCTGGAGTGCGCCATGTCCTTCTTCCGGTCTTCCCTTCTTCTCGGTGCCGCCTTGGCCTTGGCCGCGGCCCCCATGTCTCTCGACCTTTCGCTGTCCAGCCTGGATAAGCCGGCCTTCGCCAAGGGCGGTGGCGGCGGTGGCGGTAACGGCGGTGGTGGCGGTGGCGGCAACGGTGGCGGCAACGGCGGCGGCAATGGCGGCGGCAATGGCGGCGGCCATGGCGGCGGCAGTGCCGGGGGTGGTCATGGCGGCGGCAAGTCCGCGTCGGCGGGCGGTTACGGCGGGGGCAAAGGGGGCTCGGCCTCGGTGGGGCGCAGCGAGGCTGGCAAGGACGCCGCCCGGGGCCGCTATGCCGGTGCCTTGGATGCGGCGGCGGCCAAGGGTAAGGCCCGTGACAGCGTCAGCCTGAGCACCGTCAGCCTGAGCGAGATGGGCACCACCACCACCCTGTCCGCCAAGCAGACCAGTGCCTTGGCCGCCAAGGGCTGGGGCGGCAAGATCAGCGATCCCAGTTTCAAGAATCATGGTCAACGCGTCTCCACCATGGTGGGTATCGCCAAGGCGCTGGGCTATTCCGCCAGCGTGGGCGCGCTGCAGGCCAATTTCGGCACCCCGCAAGAGCGTGGCGCGGTGCCGGGTGAGGATGAAACCGGTTGGGCCGGGGCCAATCTGGATGTGAATGGCGACGGCACTGTGGATGCCTCCGACCTCGACGCCGCCCGCGCCGGCCAAACGCCTGGCTCGGTTCCTGATGGCACCACCCCCGACGGCACCACGCCCACCGACGGGACCGACACGGCGACCGACGGGACCACCCCCACCGACGGCACCGACACCGCCACCGACGGCCCCACGGGC
Organism: uncultured Rhodospirillaceae bacterium; assembly: GCA_964404545.1. GTDB lineage: Bacteria > Pseudomonadota > Alphaproteobacteria > Rhodospirillales > Magnetospirillaceae > CAYOKN01. The sequence continues at coordinate 22,790 of CAYOKN010000006.1, read as the reverse complement.
GACACCACCACCGGAGTGACCGGAACGTGATGATCCGACTGAAGATCCTTTTGGCCGTGCTGGCCGGCACGGTTCTCCTGGGCGGCTGCGAAAGCCGGTTCGCCCAGGACTTCCAGGCCTCGCTGGCCCAGGTGGGCGACAAGCTGTCCGGGACCGAAGTGGCTCCGCCCGAGCCCACCCTCTACGACCAGTTGACCGAGCAGGACGTGGCCAAGGCGGCTGCTGCCGTGCAGTCGGCTCTGGAGAAGCATCCCGACCAGAAGCCCCTGTCCTGGCGCAACAAGGCCACCGGCGCTTCGGGCCAGGTGCTGCCGGTGCGCACCCGCAAGACCGACACGGGGGTCTATTGCCGCGACTATCAGGAACGGCTGACCGTGGGCGGCAAGTCCGCCCGCTATGACAACACGGCCTGCCGCAACCGCGCTGGCCGCTGGGTGTGGACAAGCTAGGCGGTTCGGTTGAAGCTTGGGGCGGGGCTCCCCACATCGTGGTGGGGTGCCCCCTTCGCCCGAGATAGACCGTCCATGCCCCCTGCCGCTTCCGCCAGTTCCCCGTCTCCCACCATCGTCTGGTTCCGCCGCAATCTCCGCCTGGCCGATAATCCCGCCTTGGCCGAGGCGGCCCGGCGCGGCCCGGTGCTGCCGGTGTTCATCCTGCGCGACAGCCGCCGCTGGAGCCTGGGCGGCGCCGCGCGCTGGTGGCTGCACCAGTCCCTGGCCGCCTTGGCCGCCGACCTTCAGGCCCTGGGCGTGCCGCTGGTGCTGCGCCGGGGACAGCCGGCGCAGGTGCTGGCCGACCTGGCCGCCGAAAGCGGCGCCCAGGCGGTCTTCCGCGACCATTACGGCGACGGCCTGACGCTGGACGGGATCGAGGTGTGCGACTTCGGCGGTTATCGCCTGTTCGACGGCGTGCGCACCCAGACCGGCCAGATGTTTCAGGTCTTCACCCCGTTCTGGCGGGCTTGCCTGCAGCTGCCGCCGCCGCCCCTGCCGCTGCCCCGGCCCGACCGGCTGCAGCCGGTGGCGCGCCCGGTGGCCTCGGATCGGCTGGAGGACTGGGGGCTTCTGCCCACCGCCCCTGACTGGGCCGGCGGTCTGCGTCAAACCTGGACCCCGGGCGAGGCTGCGGCCCGCGAGCGCCTGGAATGGTTCCTGGACCACGGGATCGAGGCCTATGCCGCCCAGCGCGACCGGCCCGAGGTGGACGGCACCAGCCGCCTGTCGCCCCATCTGGCCTTCGGCGAGATCAGCCCGCGCCAGATCTGGCATGCGGTGCGCGCCCGCCCGCCGGGCAACGGCGCCGACACCTTCCTGAAGGAGCTGGGCTGGCGGGAATTCTATCTGCATCTGCTGGCCCACAATCCGACGCTGCCCGACCGGCCCATGAAACCCGAATTCGAGCGCCTGCCCTGGGCCGCCGACGAGGCCGGCTTCCAGGCCTGGTGCCGGGGCCGCACCGGCTATCCCATCGTGGATGCGGGCATGCGCCAGCTGTGGCAGACCGGCTGGATGCACAACCGGGTGCGCATGATCGTGGCCTCGTTCCTGGTCAAGGATCTGCTGGTCCCCTGGCAGCGGGGCGAGGAATGGTTCTGGGACACCCTGGTGGATGCCGACTTGGCCTCGAACGCCGGCGGCTGGCAGTGGGTGGCGGGCTGCGGCACCGACGCCGCGCCCTATTTCCGGGTGTTCAATCCGGTGCTGCAGGGCGAGAAGTTCGACCCGCGCGGGCGTTATGTGCGGCAATGGGTGCCGGAACTGGCCCGGGTGCCGGACCTTTTCATCCATCGCCCCTGGGAGGCGCCGGACGGCGTGCTGCGCCAGGCCGGGGTCGAGCTGGGGCAGAGCTATCCGCGACCCATGGTGGACCACGGCGCCGCGCGGCGCCGAGCCCTTACCGCCTATGAGCAGTTGCGGGCTGATGCCGGGGTGACCTGACAAGCGGCCCGCTTGGGATTAAGATCAGCGCCGATCACACCGCCTTGGGAGGGCACGAGAAAATGGGCATCATGGAAGTCTCGGGGCTGTTGCGGCAGCGGGCCTTTATCGACGGCGCCTGGGTGGACGCCGACCATGGCGAGACCTTTCCGGTGACCAATCCGGCGGACGGCTCGCTGATCGCTCGGGTGCCCAATATGGGCGCCTCGGAGACCCGGCGGGCCATCCTGGCGGCACACGAAGCCTTTCCCGCCTGGCGCGCCCTGCTGGCCAAGGAGCGCGCGGCGCTGCTGCAGCGCTGGCTGCGCCTGATCCTGGACAACCAGGAGGAACTGGCCCAGCTGATGACCGCCGAGCAGGGCAAGCCGCTGGCCGAAGCGCGGGGCGAGGTGGCCTATGGCGCCGCCTTCGTGGAATGGTATGCCGAGGAGTCCAAGCGCCTCTATGGCGAGGTGATCCCGCACAATGCCCACGGCCGGCGCATCCTGGCCACCCGCCAGCCCATTGGCGTGGTGGCGGCCATCACCCCCTGGAACTTCCCCATCGCCATGATCACCCGCAAGGTGGCGCCCGCCCTGGCGGCGGGCTGCACCGTGGTGGTCAAGCCGGCCGAGGATACTCCGCTGTCGGCCCTGGCCCTGGCCGACCTGGCCGAGCGCGCCGGCTTCCCCAAAGGCGTCTTGAACATCGTCACCACCGCCGAGCCCGAGCCGGTGGGCACCGAGCTGACCGCCAATCCGCTGGTGCGCAAGGTCTCCTTCACCGGCTCGACCCAGATCGGCAAGCTGTTGATGCGGCAATGCGCCGACACGGTGAAGAAGGTCAGCCTGGAACTGGGCGGCAATGCGCCCTTCATCGTATTCGACGACGCCGACCTGGATGCCGCCGTGGCCGGCGCCATGGCGTCCAAATACCGCAATGCCGGTCAGACCTGCGTCTGCGCCAACCGGCTGCTGGTACAGGACGGCATCTATGAAGCCTTTGTCGCCAAGCTGGCCGAGGAAGTGGGCAAGCTGACCGTGGGGCCGGGGCTCGAGGGCAGCTATGCCCAGGGCCCGCTGATCAACGGCCAGGCGGTGCAGAAGGTGGAAATGCACGTCGCCGACGCCCTGGCCAAGGGCGGCCGGGTGCTGACCGGCGGCAAGCGCCATGCCCTGGGCGGCGGCTTCTTCGAGCCCACGGTGATCGCCGACGCCCGTCCCGACATGCTGTGTGCGCGTGAGGAAACCTTCGGCCCGGTGGCCCCGGTGTTCCGTTTCCAGACCGAGGCCGAGGCGGTGCGCTTCGCCAATGACACGGAATTCGGCCTGGCCGCCTATTTCTATGCCCGCGACCTGGGCCGCGTCTGGCGGGTGGCCGAAGGCCTGGATTACGGCATCATCGGCATCAATGAAGGCATCATCTCCACCGAGGTGGCTCCCTTCGGCGGCGTCAAGGAATCGGGCATCGGCCGCGAGGGCGGCCGCCAGGGCATCGAGGACTATCTCGAAACGAAGTACCTCTGCATGGGCGGCCTGGCAGGGGTTTGATCGGCCGCCTGCCGTCCCACATAGGACGGCATGGTTGCGTTGCTCCGAGTGCCCTTCCTTGCGGTCATGTTCTGGGTGTCCGTGCTTTGGGCCGGGCTGGCTTTTGCCAGTCCGGCCTTTCCCGTCCCGCCCTGTGCCGGGGCGGGGGTTCCCGACTATCCCGGCCTGTCCCAGCCGGCCCATGCCCAGTTGCTGGAAGGCCAGGGGGCCGAGGCCGAACGCTGGCAGCCGCCCGCCTGCACCGGCTGGACCGAGCCCGGCTATGACGTGCTCATGGCCACCACCGCCCGCTTTCGCCATGACGGCGACGCGGCCCAGCTGCTGGACCGCTTTGCCCGCGTCTCGACCCTGACCCAGGCCACCTACTGGTCCAGCCAGAGCGAGGCCTGGCGCCCCCTGGCCACCATGGCGGTGGCCCTGACCGGGCCCGGCGGCGGCGTGCGGGACGATTTCTCGGGCCAGGAATTGCTGGGCGGCCCGGTGTTCTATCGCACCTTCGATCCCGGCATCGGCACCGAGACCACCTATCGCCTGCGGGTGCTCGACGCCTTGGACGGGCGGCTGGTGGTGGCCCTGGACAATGCCGCTCCGGTGATCAAGTTCGCCATGCGGCTGTTGCGCCCGGGCGACCTGCAGACCCTGTTCTTCTTCGAGCGCGAGGCGCCGGGGGTGTGGACTTATTACAGTCTGCTGCGGGTGCAGCCTGGCGCGTCGGACCTGTTGAAGGGGCGCCAGGAGGTCTATCTGCGCCGCGCCCAGGCCTTCCTGCGCCACTACACCGGCGAGCAGGGCCAACTGACGGGGGTGGTCCCGCAAAGCGCTTCCTCGGACTGAGGTGTCCGATTATATAGGAACCATGACCGAGACCGCTGCCTCCCGCCCCGCCCCGACCTGGCTCAAACCCGCCGTGGAATACGGCCCGCTGGCCGCCTTCTTCATCGCCTATTACGCCTGGGGGCTGTTGCCCGCCACCGGCGTGCTGATGGTGGTGACCCTGGTGGGGCTGGCGCTGTCCTGGATCTATACCCGCAAGGTGGCCATGATGCCGCTGATCACCGCCGGCGTGGTGGGCGTGTTCGGCGGCCTGACCTTGTGGCTGAACGACGACACCTTCATCAAGATGAAACCCACCATCATCCCGGCGGTGTCCGCTTTGATCCTGCTGGGCGGCCTGGCCACCGGGCGGGCCCTGCTGAAGCCCCTGCTGGGCCAGGCCCTCCCCATGGACGACGCCGGCTGGCGCAAGCTGACCCTTCGCTTCGCCCTGTTCTTCCTGTTCCTGGCTGGCTTGAACGAAGCCGTATGGCGCACCCAGAGCACCGATTTCTGGGTCAATTTCAAGGTCTTCGGCATCATGGGGCTGACCTTCGCCTTCATCCTGACCCAGACCGGCCTGATCCATAAGCACCGGATCGACCCGGAAAAGCAGGGCTGATTCACCCGAAGGTCTGGCGATCCTCGCGCACGCCCGAGGGGTCCTGGTGGATGATGATCTCGGCATTGGGGAAGGCTTCCAGGATCTGGGCCTCCACCTGATCGCCGATGGCATGGGCGCGCACCAGGGGCAGCTTGCCGTCCATTTCCAGATGCAGCTGGATGAAGGCCACCGGCCCGGCCGAGCGGGTGCGCAGGTCATGCATGTCGATGACCTCGGGATGGCTGCGGCAGATGTCCTTGATCCGGGCGCGGTCGTCCTCGGGCAGTTCATGGTCCATCAGCAGATTCATGCTGGTGGACAGGATGGCCCAGGCATTGCTGACCAGATAGGCGGCGATGCCCAAGGCGAACAGCGGGTCGGCCCAGCTCCAGCCCAGGAAGCGGGCCAGCAGCAGCGAGATGATGACACTGCCGTTGATCAGCACGTCGCCGGTGTAATGCAGCTGGTCCGCATTGATGGCCACGGACTTGGTCTGCTTGACCACATGCGCCTGGTAGCGCACCAGCCCGATGGTCAGCAAGATCGAGATCAGCATGACCGCGATGCCCCATTCCTCGCGGGCGACGGGGGAGGGGTCCAACAGCCGGCGCACCGACTCGATGGTCAGGAACACCGCCGAGCCGGCCACGAAGGCGGCCTGGCCCAGCCCGGCCAGGGGCTCGGCCTTGCCGTGGCCAAAGCGGTGCTCGCGGTCGGCGGGGGCCAGGGCGTGGCGCACCGCGATCAGGTTGATCAGCGAGGCGCCGGCATCCAGCAGGGAATCGATCAGGGTCGAGAGCAGCGCCACCGAGCCGGTGGCCACCCAGGCCCCCAGCTTCAGCACGATCAGGGTGCAGGCCACCGCCACCGAGGCATAGGTGGCTCGGCGCATCAAGGTTCCGGCGTCGGTGGCGCTCAGGCTCATGGGAACAGCTTCTCGGTGCGCCAGCCTTCGCCATCATGCACGAACACCAGACGGTCATGCAGGCGGAAGGGGCGGTCCTGCCAGAATTCCAGGCGATCCGGCACCACGCGGAAGCCGGACCAGTGCGGCGGGCGCGGCACGGTGCCCAGGCCGAATTTGGCGGCATATTCGCCGATGCGCTTTTCCAGCTCGAAGCGGCCTTCCAGGGCGCGGCTCTGGCGGCTGGCCCAGGCGCCGATCTGGCTGGCGCGGGCGCGGCTGGCGAAATAGGCGTCGGCCTCTTCGTCGCTCACCACCTCGACCCGGCCCTCGACCCGCACCTGGCGGCGCAGGCTCTTCCAATGGAAGCACAGGGCGGCGAAGGGATTGGCCTGCAGCTCGCCGCCCTTCTGGCTTTCAAAATTGGTGTAGAACACGAAGCCGCGCGCGTCGGCATCCTTCAGCAACACCATGCGCACGCTGGGGCGTCCGTCGGGGGTGCAGGTGGCCAGGGCCATGGCGTTGGGGTCGTTGGGCTCCGAGGCTTCCGCTTCGGCCATCCAGCCATGGAACAAGGCAAGGGGGTCCTGCTCGTCGATTGCCATAGTGGGTTCCAATTCAAATCGCATCCCGTCCGCGCTATTCTACGGCCGCGGGTGGCATATGGTTCTACCCCGGTGGGTGCGCCATAGAAACGCCTAATTCCTCCTGTACCCCATGCTTTACAGACAAGCCCGGCGATCCGGGCAGCTTTAGGATGCGAGACTGAAAACGATGATCGCCAAGAAGATTGCAGTGGTTGCCGTCGCCGCCGGCCTGCTGGCGGGCTGCGCCAATAACGACATGGGCACCAAGCAGACCGTCGGCGGCGTGCTGGGCGGCGTGGGCGGAGCGGTCGCCGGTGCCCAGTTCGGCAAGGGCAAGGGCCAGCTGGCCGCCACTGCCCTGGGCGCCTTGGCCGGTGCCTTCCTGGGCTCTGAGATGGGCAAGTCGCTGGACCGCGCCGACATGGCCTATGCCCAGCGCGCCGAGCAGCAGGCCCACGCGGCGCCCATCGGCCAGTCCATCCAATGGAACAATCCGGAGTCGGGCAATTCCGGCTCGGTGACCCCGTTCCGCGATGGCCGCGACACCGCCACCGGCGCCTATTGCCGCGAATACCAGACCAGCGTGGTGGTGGGTGGCCGCAGCGAACAGGCCTATGGCACCGCCTGCCAGCAGCCCGACGGCTCGTGGAAGGTGGTGCGTTAGTTTTTGTCCCTCATGCGCCGGGCGCCGGCTCCGCCGGCTTGGCTTACGCGCGAACGGTCGCGCGGGGCCTCAATGGCCCAGTCGCTTCGCTCCGTTTAGGGGAAGTGCCCCAGGGCGAAGCGGGCGTCGAGAGATACAAAAAAAGCGAACCCCCGGGAGGGTGACTTCCCGGGGGTTCTTCCGTTGGCGGCCCCTTTTGGCAGGGGGGGGATCAGAGGCTGCCAACAGCAACTTTGGCCGAGGGCCCCAGGAAGGGGCGGTAGGCGTGATCGTGTTTCAGGATATGGTCGATCAGCCAGCGGCGCAGGAAATTGGAAATCTCGTCCAGGTTCAACAGGTCGGGTTCGCGGCGGTAGCAGTCCACAATGTCCTTCACCACCTTCTCCAACTGCCGGTGCATGGCGATGTGGGCCTTCTTCTCCGGATAGTCCGTGGCGAGGAAGATTTCTTCCTCGCGGGCGAAGTGGCGTTCCACATAGTCGGTCAGATGTTTCAGAACCTGCAGCACCTGGGCGTTGGAGATGTTGGGCATGCGTTTCATGGCATAGACCTGGTTGGTGATATTCACCAGGGTGCGGTGGTCGTAATCGATCACCGCATGGCCCACCAACCACTCGTCATTCCACTCGATCATCATGCCCGTCCCTGCGGTCCCGCCTCGGAACCACTTGTGACTATAACTGACGTTCGTCATATATGGTATGACTTTCGTCAAGCAAAACCCACCCAAGATCGCGCGGATGCGGCATGGCTGGAATTGGCCGCGCAGTTGCCGTATGGTTCCGGCCACCGGGGCGGGCCGCCCCTTTTGTTTGCCTGAAAGATCGATTCCGGGACCATGCGCGATCCCTATCAGGTGCTTGGCGTTCCCAAGTCCGCCACCCAGGCCGAGATCAAGACGGCCTACCGCCGGCTTGCCCGAACGCTGCATCCCGACATCAATCCCAATGACAAGCGGGCCGAGGAACGCTTCAAGGAAGTGACCGCGGCTTATGACCTGCTCGGTGATGCCGCCAAGCGGGAGCGCTATGATCGGGGCGAGATCGACGCCACCGGGGCCGAACGCCATCGCGGCTACCGCTCGTCGGCCAGCGCGGGGGCCAGCGCGGGGGCGCGGGGCGCGGGCTTCAAGAGCGGCTCCAAGTTCTCGGCCGAGGACATCATGGAAGAGCTGTTCCGCCGTCGCGACCGGGCGCGGTCGGGTGCCGGCGCCGGAAGCACCCGCTCGGGCACCGGCGGCAGCTTCAAGGTGCATGGCTCGGATACCAGCTACACCCTGCGGGTCAGCTTCGAGGAAGCGGCTCAGGGCGTGACCAAGCGCATCACCCTGTCCACCGGCAAGAGCCTGGATGTCAAGATCCCCGCGGGGACCAAGGACGGCACCACCCTGCGTCTGAAGGGGCAGGGCCAGGCCGGTGCTGGCGGCGGCAATCCCGGCGATGCCTTGATCGAGGTGCGGGTCGAGGACCATGGCTGGTTCCAGCGCGAAGGCCGGGACATCCGCATGGACTTGCCGGTGTCGCTGCCCGAGGCGGTGCTGGGCGGCAAGGTGACGGTGCCCACCCTGGCCGGCAAGGTGGCGGTGACCATCCCGCCCGGTTCGAACACCGGCACGGTGCTGCGCCTGAAAGGCAAGGGCATGGCCGAAGGCGGCGAGGCCGGCGACCAGTTGATCACCCTGAAGGTGGTCCTGCCCGACCGGCCTAATGCGGAACTGGAAGACTTCCTGCGCCGCTGGGCCGAAAAGAACGCCTACGACCCGAGGAAGTGAGGCCCTACCTATTCAAACGCGCAACCCGGCGCGATGCCGGCTTTCTTCAAAATGATGGCCAGCGGGCAGAAGCGGGTGAAGGCGGCCTGCAGCATGTTCAGGCCGACGAAGGCGGTCATATACAGCCATTCCACCGCATGCAGCTGCGACAGGGCCAGGCTGGCCAGGATGACGGTGCCGGCGAAGGCCAGGACCACGCGATCGATGCTCATTGGGAAACTCCTGGGAAACTGGGGTTGCGCTAAGAATTAGCGACTCCTAATATTATGAGCAAGAGCTTTCCCGAAGGACCCCTCTGCCATGCCGTTCCGTTCCACCCTTGCCCTGTTGCCCGCCGTTGCCGTGTTGCTCGTCCAGGCCGCCGCCCCGGCGCTGGCCCAGGATCTTGTGGTCAAGCCCCAGCCCATCCAGGACCGCAAGGCGGTGTTCGCCACGGTCGAAGCGGTGGACGAGGTGCGGGCCCGCGCCCGGATCGGCGGCACCGTGGGCAAGCTGTCCGTGGACGAGGGCTCCGAGGTCTCCGCCGGCCAGACCATCGCCGTGGTGGGTGACACCAAGCTGCTGCTGCAGGGCCAGGCCGCCGAGCAGCGCACCCGCGCTGCCGAGGCCGAACGCGATCTGGCGCGGGTGGAGTTCGACCGGGCCCAGGATCTGGTGAAGACCGGCGCAGCCACCCGCTCGCGGCTGGACACCGCGCGGGCCCGGCTGGAAACCGCCGAGCGCCAGTTGGGCGCCCTGCGCCAGGAGCGCCAGGTGGTGGCCCAGACCAGCGCCGAGGGCGCCGTCCAGGCGCCCGCCAATGGCCGGGTGCTGAAGGTTCATGTGACCGAAGGCAGCGTGGTGATGCCCGGCGAGGTGGTGGCCAGCATCGCCGGCGGCCGCACCATCCTGCGCCTGCAGGTGCCCGAGCGGCATGCCCGCTTCATGCGCGAGGGCGATGCGGTGCTGGTGGGGCCCCGGGGCTCGGCCGACCTGGCCCGGGCCGAGCCGCGCGGCCAGGTGGTAAAGGTCTATCCCCTGATCGAAAACGGCCGGGTGTCCGCCGATGTCACCGTCAATGACCTGGACGGCTATTTCGTGGGCGAGCGGGTGCGTGTGTTCGTGCTGGCTGGCGAGCGCAACAGCTTCCTGGTGCCCGACAGCTATCTGACCCGCCGCTTCGGCCTGACCTATGCCCGGCTGAAAGACGGCCGCGAGGTGGTGGTCCAGACCGGGCAGGCGACCCCCGATGGCGTCGAGGTGCTGTCGGGCCTGCAGGACGGCGACGTCCTGGTGCGGCCGGAGGCGGCACGATGAAACTGGGCATTTCCGGCGTCCTGACCCGGACCTTTCTGCATTCGCCGCTGACCCCGCTGCTGCTGATCGCCTCGCTGATCGTCGGGCTGGTGGCGCTGGGCGCCCTCCCGCGCGAGGAAGAGCCGCAAATCTCCGTGCCCATGGTGGACATCATCGTCCAGGCCAACGGCTTCAAGGCGGAAGACGCGGTCGAGCTGGTGACCAAGCCGCTGGAGGACATCGTCAAGGGGCTGGACGGCGTCGAGCATGTCTATTCCATGTCCTATGACGACCAGGTGGTGGTGACCGCCCGGTTCGAGGTGGGCACCTCGGAGGACGCGGCGATCCTGCGCGCCCATGACGGCGTGCGCGCCAATATGGGCCGCATCCCGGTGGGCGTCCCCGAGCCGCTGATCGTGGGCCGGGGCATCAATGACGTGGCGGTGCTGGTGCTGACCCTGTCGGCGCAGCCCGGCGCGGAAGGCCGCTGGGACGACAATGCCCTGTTCAATGTGGCCGAGGAGCTGCAGCACGAGCTGGTCAAGACCGAGAATGTGGGCCTGACCTACATCACCGGCGGCCGGCAGAACCAGATCCGGGTCGAGCCCGACCCCGAGCGTCTGGCGCTTTATGGCATCACCCTGAACCAGCTGGTCACCAAGGTCGAGAACGCCAACCGGTCCTTCATGGTCGGGGCGGTGCGGGAGCTGAACCGTTCGTTGCCGGTGGTGGGCGGGCAGACCCTGATGGGGGTGCCGGACATCGGCAATCTGCTGCTGACCAGCCGGGACGGCCGCCCGGTCTATGTGCGTGACGTGGCCCGCGTGGTGGTGGGCGCCGAGCCGGCCGAGCGCCGGGTCTGGCATATGACGCCCAAGGCCGGCGGCGGGCTGGACGCCCGCCCGGCGGTGTCGCTGGCCATCGCCAAGCGCGAAGGCGCCAATGCGGTGGTGGTGGCCCAGGAACTGTTGGCCCGGCTCGAGGCCGCCAAGGGCCGGCTGGTGCCGGCCGAGGTGGCCGTCGAGGTGACCCGCAATTACGGCGAAACCGCGTCAGAGAAGGCCGACGAGCTTCTGTTCCATCTGGGCATTGCCACCGTCTCCATCGTCGGTCTGATCACCTGGATCCTGGGCTGGCGGGCCGGGCTGGTGGTGTTGGTGGTGGTGCCCACCACCATCCTGCTGACCCTGTTCGCCTCGTGGCTGCTGGGCTACACCATCAACCGCGTCAGCCTGTTCGCCCTGATCTTCTCCATCGGCATCCTGGTGGACGACGCCATCGTGGTGGTCGAGAACATCGTGCGCCATTGGGGCATGAAGGACAGCCGCGACAAGAGCACCAAGGTGATCGAGGCGGTGGCCGAGGTGGGCAATCCCACCATCATCGCCACCCTGACCATCATTGCCGCCCTGCTGCCCATGATGTTCGTGTCCGGGCTGATGGGGCCCTATATGAGCCCGATCCCGGCCAATGCCTCGGCGGCCATGGCCTTTTCCTTCTTCGTGGCGGTGATCGTCACCCCCTGGCTGCTCTACCGGGTCAGCGGCAAGATCGACGCCGCCGTGCATCATGAGGCCGAGGGTGGCGGCGCCCTGGGCGCGCTGTATAAGCGGTTCGCCACGCCCATCATCGCCGACCGGGGCAAGGCCAAGCGGTTCCTGCTCTATGTCACCCTGGCCACCCTGGCCTCGCTATTGCTGTTCCCCTTGAAGGCGGTGACGGTCAAGCTCCTGCCCTTCGACAACAAGTCCGAGCTGCAGGTGGTGGCCGACCTGCCCGAGGGCGCCAGCCTGGAAGCCACCGAGCGGGTGCTGATGAATGCCGCCGCGCGCCTCGCCGATCTGCCCGAACTGACCAGCCTGCAGGCTTATGCCGGCACCTCGGCGCCGTTCAACTTCAACGGCCTGGTGCGGCATTACTATCTTCGCGCCAATGCCGAGCAAGGCGACCTTCTGGTCAATCTGAAGCCCAAGCATGACCGCGACCGCGCCAGCCATGCGGTGGCGCTGGAGGTGCGCGAGCGCCTGAAGGGGATCGAGGTTCCCCCCGGCACCAGCCTGAAGGTGGTGGAGGTGCCGCCGGGCCCGCCGGTGCTGAGCACCCTGCTGGCCGAGGTCTATGGCCCCGATGCCGCCAGCCGCCGCGCCGCCGCCGAGAAGGTGCGCAAGGCGTTCGAGAGCGTGGATTTCATCGTGGATGTGGACGACAGCCTGTCCGCGCCCAACCAGCGCCTGCGGGTCGCCATCGACCAGGAGGCGCTGGAGAATCTGGGCGTCGAGGAAGAGGCGGTCTATGACACCATCCAGGCCCTGATGGGCGGGGTGCGGGTGGGTTATTCCCAGCGCGGCCAGGGCAGCAACCCCACCGAGATCGTGATCCGCCTGCCCAAGGAGGCGCTGCATCCGGGCGAGTTGCTGGCCAACACCCCGGTGCCGGGCAAGGCCGGCATCGTGGAACTGGGCGACGTGGTCAGTGTGTCCTACGAGCCGGCCAGCCCGCCCCTGTTCCGCCGCGACGGCCGCTTTGCCGAAATGGTCCAGGCCGACCTGGCCGGCCGCTTCGAGGCGCCCATCTATGGCATGTTCGCCGTCGAGGATGCGCTGGAGGACAGCGGCATCGCCATCGCCTATCACGGCCAGCCCGCCGACGAGACCCAGTCCACCTTGCTGTGGGACGGTGAGTGGGAAATCACCTATGTGACCTTCCGCGACATGGGCGCCGCCTTCGCGGTGGCGATCCTGGGCATCTATCTGCTGGTGGTGGGCCAGTTCGGCAGTTTCCGCCTGCCGCTGGTGATCCTGGTGCCGGTGCCGCTGACCTTGATCGGCATCATGCTGGGCCATCTGCTGTTCCAGGCGCCCTTCACCGCCACCTCCATGATCGGCTTCATCGCCCTGGCCGGCATCATCGTGCGCAACTCGATCCTGCTGGTGGACTTCATCCGTCACGGCCGAGCCGCCGGCATGCCGCTGCGCCAGGCCCTGCTGCAGGCCGGCATGGTGCGCGTCACCCCGATCGTGCTGACCGCCGCGGCGGCCATCATCGGCGCCGCCTTCATCCTGGCCGATCCCATCTTCCAGGGCTTGGCCATCAGCCTGGTGTTCGGCTTGGCCAGCTCCACCGCCCTGACCCTGCTGGTGATCCCGGCGCTGTATGTCTGGCTGCGGGATGACGGGGTGGCGTTGTAGGCTTTCCGCCTCTTTTCCAAAGGCATCGCCCGCGCTACCCTGCGGCTCCCACCAGCAGGAGTTGGCCGTGATCCCGGAGTCCCAGCGCGAGCTGTTCCAGTTCCTGTCCGATCCGGCCACCTTCGGGGTCAAGGAGGTGGAGCGAATCGACACCCATATCTCGGCCGTGTTCCTGGCCGGCGAGCGGGCCTACAAGCTGAAGCGGGCAGTGCGGCTGCCCTTTCTGGATTTCACCAGCCTGGAGGCCCGGCGGACGGCCTGCGCCCAGGAGGTGGCACTGAACCGGCGGGCGGCGCCCGAGCTGTATCAGGGCATGGCCACGGTGACCCGCGAGGCCGATGGCCGGCTGGCCCTGGGTGGTGAGGGGCCGGTGCTGGACTGGCTGGTGGTCATGCACCGCTTCCGGCAGGAGGACCTGTTGAGCCAGATTGCCGCCGCCGGCAAGCTGGACCGCGATCTGGCCCACGCCCTGGCCGAAGCCATCGCCCGGTTCCACGCGCTGGCCGAGAAGCGGCCGCACCAGGGCGGCGCGGCGGGCTTGCGCTGGACCATCGATAACAACCATGCCTCGATCCAGCCCCATCTTCCGGGTGTGTTCCGCGCCGGTCTGGTGGCGCGCCTGCTGGAGGCCAGCCGCGAGGCGCTGGAGCGCCTGACCCCGCTGCTGGAGCATCGCCGCGCCGACGGCCATGTCCGGCTGTGCCATGGCGATCTGCATCTGGGCAATATCTGTCTGTTTGCCGGCCGGCCCATGCTGTTCGACTGTATCGAGTTCTCGAACGATATCGCCTGCATCGATGTGATGTACGACCTGGCCTTCCTGCTCATGGACCTGGACAAGCGCGGCATGCGGGCCATCGCCAATCTGGTGTTCAACCGCTATGTGGATGTGACCGGCGATGTGGGCGCGCTGGCGGCGCTGCCCCTGTTCCTGGCCCAGCGGGCCTGGATTCGCGCCCATGTGGAGGCCACCATCGCGGCAGGCGAACAGGGCGATGCCCGGGCCACCCGCCATGACGCGGCCCGCGATTATCTGGACCGGGCCCATGACTATCTGGACCCGCCGCCGCCGCGGCTGGCGGCGGTGGGCGGGTTCTCGGGCAGCGGCAAGTCGCGCCTGGGCCGCGATCTGGCGCCGCTGCTGGGGGCAGCCCCCGGCGCCCTGGTGCTGCGCTCCGACGTGATCCGCAAGCGCCTGGCCGAGGTGGACTTGCATGAACGGCTGGAGGCCCAGGGCTACAGCCACGAAATGACCGAACGCACCTATGCCACCCTCTATGAGCACGCGGAACAGGCCCTCGCGGCGGGCCATTCCGTGGTGGCCGATGCGGTGTTCGCCAAGGCCGAGCAGCGCCAGGCCATCGAGGCGGTGGCGCGGCGCCTGGGCGTGCCATTCCAGGGCTATTGGCTGGAAGCCCCGTTCGAGGTGATGGCCGAGCGCATCACCAGCCGCAAGAAGAACGTTTCGGACGCCACGGTGGACGTATTGCGGGCCCAGCTGTCCTATGACCTGGGCCCCATGGACTGGATGCGGATCGACAGCTCGGGCTCGAAGGCCGAGACCCTGGCAAGGGCCAGGTCCGCCCTTCAGCCATGATCCTTCCGCGCCTTGGCGGATTTCCACCAAGGGCGCATACTGCCTTGTAAAGCCACAAGGAAGAGAGGAGGCGGCCATGTGCTTCAAGACCATCCTGGTGCCGGTCAGCGACACCGAGAGCGGGCAGGCGGCGCTGGAGACCGCCTTGATGGTGGGCCGCGACTTCGCCGGCCATGTGCGCGTCCTGCATGTGCGCTCGGACCCGGCGGCGGCGGTGCCGCTGGTGGGCGAAGGCATGTCGGGTGCCATGGTCGAGGAAATGATGACCACCGCCGAGCAGCAGGCCGCCGAGCGCGCCGCCGCCGTGCGCCGGTTGGTGGACGAACGCCTGGGGCATCTGGGCATTCCCACCGTCACCGGCCCGGGCCGGGACGAGGTCACCGCCTCGTTCATGGATGTGACCGGCCACGAGGAAGAGTTGGTGGCGCTGCAGGGCCGGCTGTCCGACCTGGTGGTGGTGGGGCGCCCCCTGGCCGACCGCGAACTGCCCAGCAGCATGACCCTGAACGCCGCCTTGATGGAAAGCGGCCGGCCCATGCTGATGGCGCCGCCGATGGCGCCCTTGGGGCTGGGCAAGCGGGTGGTGATCGCCTGGAACGGCTCGGCCGAGGCCGCCCGCGCCGTGCGCTTCGCCCTGCCGTTCCTGAAAAAGGCCGAGGCGGTCACCATCATCACTGCGCAGGAGGAGGAGGGCGTGGCGCCCGGCGATGCCGCCGCCTATCTGCTCTGGCACGGACTCTCCGCCCAGTGCAGCAGCTTCGAGGCGCGGGGCAATGTGGGTGAGGCCTTGCTTCTTAAAGTGGCCGAGCTGGGCGGCGATCTCCTGGTGATGGGTGCGTACAGCCATAGCCGGCTGCGGCAGCTGATCCTGGGCGGCGTGACCCGCCATGTGGTGCATGAGGCCACGGTCCCCGTCCTGCTTTCACACTGATCAGGTCGCCCTATCGGAGGTATGGTTGTTGCTGCGCCGCACCCTGTGCTAGCGTTTTTGACATACCTCAATACCGGTTTGGAAATCAGGGGGTTAGGGCGTCGCGTCCGCCCCCGTCCGCTGTATTTCCCGCCGGCAGGTGGTGGAGGCGTCCGATGCTTACACTTGATGACTGTGTGGCGTTCTGTGGACTGACCGAAGACCAGTTGGAGGCCGTGGCCGAGCACGAGCACATGGCCCTGGTGGTTGCGGCCGAGTGGGCCGAATGCATCCTCGAGAAGCCCAACGGCTGTGAAATCCTGACGGCGATCCTGGCCGACAAGGCCAAGATGGCCTGCCTGCGCAAGCCCGACTGCGCCGAGAAATACCGGGCTTGCCTGGAAGAGTTCATCAAGGACCATCCCGCCGACCGGGATTCGGTGGCCGCCTAGGCTCCGAACAGGTCCTGTGACGGAGCGTCCGGCTCGGCACCCTCCTCGAGCGCATCCAGCGCCTCGGGGTAGGGGGCGAGCAGGGGCTCCACCTGCTCGAAGTCCAATGCCGGGTCCAGCCAGCGCGCCTCGTCCTGGGGCCGCAGAACCACCGGCATGCGGTCATGCACATGGGCGATGGCCTCGGCCGGCGCGCAGGTGACGATCAGGAAATGCCCCTCCTGCACCAGCCCGGCCAGGGCGAAGGCCTCGCCGTCCGTGGGGCGCAGGACGGTCTTGTGCTTGGGCGTCTTGGGGTTGGCCGGATCGTCCTTGCGCCATTCCAGCCAGCAGGTGGCCGGCACCAGGCAGCGCGCGCCCAGCAGTGGCCGGAAGAAGGCCTTCTCACGCAAGGATTCCGCCCGCGCATTGATCAAGGGCGCCTTCTGCCAGCTGACCGGCAGGCCGAAGCGCAGGAACCGCACCCGGCGGCTGGGGCCCACCACCAGGGCCCAGTCGGTTGGCCGCACCAGCGGCCCCGGCAGCCGCTCGGGCACCGTCAGCAGATGAAAGCGGCGGGCCACATCGCTGGGCGTGGCTGACATTTCAAAGCGCGAACACATGGCTCTAACATAGGCTGGCCCATCGATCTGGCAAGCATAGGCGAGCAGCCCTGGCCCTGCTAGACTGCCCCTCCATGAGCGATCCCAAGACCGTCATCCTGACCGGCGCCAGCCAGGGCATCGGCCATGCCACCGTGCAGCGTTTCATGCGCGAGGGCTGGGAGGTGATCTCTTGCGCGCGCCAGGAGGTGCCGCCCCATTGCCGGCGCGATCCCCTCTGGACCCATCACATCCCCACCGACCTGTCCGATCCCGTCTCGCTGGACGCCTTCGTGCGCGAGGCCAACCGGGTGCTGGGCGACCGTCCGCTGCATGCCCTGGTGAACAATGCGGGCGTCTCGCCCAAGACCAGCTTCAAGGAGCGGCTGGGCGTGCTGAACGGCGCCATCGACGGCTGGAAGCAGGTGTTCGAGCTGAATTTCTTTGCCCCCCTGAAGCTGGCCCGGGGCTTCGCCAGCGCCCTGCACCGGGGCAAGGGCGCCATCGTCAATGTGACCAGCATCGCCGGCCATTATGTCCACCCCTTCGCCGGCAGCGCCTATTCCACCAGCAAGGCGGCCTTGTCCGGCCTGACCCGTGAAATGGCCGCCGAGTTCGCCGGCCTGGGCGTGCGGGTGAATGCGGTGGCGCCGGGCGAGATCAAGACCGAGATGATCAGCGCCGATTACGAGGCCCTGATCCCCCGCATCCCCCTGGACCGCATGGGCAGCGTGGACGATGTGGCGGGCTGTATCTTCCAGCTGTGCTCGGACGATTTCGCCTATGTGACCGGCACCGAGGTCTTCGTCACCGGGGGGCAGCATCTGTATTAGGCGGGCGGTCACACCACCAGGCGGCGGCGGGCATAGTCGGCGAAGGGGCCGGTGCGGCAAAGCTTCAGGAAGGCCAGCCAGCAGCGGCGCTCGGCGCTCGTCACCTTCTGGCGCTGATACAAAAGCCCCAGGTTGAAATAGGCGTCCGAGAAACTCGGGCACACCTCCACCGCCCGTTCCAGGGCGGCCACCGCTTCCACCAGCCGGCTTTGTCCCTCCAGGATGTCCGCCAGGTTGAACCAGGCCTGGGGCACCAGGGGGCTGCGGGTGGCGGCTTCCCAGTAGGCCTGCTCGGCTCCGCCCACATCGCCCAGTTCGCGCAGGCAATTGCCCAGGTTGAACCAGGCCTCGGCATTGCCCGGGAACACCGCCAGGTGGCGGCGATAGGCCTCGGCGGCAGCCCGCAGCTGGCCGGCTTCTTCCAGAGCCTCGGCTCGCTTGAAGGCCTGCTCGGCCTCCCAATCCGTCATCCGGACGATCACCATGGCTCTCCGCTTCATCTTGCTTCGGGCGGGATGGTGGCGGGGCCGGGTTGACGTCGGGTTAAGCCGAAGCGGGATATCCCAAAAGTATCGGTTATCCCTCTTTGGACGTGTTTTCATGTTTTTTTTGGGGGAAGTCGGTCGTGTAAGGCCCTAATTTCAACGAGGGGAGAAGGAAGGAAAGGGCGTGCCCATGAAACGGTTGTCCATAAAGATCAAGCTGTTGCTGATGACCCTGGGGGCTATCGTCACCTTGTTGCTGGTCAGCGGTGCCACCTTGTGGGTGCAGCGGGCCGAGATGATCGACGGCCGCGTCCATATGGTGCGCAACATCACCCTGACCGCCGTCAGCCAGGCCAAGGCCCTGGACAAGCAGGTCCAGGCGGGCGCCCTGACCCGGGACGAGGCCATCGGCCGCTGGCGCGACGCCCTGCATGCCATGATCTTCGACGAGGGGGCGGGCTACATCTTCGCCTTCGACCGCGCCAACCGCTATACGGTGATGGGCGGCAAGCCCAGCCGGGTGGGCGAGAGCCTGGACGGCTTCAAGGATGCCAACGGCCTGTTCGTGATCCGCGAGATGCAGCGGGTGACCCAGTCCCAGGGCGAGGGCCGGGTGGACTATTGGTTCCCCAAGCCGGGCCAGCAGGAGCCGCTGCGCAAGATCAGCTATGTGATCAATCTGCCGGAATTCGACATGTTCGTGGGCGCCGGCGTCTATGTGGACGATGTGGAGGCGCGGTTCTGGACCACCGCCAGCGAGGTGGGCTTGGCCGTGGCCGTGGTGGCCGTGCTGTCCGCCTTGGGTGCCTGGCTGTTTGCCCGCGACATCACCGGGCCGATCGCCCAGTTGCAGGCAGCGGTGCAGGCCCTGTCCGATGGGCACGCCATCGCCTCGGTCCCGGGCACCGACCGGCATGACGAGGTGGGGCGTATCGCCCGCGCGGTGGATGTGCTGCGCGGCACCGTGGTGCGGGCCTTCCAGCTGAACCAGATGGTGGACGAGCAGCCCGCCAAAGTGATGCTGTGCGAGCCCAAGAACCTGACCATCACCTATGCCAACCATGCGGCCAAGGAGCTGTTGAAGAGCATGGAGCAGGACCTGGGCTGCACGTCCGAAGAGGTCCTGGGCCGCTCGGTGCTGTCCTTCCACAAGCGCCCGGAATTCATCGAGAAGCTGCTGAAGGACCCCAAGAATCTGCCCTATCGGGGCAAGTTCACCATGGGCCATACGGTGATCGAGAACTCGGTCATTCCCATCTATGACCAGGAAGGCGGCTATGTGGGCCCCATGCTGAACTGGGAGGACGTGACCAAATATGTGGCCATGGCCAACGACTTCCAGGAAAAGGTGCATGGGGTGTCCGACGCCGTGACAGGCGACGCCCAGACCCTGGAGGGCCTGTCCGACCAATTGGAGGCCATCGCCCGCGAAGTGCGCGACCGTTCCAGCGCCGTGGCCCAGGCCGCCGGCCAGGCCGGGGTCAATGTGCAGACGGTGGCCTCGGCCGCCGAGGAATTGTCAGCCTCCATCGCCGAGATCGGCCGCAATGTGGCCCATTCCTCGAGCCTGTCCCAGGCCACCGTGGGCGATGTGGAGCGGGCGCAGCAGACCATCGCTTCGCTGAGCGCCGCCGTGGACAAGATCGGCGAGGTGGTGGGGCTGATCAATGACATCGCCAGCCAGACCAACCTTCTGGCCCTGAACGCCACCATCGAGGCGGCGCGGGCCGGCGAGGCGGGCAAGGGCTTTGCCGTGGTGGCGGGCGAGGTGAAGAACTTGGCCAACCAGACGGCCAGGGCCACCGAGGACATCCGGGTGCAGATCGGCGAAGTGCAGGAAGCCACCCAGGCCTCGGTGCAGGCCGCCGGCCAGATCCGCAACTCGGTCGAGGAAGCCTCGCAGGTGGCCGCCGCCGTGGCCGCCGCCGTCGAGGAGCAATCCGCCGCCACCCGCGAGATCAGCCGCAATGTGCAGGAGGCCTCGGCCAGCACCTCCGAGGTGACGGCTGACATCGCCCGGGTCGAGGAAGTGGCGGCCAATGCCCAGGCCGCCGCGCGCCAGGTGCACGAGGCCGCCGCCGGACTGACCGGCCGCTCGCAGGTGCTGTCCAACGAGGTGAAGAACTTCCTGGACTATATGCGGAACCGCTAAAAGGGGGCGCGCCCGGTTACTTGACCGGGCGCACCACCGCCTGGGTGCCGCGCGGGCAGCGGTCGGCCACCCGGGGGCCGCAGCGCCGGGGCTGCAGGTCCTTGTCCAGGCACAGGCGCAATTCCTCGAAATCCTGGCCTTCGCAGATCACCGCCACCGTCTCCGGCGTGATGGCGGGATTTTCCTGGCGCAGGAACTGCTCGATGGTGGTCACCGGAAAGGCTTGGGGCACCGAGGGGCGGTCCAGCGCCGCCGGCACCCGCACCGAGCGGAAGGCCCGCTCGGCCAGGGCGAAATAGTCCTCGGGCGCCAGGCCGGTGCAGCTGCCGTGCTTTTCCCACTGGTGGCGGATCAGGCCGTCATCGGGCATCACCGGCATCATCCGGTCCACCAACTGGCGGCTGGGCCGCTCCTTGGTGCGGCAATTGGCCGGGCTGCCGCCCTCCTGCCGTTGCGGCCATAGCCCATGCAGGACCAGGCCGAAGCGTTTGGCTTCGCCGCATTGGTCGGGGCTGCGCCGGGCGTTCTTGTCCGCCGCGCAATAGGTTGGGCTCCAGGACAGGGCCAGGACCCAATAATCGAACTGGGCCGCCGCGCGGGCGGGCAGGGCGGCCAGCAGCAGGCCGAGGCAGAGGAGGAGCGTGCGCATGGCCGAAAGAGTGCCACGGCCCATCGGCCGAGGCCAGTAGGCCGGTGGGCGGGGGCGTTCCAGAGGTGGCAAGGCCCTTGGGCGACTTGTGACCATGGTTCAGCCCTCCCACATGCCGCCCAGCGTGACCACCCCGGAGACTCCCGACTATGGCGACAGGCAAGGTGAAATGGTTCAACAGCACCAAGGGCTACGGCTTCATCGTGCCCGATGATGGCGGCAAGGACGTGTTCGTGCATGTGACCGCCGTGCAGCGGGCGGGCCGCCGTTCGCTGAACGAGGGGCAGACGCTGGTCTATGAAGTGACGCGGGGCGACCGCGGCCGGGTCTCCGCCGTGAACCTGAATTTCGCCGACTGAACGCGGCATCGTGCGGGCCGCCCTTTACCAGCGGGGCGGCTCCGCGCTTAAATGATCCCCGACCGACACCGCCGGAAAAGGGGACCAAGCCCGTGGCCGAGAGCATCCTGGACGTGAAGGGGCTGGCCTGCCCGCTGCCCATCCTGCGCGCCAAGAAGGCGCTGCGCCCCTTGGCCCTGGGTGATGTGCTGGAAGTGCTGGCCACCGACGACGCCGCCCTGGGCGACTTTCCCACCTTCTGCCGCCAGACCGGCAATGAGCTGCTGTCCGCCGAGACCCGGGCCGGGGTGCATCATTTCCGCATCCGCAAGGACCGCGAGTAGCGGCGCCCGCTAACCCCAAAGCGTGCATGGTTGACAAAGGCCCCAGGGAAGCCCCACATTGCCAACCATGTTCAAGACCGCGACCACTCTGCTGCTGCTAGGCCTGGCTCTCCGCTAAGGGGGGCGCCCGATGGCGTCCCGTTTGTCCGACGCCACCGGTTCCAGCAGTCAAGGTCGCTTTTCATGGTCCCCAATCCCACTCTTCTGATCGTTTGTGCCCCGCCCGCTCGGGGTGCGTCCGCGCGACTAAGAGGCGGCCGCCGGCATCATCGGGCCGGCCGGCGGCCGTTTGTGTGCCCGTCCTGTTGACGATTACCGACGGAGTTTCCAAAACCATGCGACCCGAAATCATCGCCAAATACCGGCCCTATCCCCCGGTCAAACTCGCCGACCGCCAGTGGCCCGACCGCGTCATCGACCATGCGCCCGCCTGGTGCAGCGTGGACCTGCGCGACGGCAACCAGGCCCTGATCGACCCCATGGGCATCGACAAGAAGCAACGCATGTTCGCCCGCCTGGTGGAGATGGGCTTCAAGGAGATCGAGGTGGGCTTCCCCGCCGCCTCGGACACCGAGTTCTCGTTTCTGCGCCATCTGGTGGACCGGGGCATGATCCCCGCCGACGTGACCGTGCAGGTGCTGACCCAGGCCCGCGCGCCCTTGATCGAAAAGACCTTCGAGTCCTTGAAGGGTGTGCGCCGCGCCGTGGTGCATCTCTACAACTCCACCTCGGAGCTGCAGCGGCGGGTGGTGTTCGGGCTCGACCGCGCCGGCATCATCGACATCGCCGTGCAGGGCACCCGGCTGGTGCGCCAGTTGGCGGACAAGGCGGCAGCCGAAGGCACTGAAATCGTGTTCCAGTACAGCCCGGAAAGCTTCACCGGCACCGAACTGGACTTCGCCGTGGAAATCACCGAGGCGGTGATGGCCGAATGGGGTCCCACGCCCCAGCGTCCGGCCATCGTCAACCTGCCCGCCACGGTCGAGATGAGCACGTCCAACATCTATGCCGACCAGATCGAATGGTTCGGCCGCCAGGTGAAGAACCGCGACAGCCTGATCCTGTCGGTGCATCCCCATAACGACCGGGGCTGCGCCGTGGCCGCCGCCGAGATGGCCCTGCTGGCCGGCGCCGACCGGGTCGAGGGCACCTTGTTCGGCAATGGCGAGCGCACCGG
>CAYOKN010000005.1:572-34273 GCA_964404545.1 uncultured Rhodospirillaceae bacterium | reverse complement strand
GCCGAGCGCTCTGTTCACCGCCTCGGCCGCGCCGGCCGCGCCGGCGCCGATGGCGTGGCCATCTCCTTTGCCAGCAATGTGGACCGGGACTCCCTGGCCCGCATCGAACGCTATACCCGCACCAAGCTGGAAGTGCATGAGGTGCCTGGCCTGGAGCCTCGCCGCCCCTTGAGCACCGCCCCGTTGGCTCGCCATGTGAAGCCTTGGGCCCGGGGCGGCAATGGCGCCGGCAAGCCCGGTGCCGGCCGCAATGCCTCGGCGCCGCGCCATACCCAGGGTCATCCGGGTGCTCAGGCGCCGGCCCGCCGTGCGGCCCGTCCGCAGTAACAGGAGAGCTCAATGGCCAAGAAGAAAGCCAAGACCGACAGCGAGTTCGTGCTGTTCGACGTGCTCTATGAGGACGGCACCCGCCGTTCCAACCGCCGGGTTCCCAGCTCGGCGGTGGGCGGCCTGGACGGCGACGAGCCGGCTCGCGCCCTGATCGAGCAGCAGGACCGCGAACTGGGCCAGGTTTCCGGCCAGCCGCGTCCGCGCATCCAGTCCATCAGCCGCTCGCCGGTGCGCTGATTGCGGCAGAAATCGGCGGGCACCGCACAGGCGGCGCCCGCCGGCTAGCCGGGGCAGGGGCGGGGTGCTAAAGTCCGTCCCGGAAACGTGGAGACGAAGCCCCTGATGACCGACACCCTCAATCCCGATACTCCCAAGCCTTCCGAAAAGCAGGAACAGCTGTGGGAGGAACTGCGCAACGAGCAGCACTCCAACGCCAGCCGCTGGGTGTTCGTGGGCGTGCTTGGGTTGGGCCTCAGCCTTGTGCTGCTGCTGGCGGTGGGCCAGTTCCTGGCCGGCTGATCCCGGGCCAGTCCAACACCGCGCCATACAACCGCTCCATGGCTTCGCCCGGCAGATCGGCCAGGGCCAGCCGGATCACCGGCCGTTCGCCCATGGCCTCGATATATTCATCCACCGCCAGGAAATCGAACCCGAAGCTGCCGGAATGACCGGCGGGCAGGCCCCGGCTGCGCAGATGCCGCGCCAGGTCCTCGGCCAGGTCTGTCATGCTGTCGATGTCCGGCGGCGCCTGTTGGCCGGCATTGGGGTCCAGGGTCAGGAACAGGCCGTGGTGATAGGCGCCGATGCGGCTCGGCAGACTGCGGCGCAACCGCGCCACCAGCCAGCGGCAATTCTCTTGCAGCCGCGCAAGGCGCTGGTCGCTCAATTCCTGGAATCGGGCATCTCCCTGGAACGGCGGCAGCAGCAGCGGCAGGGCGCCGACCCCCAGGGTGCGTGCCACATCCCGACAGGTGTCGGCCAGGATGTCGTCAGGAAAACCAAGGAACACCGCCGAGCCCAGGCGTCCATATTCCATGCCCAGGGAATCCAGCTTCAGATGGCTGCGCAGCAGCACGAGCGGCACCCGCCGCCGCAGCGCCCAGTTGGCCAACGCCTCGGTCCGGCGCGAACGGCGCGACCAGCAGGTGCTGTCCACCAGCAGCAGGTAGGGCGCTCGGGGCAGGTCCAGTCGGTCCAGCCGGTGCCAGTTGGGCGCCACATAGCTGTCCAGCCACAACGCCGCCGGCTCGTCGGCCGATGTCAGCGTGGCCCGCAGAGCCTTTGGGCCGTCCACCAGAGTCAGGGGCAGGGCCGGCAGGAACTCGTCCAGCAGATGCCGCGTCTCGAAATAGCTGCCCCGCAGGGCCAGCAGCCGCAGACCGGGCCGGTGCCGCGCCAGGGCCAGCAGGGTGGCCGAGATGGCGCCCATGCCCGAGCTGCAATAGACCCGCCGCAGCGCTCCGTCACCGCATCTGGCCGCTAGATTTGGGTAGATGGGTGGTCCGTCGATGGTCAGGTCATAGCGGGCATACCCATAGCTCAGGCGGAAGCATCCCACCCGGTGACGGCCGCGCTTGGTCCAATCGGTTTCGGTCAGGCCGGGATGCGCCAGCGCCTCGCGGGCGATCAGTTCCGCGCGTAAGGCTGCCTTGGCGGCGATTACCGCCCCGGTATTGTCCAGGGGCATGTCCGGCAGGGAGGATGGGCGACGGCCCTCCTGCTGAACCAGCCGGGCCAGGCAGGCGATTTCCTGGCCCTTGCGAGCCAGATAGGCGGCGGTGGACTCCACGGAAGGCTCCTGTCAGCGTTGCATCTGAACGCTGGCGGCAACCTTTTGGTTCCCGCCGGTCAGGCCGGCAGGCGCTGCGTTCGCAGCCGGTTCCGCAGTTTGAATCGGGCACCGATCAGATGTTTGCGCCAGGATTCGACCTTTCGGTCCAACCAGCCGGCCGTGGGGGCGGGGGCTTTGCGGTGGCCATGGTCCTGCTGATGCTGATGATCGTGGCTGTGGGCGTGGAAAGAGCCAGCGGGCAGGCTGTCGGTCAGCAGCATGCAGTCCACCGCGCCCACATCCTCATAGCGTTCCCGATGGACGCGCGCGCCCTCGGGCGGCAGGCCCAGGCCCGGCCAGGCGGCCTGGGTGGCCAGCAGGTAATGGCTGTCCGGAACCGTATTCTTGAGCAGGCGGTGCACCAGGATCACGTCCAGCCCGGCGACCTCCTGGAATCCGCCCAATTGATAGGACACCACCTCGCCGCGATGGGCCACCGCCTTCAGGGTCAGCTGCACGATGTCGGTGCAGGCCGGGCAGGGGCAGGTGTTGGCGGCGATCATGGCATCGCGCCGGGCATAGAAGGCCTCGAAGATGCGCTGCAGGCTGCGGCCCACGCCGTCGCCCAATTGGCCATCGGCATCGGCGGCCTGGAAGAACACCGCATCGCCCTCGAGCTTGGCCAGGGTCAGCGGCTCTCCGGCGGCCTGGAGGATGGCGTTCATCAGCTCCGAGATCACATATTGGGCATGGTGCAAGGCGGCGGCATTGGCCTTGACGAAGGCCGTATAGCCCGAGATGTCGGTCAGGACCAGCCAGGCGGGGCGCTGCGGTTGCGGATCGGTCATGGGTTCAGTCTGGCATGGCGCGCGGGTCCCCTCAAGTCACAGCCGCGCGAGCCCCCTTAACCGCTTGGCAATGGCGCCATGCCCATCATGGGGCATGGGTGAGATCGTCACATTCGGCCAGACGGCCGCATATTGGAACAAGGTGGGCCTGGCCGCTGAAAGCCGCCAGGCCTGGGACGAGGCCGCGGCTGCCTTCCGCCGCGCCGGACAGCTGGAGGCGGACAGCGTGCCGGCCTGGCTGGGGCTTGGCCGCGCGCTGCAGCAACTGGGCGATCTTGAGCATTCCGAGGAAGCCGTGCTGAAGGCGGTGGAGCTGGACCAGCATTGCCTGGACGCCTGGAGCCACCTTGCCGGCCTTTGCGCGGTGACCGGCCGGCGAAAGCAGCACCGCTTCTGCCTGGGCTGGATCATCTCGCTGGACCCGGCCAATGCGGAAGCCCGTGCCGAATTGGCCCAGGCGCTGGAGGAGGCCGGCGAGGGCTGGCGCGCCAAACGCTATTGGCTGGAGGTCCTGCGCACCGTACCCGACGGCCCCCTGGCAGAACGGGCCCGGCGTCATTTGGACGGCGCCTAGACGTCATGCCCCCTTGCGGTCCTCGGTCTTGATCCGGCGCAGCGCCTCGGCGGTCAGATGCGGCGGAGGCAGGCTCAGGCCGCGTGCCTGCAGCAGCGGGGCCAGGTCGATCTTCTGGAAATGGCTGGACGGCCGCACCTTGCGCGGACGGCTCAGGATGGCGGCCATGCGGGTGGCGAGCATGGATTGGGACACCGGCTTGACCAGGAAGCCGTCCGCGTCCAGCTCGGCGGCGAATTCCACCAGATGCCGATCCGCATTGCCGGTCAGCAGCACCACGGGAATATCGTGGCGCATGCCGTCCAGGCCCGAGCGGATGGCATGCAGCATCACCAGCCCGTTCAGCATGGGCATGTTGATGTCCGCCAGCACGATGTCATAGCCGCCGGGCCGCTGCAGGATTTCAAGCAGCCCCTGGGCGCCGTCGGGCACCGCCTTGACGGTCAGGCTGCCCAGTTTGTTCATGATCTCGAAGACGATGGTGCGGGTGAAGGGCTCGTCGTCCGCCACCAGCACGCTGCGTCCCGCAAGTGCCGATGCTTGCATGATGATCACCCCGGAAATGAGAGACGAGTCAGTTTTAGACCCATCCGGTTCCGGGCGGCAGGGGGGGAACAGTGTTCGTCCCGAAAGGTTCATAGGACCATCGGCCAGGGTTGCTGGTCGGGTCGAACGGTGATCAGGCGGGCAGGCGGTTCCGGGCCTCGGCAACGAAGCGGTTGATGGTTTCAAACAGCAGATCGGGTCGGAAGGGCTTGGACAGATAGCCGTCCATACCGGCGTCCAGGCAGCGTTCTTCGTCCTCGCGCAGGGCATTGGCGGTCAGCGCGATCACCGGCGTGGTGATGCCGCGCCGGCGCAACTCGCGGGTGGCCTCCAGCCCGTCCATGTTGGGCATTTGCACATCCATCAGCACCACATCGAAATTTTGCAGGCCCAGGGCCTCCAGCGCCTCGTTGCCGTCCTCGGCGGTGGTCACGCGATGGCCGCGCTTGCGCAGGATTCCTTCGGCCACCTTGCGGTTCACCGCATTATCCTCCACCAGCAGCACATTCAGCCGCACCGCCTCGGGTGCCGGTTCCGCCTTTGCCGGGGCGGGCAGGCTGGTAGAAGGCGGTGCCAGGGGGGTGCCAGCCATGCCGGCTGCCGTCGGGTCCGTCGTTTCGGCGGCCAGGGGCAGGTCCATCTCGAACCAGAAGTCGCTGCCCTGGCCGGGAATGCTCTCGACCCCCACGGCGCCGCCCATGAGCTCCACCAGCCGCCGGCAGATGGCCAGGCCCAGACCGGTGCCGCCGAAGCGGCGCGAGATGGAGGCGTCGGCCTGGGTGAAGGCGTTGAACAGGCGCGAGCGCGTGACCTCGTCGATGCCTATGCCGGTGTCCATGACCGAGAAGCGCAGGCGCACCACGCCCTCGCGCCGGCTGGATACCATCAGGCGCAGGTCCACCCGGCCGCGGTCGGTGAATTTGATGGCATTGGACAGGAAATTCAGCAGGATCTGACGCAGGCGGCTAGGGTCGCCCAGCACCGCGTGGGGCACCTGCTCGTCCACGGTGCGCGAGAAGGTCAGCCCCTTGGATTCGGCGCGGGCGGCCATCAGACCGGCGGTCAGGGTGACCAGGTCATGGGGGTCGAAGCGCACCATTTCGAGCTCGAGGCGCCGCGCCTCGAGCTTCGAGAAGTCCAGGATGTCGTTCAGGATGGTCAGCAGCGAGCCGCCCGACTGGCGGATGGTCTCGGCATAGTCGCGCTGCTCCTGGTCCAGGTCGGTGTCCAGCATCAGCTGGGCCATGCCCAGGATGCCGTTCAGCGGGGTGCGGATCTCGTGGCTCATCATGGCCAGGAATTCGGATTTGGCGCGCGCCGCTTCCTCGGCCCGGCGCTTGGCCTCGGTCAGCTGCTTTTCCCACGACTTGCGGCCGGTGATGTCGCTGAAGGACAAGAGCACGGCGGGCGCCCCGGCGAACACCATCTGGATGCCAGCCACCAGGGCCCAGAAGTGATGGCTGCCGGCCTTCAGTTCCACCTCGCGGTCGCGCAGTTCGCCATCGCGGGCCAGCCGCTGCAGCAGCGGCTCGGTGGCCTCGCGCGGCAGGAAATCCTCGGCCGAGCGCAGATGGCCCGGTGGCAGGTTCAGCACCCGCTCGGCCATGGCGTTGTGGAAGAGAACCCGGCGGTCCTCGACGCCGATGATAACGATGGGCACCACCGAGGCGTCCAGGATGGACTGCAGCCTCTGCTCGCTGGCGGTCAAGGCCCGCTCGCGCGACTGGATTGTGTCGATGAACACCGACAGGGCGCGGGTCATGGCGGTAATTTCGTCATCGCCGCTGGCAACGGGAACAGGGGCGGGCTCGCCCTGGGCTCGGGCGGTCATGCAGCTTTGCAGGGCCTGCAGTCGAAGGGTGACCGACTGGCGCAGAAACAGCACCATGAACAGCGCCCCTACGGCGCCCGCCGCCGCCACCATGACGATGATGCGGGTGCGCGAGCCGATGGCCTCGGACAGGTTCAGCGAGCCCAGCCGGACTTCCCGCTCGACCCCCAGATAGGCGGCCGACACGGCGCCCACCAGCCGGTCCGAGATCAGGGTGTTGCGGTTCAGGGCGGCGTCGATGGCGCGCTGGATGGACAGCTCGGCCTTGCGATGCACCAGTAAGCCGGTGTGGTCTGCGGTGAGGCGCACCAACTCGCGCTCGTGGGGCGCCACCGCGGCGGCGGTGGCCGCCGGCAGCCGGGACCGTTCCTGGGCGGCATCGCGCATCACCTGGTCCAGCCTGGCCTCGACCCGGATCAATCCAGAATTGTCCTCGATGGCGGCAGCGGCAAGCAGCAGTGCCACGGCCTCGCCGGCGGCATTCTGCCAGGCGCGGGCGTCGGGATCGCCCAGGCGCCGCAATTCGCCCGCCAGGGTGGTGGTCTCGGATACCAGGCGGTTGCGGATCTCCACCTCGTCCATGCGCCGGGCCACCAGATTGTCCAGGATGCGCAGATTGTCGGACAGCTCGTCCTTCAGGCTGCGCAGGCGTGCCGCCTGTTCCGGCGGGATGCCCTGACGGTCCAGCCGCGTGACCAGTTCGTCCAGCCAGTTCAGCTGGTCATTGATGCGCAGCCGTACGGATTCCCGGGCGGGCGGGGTGCGCGCGGCGGCCAGTTGCGGCGCCTGGGCGACGATGCTTTCCGACTGCTGGCCCAGCCGTCCGGTCTCGATGATCCCGGGCAGCCATTGGCCGGTGATGGTGTTCAGGCCCGTGGTGAACTGGCCGAAGGACAGCACCGCCACCACCGCCACCACCAGGGTCAGCGCCACCATGGCAGCCAGTCCGGCCAGCAGCCGGAAGGTGACGCCGAAGCGTGTAGGGCCGGGGTAGGTCATCGCAGCGGCGGTGCGTACATCAGGCCGCCCTTGGTCCACAGGGCATTGAGCGCGCGGTCAGCCTTGACCGGCGAGGTGGGGCCGAAATGCCGCTCGAACACCTCGCCGTAATTCCCCACCTGCTCGATCACCCGGCGGGCCCAGCCAGGCGGCACGCCCAGGCTGGCGGCGTGATCGGGGCCGGTGCCGGTCAGGACGGCCAGTTCGGCGTCGCCATTGACCTTGAGGCTGGTCACATTCAGCGAGGACACGCCCCGTTCCTCGGCCGCCACCATGGCCAGCACCACCCAGCGCACCAGCTTGAAGAACTGTTCGTCGCCCTGCAGGACCACCGGGCCCAGCGGTTCCTTCGAAATGGTCTCGGGCAGCATCACATAGTCCTGCATGCCCGCGGAATGCAGCGCGGCGCGCAGCACCAGGCCGAAGCGGTCATTGGTGACCACATGGCAGCGGCCCTTCAGGAACGAGGACCAGGAGCCTTCGTCGGACTGGTTCACCACCATCTGGGCGCCCAGCTTGTGGACCGCCAGGAAGTCCTCGAGGTTGCGGCGGGTGGTGGTGCCGTCGGCCACGCAGACATTGTGCTCGGGCTTCAAGTCCTTGATGGACTTCAGCCCGGCGCTGCGATGGGCCAGGAAGGCCTGGCCGTCATAGAGCCAGACGGCGGGGAAGGACAGGCCGGAGGAGCTGTCCCGGTCCAGGGTCCAGGTGGCGCCGTCCACCAGCATGTCCACCCGGCGTTCGCGCAGGGCCGGGAAGCGGGTCTTGCTTTCCACCGGCAGGATCTCGAATTTCTCGGCGCTGCCCAGGGCGGCGGCAGCCACGGCGCGGCACAGGTCCACCATGAAGCCGGACCACTGGCCCGACGGGTCGGGCATGGCATAGCCCACGATGGCATTGGCGCCGCAGCGGATCATCCCGCGCGCCTGAGCCTGCTGCAGCGCGGAGGGTGCCGGTTTGTCGGCAGCCTGGGCGCTGCCCGCCAGTACCAAGGTGGCCAGGCCCAGAACCGACCAAAAATGCCGTGAACTCCGTCGTTCCATGCCTTGATCCCCCGATGCCCCTGAATGACAACCTGCTTACGCATCAAAGGTTGCCCAAGCCTGCGGCCCGCGTCAATCCAAGGCTGGTCATACCCTGATCAGGGCATAGGGGCGCGATCCTTCCTTTTCCACCGGCTGGGCCACGTTGAACACCGGGATGCCGCGCGGCGTCTGGCCCCGGAACGAGCCGTGGTGGGCATGGCCATGAACCACGGCATCCACGTCGAAATGGTCGATCACCTCGGCCAGCCGCGACGAGCCCAGGAAGGGGAAGATTTCAGGCGGTTCGCCCTGCACGGTCGAGGACACGGGGGCATAATGCAGCACCACCACCGTCTTGTCGGTGACCAGCGAGCGCAACTGCCGCTCCAGCATCTGCGCCTCCTTCTCGGTCTCGGCCACGAACTGCTTGATGGCGGGCTCGCCGAATCCGCCCAGCATGCGCTTGGCGAAGCCGCCGGCAAATCCCTTGACCCCGGCGAAGCCCACGCCGCGCACCACATGGGGGTGCTGGCCCAGCATGCAGACCCCGGCCTGGCATAGGATGCGCGTCACTTCCTCGACCTGGCCGCTTTCATGGTCGTGATTGCCCAGCACCGCCATGATGGGCACCTGGCAGAGCGCCAGCACCTCGGCCAACATCTCGGCCTCGCGCACCGTCCCCAGATTGGTCAGGTCGCCGCACAGGGCCAGGGCGTTGGCCTGGTCCGAAATCTCGGCGATCATGTCGATGAGCAGGGGGCCGGGCCGGTCCTCCTCGGGCCAGTCCTCGCTCATGTGCAGATCGCCCATGGCGGCGACGATGAAGGGATCAGTGTTCGTATCCATCGGCCTTTCCGGCATCGCCGACCACATCGGCAAAGCCCCATTCGCTCACATCGATCAGATAGTCGGGGCGGGACAGCAGACGGCCCCGGCACACCCGTGTCTGGGTCACCGGCAATTCGTTGCGGCGGTGAAGGCGGTCCATCAGTTCGTCGAACAGCCATTGCGGCACCCGGTTCCGCTCGCTTGGATAGATGAAGCGGAAGGTCAGCGCATGGATCAGCAAAAGCTCCCAATAGGGGTCCATATAGGACAGCAGGCGGCGCCAATCCACCTTCTCGTGCTGGGTTAACATCACATGGTAAACATCTGCGCCGTCATACCTTTCTCGGCTTTGGACAAAGACCTTGGACCAGATCAGCTCGGTGGGCGGCGTGACCTTGATGTCTTGGCCCAGGATGGAGCGCAAGGGAGCCTCGGTGAACCATTGTTCGGTGACCGGAGTGACGGCCACGGTGGAATTGAAGATCACATCAAAGAAGTGCGGGCCTTTGCGCACCTTGGCGATCCAGCGTTCATCCAGCACTTCGGTATCGAATCCGCGGTCGCGGAAATAGCCCAGGATGCGCGGATAGTCGCCGGTGGTGCAGAAGACGTCGATGTCCTTGGTGGGCCGGTTGATGCCTGTATAGGCGCTGACGGCGAAGGTGCCGCCCAGCAGGAAGGGTATCCCGGACTCCACAAGCATCTTCAGGCAGTTGGCATAGAATGCTTCAGCCTCGGGCGAGGCGCTGAGGGGCGACTTGTCGGATCGCATCGGCATGGGGTGGGCCTGCATGACACTCCTGCAAAGGCGTGGGGGCAAAGATCCCTAACAGCCTTTGCCGGGCCCAGGTTCCGTCAGCGTGTCTCCAGGAGGCGCAGGCGCTGGGCTTCCGCCCGGGTGCGCTCCAGCCGGCGCAGACCCTGGGCGTCGAGCAGGCCCTGTTGCTGCTGCAATTCCAGATCCTGCAGCCGCTCCTCCACCAGGATCTGATAGCTGCGGGCGCGCAGGCGCTGGCCGGAATCCAGGGGCTGGGGCTCGGTGAAACGCTGCGGCGACAGGACTTCCGGCCCTGGCACGATGCCGGGTTCCCGTGTCAGGGCGGGGGCGGCCAGGACCAGCAGCAGCACAGCCAGGCGGATAGGGGACATGCCCTGCATATGGGGCCGCGCGGGCTTTGCCGAAACGGAAAAGGCGCTAGGTGTCCTGGCGGGCTTCGGCCGAGCCGGCGTCCTCGTCATCCTCGGACGGGCGGCGGCGGTTCTTGTCGGGATTGGCGAAGGTGAAACGGCCATGCAGGATGCAGCCGCGCATGCCTGGGTCGCAGGGCTTGTGCAGCCGCTCGCAGGCGCCGCTGTTTTCGTGGGGGCAGCCCCAGCCGCTCATCGGGTCCTCCGGGATTGATCAGCATTTCCTTGTATGACGGCACGGGGGGCTGCGGCAAGTTTCGTTGCATGGGGCCGCACAATCGGGGAAAATGGCGCATCTGAACGGGAGTGCGCCTCATCATGTCGCGGAACGCCAAGCTGCTGCTCGCCACCCTGATCGCCGCCACGGCGGCGGCCTGTTCGACCCCGGCGCCTTTGCCCACGTCCTTTGACGTGGCCGAGCAGCGGGCCATCCGCTCCACCGCCCATTGGGGTGTGGTGGCGCAGGAAATGGCGGCCCAGGTGTCGGCCCGCGTGCAGTCGGATGCCTTGCTGAAAGGCCGGCGGATCCAGGTGATGATGGCCGATCAGACCAGCTTTGGCGCCGGCTTCCAGAACTTCCTGTTGACCGAGCTGATGCGCGCCGGCGTGCCGCTGGCCGGGCAGGGGGATGACCAGCTGGTGCTGCTGGTGGCGGCGCAGCCGGTCGGCCATCTGCAGCCACCGGCCACCCATCCCACCGGCCTTGCCACCGCCGAGGCCGGCCTGTTGGCCGGCTTCGTGGACGCCACCGCCCCCATGAAGTCCACCTTGCTGGCCGGCGGGCTGGGGCTGGGCGCGGTGGGTGTGGCCGATGCCGCCTATGGCCGTTATGGCGGCGGCACCCCGGCCACCGAGCTGATCGTCACCGCCTCGCTGTTCGACCGGGGCAGCAGCATCTGGCGGTCCACCGAAAGCTTTTATGTGGCCGACGGCGACCGCACTTTGTACCAGGAGCCGGCAGCCAAGCTGGTGCGTTACTGACGCCGGCCTTCAATGCCCGCATGGGGGTGCGCAAGATGTAAGGAGCGGCCGGCGGGGCAGGGAAGCCGCCCCGCCGGTCCTCTGGGCGGATCAGTCGGTCTGGGCCGGGGGCTGGTTGCGGTCGATGCCCTCGGTCACCGGTTGCCGAGGCTCCCGGGTCTGCTGTGTCTCCTCGGCCCCGGTCTCGGCCCGCTGGCCAGCGCCCATGCCCTCGGGCTTGCTGAATTCCGGCGCTGCCGCCAGTTCTTCCTTGCTCATCTTGACCATCACCTGTTCCTCGGCCGGATTGATGGTGATGGCGTCCCACTCCACCGCCACCTGGCGTTCACCCAGGCCCAGGAAGCCGCCCACATCCACCACGGCGGCGTTCACCCGGCCGTCGGGCGAGATCAGGATGTCGTTGACGCTGCCGATGTCCTCGCCCTGGGCGCCCACCGCGGATTTGCCGATCAGCGAACTGGCCGGCATCAGGTCTCGGATGGACTGCTGCGTCACCGCCGGGCTTTCCTGGGTGGTGACCACCTTGGGGGCCGCGGCGTTCTGTTCCTGCGCCAGCGCGGGGGAGGCCAGACTCAAAGCCAGGGCGCTGGCCGACAGCAGACGTGCGATCATTCCTCATTCTCCTTGTCTTTTGCGGGACGGTGCGTCCCCTTTTCGCGTGAACAGGCGGGGGGCCGCGCCGGTTCCCGTCTTTCAAGGCAAGGAAAAAACTTCCGGAAGCGTTGGTCGTCGGCAATGGCGGCAAGGACTTGTGCAGTGCGCAACGGCGATTGCGTTGCGAACTCTTGCCCGAAGTCTTACGAACCAAAGGGTTGTGAAGAAACGCCGTTCGGAATAACCTATCGCTAAATAAGGCGGGATGGGCACCCCGAATGGCTAGGAAACAATTCGGCATCGTCGGCATTGGTGCATCGGCGGGCGGTCTCGAGGCCCTGCAGCGCCTATTCGCCAATATCCCTGCCGCCACCGGCTACGCCTATGTGGTGGTGCAGCATCTGTCGCCCGACCACAAGAGCCTGATGGCCGAACTGCTGGCGAAATACACCGCCATGCCGGTGCGCCAGATCGAGGACGGCGACCGTCCCAAGGCCGATGTCATCTACCTGCTGCCGCCGGGCAAGACGGTGATCATGTCGGGCGGCTGTTTTTCCCTGTCCGAGAAGCAGGCGGGCGCCACCGCCCTGTTGCCCATCGACCGCTTCCTCGAAGCCCTGGCCCACGACCAGCGCGAGCGGGCAGTGGCGGTGATCCTCTCGGGCACCGGATCGGACGGCTCGCGCGGTGCAATCGCCGTGCGTCAGGTGGGCGGCATGGTGATCGCGCAGGACCCCGGGACCGCCAAATTCGACGGCATGCCGCGCAGCGCCATCGCCACCGGCGCCGTGGACGAAATTTCGGCCCCCGAGGTGATCGGCGAGACCCTGGGCAGCCTGCGCCGCACCCAGCGCCGTCCCACCCGCCGGGACAAGGACCCGGTGACCGAGGGCGACGCCATGGACGCCATCCTGGAGTCGCTGCGCAGTCATTCGGACGTGGACTTCACCCATTACAAGCGGTCCACCCTGACCCGCCGCATCG
The DNA here is from genome assembly GCA_964404545.1 of uncultured Rhodospirillaceae bacterium. Classification (GTDB taxonomy): domain Bacteria; phylum Pseudomonadota; class Alphaproteobacteria; order Rhodospirillales; family Magnetospirillaceae; genus CAYOKN01. The sequence goes on along the minus strand of CAYOKN010000005.1, from coordinate 21,774 downwards.
ACCGCCGGCTGCATGCCTGTAACCTGGCAGACCTCAAGGCCTATGCCCACTATCTGAAGGCTACCAACGGCGAGGTGGCGCTGCTGTACAAGGAACTGCTGATCGGCGTCACCAAGTTCTTCCGCGACACGGAAGCCTTTGCCATCCTGCGCACCCAGGTCATCCCCGACATCGTCAACCGCCATCCCCAGGGCGAACCGGTGCGGGTCTGGGTTTGCGGCTGTGCCACCGGCGAGGAGGCCTATAGCCTGGCCATCCTGTTCGCCGAGCATATGCGCCAGAGCGGTTCCCAGTTCGACGTGAAGATCTTCGCTACCGATGTGGACCGCGAGTCGGTGGATTTCGGCAGCATGGGCGTCTATCCCGCCGACTCGATGACGGCGGTGCCCGAGGATCTGGTGGAGCGCTATTTCATCCGGCGCGGCGATTCCTTTGCGGTGTCGCGGATCATCCGGCAGATGGTGGTGTTCGCCCGGCACAATGTGATCAAGGACCCGCCCTTTACCCGGGTGGACATGATCACCTGCCGCAATCTGCTGATCTATCTGCAGTCCAACCTGCAGCGCCGCGTTCTTTCGCGGTTCCATTACGCCCTGCGCTCGGCGGGCTATCTGTTCCTGGGCAGCAGCGAGAGCCTGGGTGAGTTGTCAAAGGATTTCGCCGCCGTGAGCAGCAAGGAGAAGATCTTTCAGGCCATGTCGGGCGAAAAGGCCTTGCCGCCGGACCTGCTGTCGCTGAGCGTGACCATGCCGTCGGCGCCGATGCCGCTCATGGACCGCCGGGGACGGCGCGACAGCCAGACCGCCATCGACCTGGGCCTGACCCTGCTGATCGAGGACTTTTCGCCGCCGGCGATCCTGGTGGATGAGCATAACCAGATCCAGCATGTGTTCGGAACCGCCAGCCGGTTCCTGCAGGTGCCGTCCGGCGCGGCCACCCTGGACCTGTTCCGCATGCTGCCCTCGCGCCTGTCCACGGTGGTGTCCTCGACCGTTCATTCCGCCCTGCGAAAGCGGCGCGAGGCGCGCAGCCATGCGGTGACCCTGGAAGGCGGCGACGCGTCCGTGTCGGTGCGGGTGCGGCCCTTTGCCGATCGCGAGGGCACGGTCTATTCCCTGATCGTGTTCGAGACCACCGGCATCCTGGCCGACGGTGACATGGCGGTGGTGGATGTGGGGGCCGAGACCGCCGAGCGCATCCGCAGCCTGGAAGACGATCTGCAGGCCAGCCGCGAGCATCTGCAGGCCACCATCGAGGAGCTTGAGACCGCCAACGAGGAACTGCAGGCCACCAATGAAGAATTGCTGGCCTCGAACGAGGAACTGCAGAGCACCAACGAGGAACTGCAGTCGGTCAATGAGGAGCTCTACACGGTCAATTCCGAGTATGAGGTGAAGATCCAGGAACTGACCCACATCACCAACGACCTGGACAATCTGTTCCGCGCCACCGATATCGCCACCTTGTTCCTGGACCGCGAGTTGATCATCCGGCGCTTCACCCCGGCGGCCACGCCGCTGGTGAATGTGATGCCCCGCGATGTGGGGCGGTCCATCGCCCATATCGCCACCAATCTCAGCTATCCGCGCTTCCTCGAGGATATCCGCACGGTGCTGGACAATGGCGCCGGCGTCTCGCGCGAGGTCCGCACCGAGGACGGCCGTTGGATGCTGGCGCGGCTGCTGCCCTATACCATCGAGGTCGGGCCGCAGGATGCCCATTGCGTGGGCGTGGTGGTGACCTTCGTGGACGTCACCGCCGTCAAGGAGGCCCAGCGTCGTCTGCAGGGCGTTCTGGACTGCATGCCCGAGGCGGTGGCCGTGGTTGAAAAGACCGGCGAGATCAAGGTGGTGAATGCCGCCTGGCGCCGGCTCATGGGGCAGGCGGCTGAGGATGCCGGCGGTCCTTATCTTGAGGTCTGCCGCACCGCCTGGCGGTTGGAGCAAGAAGGGGCGCTGCGGCTGCAGGAGGCCATATCCCGCCTGGCTGCCGGAGAGCAGGGTGATTTGACGCTGGACCTGCCAAAGGGCGGCCCCGCCGGGGGGCGCATCCTGGTGACCGGCCGTCGGATCGAGGAAATGGACGGCAATCTGGTGATCAGCCATCTGGATCTGGCCGACCGGGACCGTTCGCCGGAATTGGCGGATACGCCATGACCGAGCATTCGGCCAGCAGCAGCCGCGTCACCCGCCTGACCGCTGCGGCTGGGCGCGATGTGCTGCTCGAGGAACTTTACGTCCACCAGGCCGAACTGGAGATCCAGAACGAGGAACTGCGGGCGGCGCAGGTGGCGCTGGAGCAGTCGCGCGGGGACTATATGGCGCTGTTCGACGCCATGCCCGTGGCCTGCCTGACCCTGAGCCCGGCCGGTGTGGTGATGGAGGCCAACCGGCGGGCCGAGAGCCTGTTCGGGCTGGTGCGCAGCCGCCTCAAGGGGCGGCCGCTGCTGCGCCTGCTGGAATCCGAGCACAGCCGGGTGCAGGGCCATATGCTGCAGGTCCGGGCTGGCGGCCTGCCCCATCGCGGCGAATACCGGTTCAAGGGGCCGGGCGGCCAGAATTTCGACGGCGTGCTGGAACTGGCCTTGGTGGCCGCCGGCTCGGACCGGCTGGGCACCATGCTGTGCACCGTAGTGGACCTTAGTGAACGCATCCGCGCCGCCCAGGAGCTGGCCCGGGCCAATGGCGAAATTCGCCGCGCCAAGGCGCGGGCCGAAAAGGCCCTGGCGGTCAAGACACGGTTCATTGCCACCGCCTCGCATGACCTGCGCCAGCCGGTGCAGGCGCTGTCCCTGTTCATCGAGGTCCTGGCCAAGCGTACGGAGAACGACGCCGGGCTTAGCACCGTGGTGGGGCGGGTGCAGGAGGCCACGGGGTCCTTGCGGGAACTGCTGAACGGACTGTTGGACATCTCGAAGTTGGAGGCCGGGCTGGTGGTGCCTGAATTCCAGGACTTCGACGTGTCAGAGATGCTGGGCCGGCTCGCCCGCGAATTCGCCTCGGTGACCGGGGCCAAGGGATTGGGGTTGCGCCTGCGCGTGCAGGCTCCGCTGCGGGTCTGCAGCGATTTGGCGCTGTTGGAGCGGGTGGTGCGCAACATGGTGGCCAACGCCACCCGCTATACCGGCCAGGGGGCGATCCTCCTGGCCGCCCGGCAGCGGGCCGGGCGGGTGCGGATCGAGGTTTGGGATACCGGCATCGGCATCCCCGAGGACCAGCTTCAGTTGATCTTCGACGACTTCCACCAGGTCCATAACGAAGCCCGCAACAGCGGCGAAGGCCTGGGGCTTGGGTTGGCCATCGTGCATCGGCTGGCCCAGCTCTTGGGGGGGCATATCACCGTGCGGTCTCGGGTTGGCCATGGCTCGCTGTTCGCCATCGAGGTGCCCTTGGCCGGGTCCGACGAGGCCCTGACGGGACTGCCGGGTGACGGCGTCGGGCGCTAGGCGCCGCCGACGCCTTCGATCACCGTCCCGCTGCCGCCGCAGGTGGGACAATCATCGCCACGGATGGTCCCACGGCCCGAACAGGTGGGGCACAGGGCTTCGCCGGTACCTGGGGTTCCTGGCGGGGCCACGTCGCCGGGCCGCATCTGCTGGGGCTGGAAGGGCCGTCGAGGGCCCTGGCGTGGTTCATCGGCCATGATGGCCTCTCCTTTGCTGGGGGTCGGGGGTGCTGCCGGACTGGCGCACGATGGCCGCCTGCCGCCGATATTGCGGCCACAGCCCGTCGCGCCAGCGCCCGGCCTCTTCGGCCAGCCGGAACAGCGTGCGCATGCGGCGTAAAATGATTCGGAAAAGGGGGGCGCGTATGCTGCCGAACAGCCACAGCCCCACGGCCATGCTCAGGACCACCGAGGCCTCGGCCATGCCCATCCACAGCGCCAGCCGGGCGCCGGCCCAGACGCTGGCCACGGGGGCCAGGGCGGTGAAGAACAGCGCCAGGGCAAGCACGACCGCCCAGGCGCCGAACACCATCAGGTGGGACAGCACCCAGGCCAGGGAATAGACCAGTAATCGGGTCATGAGGTCCGCCTTTCGGCATCGCGTGACATGACCGTTCAGGTGGAGGCGGGCGGGGGGCGGGAAAACCAGCCTATCCGCCAGAGGAACGCCCCCATGCCGAAGGCGTGGCGGCGCCGGGTACGGCCTACCAGATGATTTTGCTGTAGCGATCCTCGGTATGCAGCATGGCGTTGAAGCGGCGCCAGGCCCGGTCTTCGTCGCGCCAGCCGTCATCGCCCACCACGCAGGCCATGCCGTCGGGAGTGTCTTCGGCCTCGTGCCGGTTCATGGGGTCCAGGGAATAGACCCTGCCGCCGCGCGCCTCGATCACCGCGTAGCGGCCATGGGCATCGCTGATCAGCCGATAGGGCTCTTCTTCGCAGACCACGGTGACCGGTGGTTCATTCGCCCTTTGCACCATTATGCCTCCCATAGGCTGGGCACTTCGCTCCGGCCAGAGATGTGGGGAGTCCGCAACGGAACCCAAGGGGGCCCTTCCGGAGAGGGGGCGCGCTTGCGGATAGGGGCCTATTGACCCAATGCCAGCTGCGTTTCGGCTGGGCGGTTCAGGTCGGCCCAGCCGATGCATTCGCCGCCCTGGCCGCAACCGGTGGCGGCATTCAGGCCGATGACCGCAAAGGTCAGGCCCACAAGCACGCAGGCGGTCAAGTTGGCGAGGCGGGCGCTCAGGCTGGTGGGGTGTTGATAGATCATGGCGGGTCTCCCTGCTGGTAAAAAGAACATAGATCGAACGAGAGAAGAACGTAAAGAGAAAATTTTCGCCGCCCCCGGCGATGGGGGAGAGAAGATGCGAACGGATCGGAGGAGCGGAGATGCTTGTGGTGGACGGGTTGACCCGGCCGGGCCTTCATTCGGTCAGTTTCCGGTTGGAGGCCGGCGACTGCCTGGTGCTGCAGGGGCCGTCAGGTTCGGGCAAGAGCCTGCTGCTGCGGGCGTTGGTCGACCTGGACCCCGCCGAGGGGCTGGTCAGCCTGGAGGGGCAGGATCGCCTGTCCATGGCCCTGGGCCTGGGCGTGGGGCGGCAGATGCTGGTGGCAGCGGCCCGCATGGTGGCGCAGTTGGCGCTCATGGGGCTGGTGCTGGCCTGGCTGTTCGGCCATGCCCATCCCGCCCTGACCCTGGCTGCGGCCCTGGTCATGGTGCTGTTCGCTGGGCGCGAGATCTTGGCGCGCCAGGAGCGGCGCTTCAGCGGCCCCTGGGCTTATGTGCTGGGGACCGCCAGCATGGCCGCCGCCGCCGGGGCGGTGACCCTGTTCGCGCTGACCACCCAGCTGCGGCCCGAGCCTTGGTATGATCCGCGCTATGCCCTGCCGCTATCGGGCATGATCCTGGGCAATACCATGACCGGCATCAGCCTGGGCCTGCAGGGCTTGACCCTAGGCCTGACTCGGGAGCGGGCTGCGGTCGAGGCGCGGCTGGCCCTGGGCGCCGATCGCTGGACCGCCCTGCGGCCCGTCACCCGGCAGGCCATGCGATCGGCTCTGATGCCGGTGGTCGATTCCATGTCCGCCACCGGGGTGGTGTTCCTGCCCGGCATGATGACCGGCCAGATCCTGGCCGGCGTGGACCCCATCGAGGCGGTGAAGTACCAACTGCTGGTCATGTTCCTGATCGCCGGCGGTACCGGGCTGGGCGCCGTGGCGGCCGTCCTGGCCGGGGCGCGGCGACTGACCGACGGACGCCACCGCATCCGGCTGGATCGCCTGCGCGGCAGCGCATGAGCGCCCCCTGATGTATTGTCGCTCATCATCCTAAGGTTTAAGCTGAGGGCTTCATCTGCGGGCCGGGGGGCGGCATAGCGTGAGGCAGGTCAGGTTCGGCGTAGCGTTCCGGCTGTTGGCGGGATTGTTGGTGCTTGCGCTGCTGACCGTGTGCGGCAGCCTGGTCACGGTCTATACCTTCAACCGGTTCCAACAGGGTTTCGATGAGCTGGCGTCCACCACGCTGCCGGCCCTGGTGGGCGCTTCCACCCTTTCGCTGCAGGCCCAAAGCATCGCCGCCAACGCGCCGCTGCTTGTGGCGGCGCGCAGTCAGCAGGCCCGCCGCGAGGTCATGGTGCGGGTGCATGAGCAGGTGGCGATCCTGGATGGCCAGCTGCAGCGCATGGGCGCCAATGCCAGCTCGGCCCAGGGGGCGCAGAAGCTGCTGCCGCTGAAGGATGCCCTGGTGGAGAACCTGCTGGGGGTGGACGCCCTGGTGGAGCGGCGCATCCAGGTGGACGAGGCGTCGCGCCGGGCGGTGGCCGAACTGTCTTCGCTGCGCGGCGAGATGGAGGCTCTGGGGTCCGAGGCCTCGGCCTGGATCATGGAGGCGGAGGCCATCACCGGCATGGCTCTGGCTGCCTTGGCCACCGATGATCCCGAAGACATGAAGCAGCTGGAGGTCAGCTTGGTCCGCCATCTGGCCCGCGCCCAGCGCCATATGGATTCCCTTGGCCCGGTTCTGCGGGGGCGGGTGCGGCCGCTGCACGACCGGCTGGCTCGGGTGACCAGTGGTAATGATGGCCTGCCCAGCATCCAGACCGGACGCTCCGAGGTGGCCGAGGGTATCGCCAGTGCCTTGGAGCAGAACCGGCTGCTGGCCGACGACTTGGTGGCCGGCGCCTCCATGCTGACCTTCGAGATCCAGACCGGCGTCCTGACCCGCAGTGACCGCTTCGAGTCGGCGGTGGAGGAGGGGGCCGGCCTGCTGGTGCTGATCGCCTCGGGCTCGGTGCTGGCCGCGCTGCTGGTGATGCTGTACATGAATCGCAGCCTGGTGACCCGGCTGCGCGCATTGCAGACCAGCATGGAGGCCCATGTGGCCGGGCGTACCGTGGACTTGCCCACCGGTGGCAATGACGAGCTGTCGGACATGGCGCAGGCCACCCAGTTCTTCATCAACGCCATCCGCCGGCGCGAGGAGACCCTGTCGCGGCTGTTCGAGGCCTCGCCCTTGCCCCTGGCGTTGGTGCGGGTCGAGGATGGCCATGTGGTGCGGGTGAATGAAAGCGCCACCGAGGTTTTCGGCGATCGCCTGTCCGCAGACGGCGGCTGCTGTGCCGGTGACCTGTTCGCCGAGCCGGCCGAGTTCGGCCCCTGCCTGGACCGGCTTGCGGCCACCGGCATGTGCCTCGGCCAGGAAGTCCAGCTTCTGGACGGCGAGGGCCGGCCTTTCTGGGCCATCCTGGCGGGGCGCCGGGTGGATGTGGACGGCGACAGCCTGGTGCTGTTGGGCGCCCAGGACATCTCCGCCCGCAAGGAGGGCGAGCGCGTATTGCTGGAAGCCAAGGACAAGGCCGAGGAGGCCACCCGCGCCAAGTCCGAATTCCTGGCCAATATGAGCCACGAGCTGCGCACGCCGCTCAATGCCATTATCGGCTATTCGGAATTGCTGCTGGAGGAGGCCGAGGACGAGGGAGCCTCGGCCATGCTGGAGGACCTGCGCAAGATCCACGGTGCCGGCAAGCATCTCCTGGGGCTGATCAACGAGATTCTGGACCTGTCCAAGATCGAGGCCGGGCGCATGCAGGTCTCGGTCGAAGACATCGCGGTGACTGAGCTGGTGCGGGAGGTGGAGGGTGTGATCGCCCCGCTGATGGCCCGCAACGACAACAGTCTGACCGTGGCCGTGGACGAGGGGGCCGGCGTCCTCAGCTCGGATTCCACCAAAATCCGGCAATGCCTGCTGAACCTGCTGGCCAATGCCGCGAAATTCACCCAGCAGGGGCAGGTGGCCCTGTCGGTGAACAGGCTCCAGGATCAGGACGGGCGGGCCTGGGTGCGGTTCCAGGTGAGCGACACCGGCATTGGCATGACGCCGGACCAGGTGGGCAAGCTGTTCGTGCCTTTCGTGCAGGCCGACGCCTCTACCACCCGGCGTTTTGGCGGTACCGGCCTTGGCTTGGCCATCACCCGGCATTTCTGCGAATTGCTGGGTGGTCACATCACGGTAGAGTCGGTGGCGGGTAGGGGGTCCACCTTCACCATGGAGTTGCCGGCGGTCCTGGAAGCGGTCGTTGCTCCGGCTGCTGTGGCGAACCATTGATCGGTTCTCAGTCATTCACTTGGCAGCCGCGACCCGTAACCGTTGTAATAAATTATTTATTCTTCATTCACTTGACCTACCCCCGATTAGTTCCACTTGAAAGGTCAGTGGGATTATCTATAAGTCCAGTCGGGATCGGGGGCAGGTCGAAGCTATGAGCGGCCGCTGGTGCCGGAGTGTGCATTGATGCCCGAAGAATCCCGTCGCCTATCCGTTCTTCAAACCTCCGGCATCCTGGATACTCCGGGCGAGGAAGGCTTTGACCGGGTCACTCGGCTGGCGGCGCAAGTGCTGGGAATGCCCATCGCGGTGGTCAGCTTTGTGGACCGCGACCGGCTCTGGTTCAAATCGGCCCACGGCACCGACCTGCACGAGATCCCGCGCCAGGGGTCCTTCTGCTGCGAAACCATCCGCGCCAACCAGCCCCTGGTGGTGACGGACGCCTTGGCTGACAGCCGGTTCCAGGGCCATCCCCTGGTGTGCGGGGCGCCGCATCTGCGCTTTTATGCCGGCGCGCCCATTCGCTGTGGCGGAGTCAATCTGGGGGCGCTGGTGGTCATGGACACGGCGCCGCGTCAGTTGGACGAGGCCGGGCTGCAGATCCTGACCGACCTGGCCGGCATGGTATCCGATCAGGTCACCCTGCGCACCAGCCTGGACCGCAGCACCGAACTGCAGGCGGCGGCCGAGCGGAACCGTCATGCCCTGGCCCTGTCCGAGGCCCGCTATCGCGGCATCTTCGAAGAAGCCGCCGACGGCATCCTGACCATTGATCAGCGAGGGGTCATCCAGGATGTGAACCTGGCCGCCTGCCGCATGTTCGGCTATGGCCCGGGCGATGTGGTGGGGCGCAACGTGTCCATGCTGTGCCCCGAGCCGCACCGGACCGCCCATGACGGCTATCTGCACAACTACCTGTCCACCGGCGAGGCCCGCATTATCGGCAAGGGCCGCGAGGTGCAGGGCCAGCGCAAGGACGGCAGCCTGTTCCCCCTGCATCTGGCGGTCTCCGAGGTGATGATCGAGGGGCAGCGGCTGTTCACCGGCATCCTCTACGACCTCAGCGCGCTGCATGCCGCCCGGGCCCGGGCCGAGGAGAGCCAGCGCATCCTGAATGCGGCCATCGAAAGCCTGTCCGAGGGCTTTGCCCTCTACGACGCCGACGACCGTCTGGTGATCTGCAACCGCACCTACCGCGAGATGTATCACGCGGCGGCGGATATCCTGGTGCCCGGCGTCCATTTCCAGACGGTGATCGAGGTGGGGCTGCAGCGGGGCATGTATCCCGAGGCGGTAGGCCGCGAGGATGAGTTTCTGAATGACCGCCTGACCTTCCACCGCACTGGCGGCGTACGGGAGTTCCTGGTGGGCGAACGCTGGATCAAGATTGCCGAACAGCCCCTGGACTCCGGCGGGGTGGTCGGCACCCGGGTGGACATCACCGACCTGAAGCGGGCCAAGGAGCAGGCGGAAAAGGCAAACAAGGCCAAGTCCGATTTCCTGTCCAATATGAGCCACGAACTGCGCACGCCGCTCAACGCCATCCTGGGCTTTGCCCAGATGCTGGATTTCAACGCGCGCGAACCGCTGACCCCCACCCAGAAGAGCTGCGTCGACCATGTGATCAAGGGCGGCAAGCATCTGCTGCAGCTGATCAACGAAATCCTGGACCTGGCCCGCATCGAGGCCGGACGGGTGGACCTGTCGCTGGAAGATGTGGTGGTGGCCGACGCGCTGAAGGACTGCCTGGAGCTGATCGGCCCGGTTGCGGCCGAGGCCGGGATCGCCCTGGCGGTGCCCCCCGGCCCCGATGGCCTGACGGTGCGCGCCGATTACACCCGCTTCAAGCAGGTGATGCTGAACCTGTTGTCCAATGCGGTGAAATACAACCGGCCCCAGGGCACCATCTTCGTCACCATCGAGACCGAGGGCCGCCGGGCGCGGCTGGCGGTGCGCGATACCGGCCGGGGCATTCCGGCCCACCGTATGGCCGAGCTGTTCCAGCCCTTCAGCCGGCTGGGCGCCGAAGCCACGGCCATCGAAGGCACCGGCATCGGCCTGACCCTGACCCGCCAGTTGGTGGTGCTCATGAATGGCGAGATCGGGGTGGAAAGCCAGGAGGGGCAGGGCAGCACCTTCTGGGTCGAGCTGCCGCTGGCTGCCCAAGCGGCGGCTACGGCCGGACCCCAGGACGGCCGGGGCGCGCCCGGCCTGGCCGAGGCCGAGGGGCCGGCCATCCGCGTCCTGTATGTGGAAGACAATCCGGCCAATCTGCAACTGGTGGAGATGCTGGTCGCGCAGGTGGCCGGCATGGAGCTGATCAGCGCCCCCGATGCCGAGATCGGCATCCAGCTGGCCCAGGCCCATCAGCCCGATGTGGTGCTGATGGATCTGAACCTGCCCGGCATGTCGGGCCTGGATGCCATGGCCCGGCTGAAACAATCGGTGCGCACTCATGACATCCCGGTGATCGCCCTGACCGCCAATGCCACCCAACGCGACATCGAGAAAGGCAAGGCGGCAGGCTTTGCCGACTATTTGACCAAACCCATCCAGATCGACCAGGTGCTGGCCGCCATTCGGGGTTGCGTGCGCGAGGTGCCCCGATGACAGCCGATATGCTGACCCAGGCCCGGATCCTGGTGGTCGATGACAATGAGAGCAATGTGGCGCTGCTGGAGATGATTCTGCGCAATGCCGGTTACCAGTCCATCTGGACCACCACCGACCCGCGCGAGGTGGAGGGGCTGTACCAGCGCTGGCGGTTCGACATCATCCTGCTGGACATCCGCATGCCGCACATGGACGGCATCCAGGTGATGGAACGGCTGGGCCAGAGCATCCGCGACGATTATCTGCCGGTGCTGGTTCTGACCGCACAGACCGACATGGACACCCGCCTGCGCGCCCTGGCCGCCGGGGCCAAGGACTTCGTCACCAAGCCCTTTGACCAGGCCGAGGTGTTGAACCGCATCCGTAACATGCTGGAGGTGCGCCAGTTGATGAACGAGCGGCTGGCGCGCAACGAACTGCTGGAAGCCGAAGTGCGCCGCCGCACCCAGGACCTGCTGGCGCGCAACCGCGAGCTCGAGGTCACCCGGCTGGAAATCGTCCGCACCCTGGGGCGAGCCGGCGAATATCGTGACAACGAAACCGGCATGCATGTGCTGCGCATGGGCCGCATGGCCGCCATCCTGGCCGAGGCCGCCGGCCTGGGGACCGAGGCCTGCGCCATGATCCTGCAGGCGGCGCCCATGCATGACGTGGGCAAGATCGGCGTTCCCGACCATATCTTGTTGAAGCCAGGCAAGCTGACGCCCGAAGAGTTCGACCGGATGAAGGAGCATGCCTCCATCGGCGGGGATATCCTGTCGGGCTGTTCCGGCGAATTGTTGGCCATGGCGCGGCGGATCGCCCTGACCCATCACGAGAAGTGGGACGGGTCGGGCTATCCCTCCGGGCTGACCGGCGAGGAAATCCCCCTGGAGGGGCGCATCACCGCCCTGTGCGACGTATTCGACGCCCTGACCTCGGAACGTCCCTACAAGAAGGCCTGGAGTGTGGAGGATGCCGTGGCGCTGATCCGTGACGGCGCCGGTCGCCATTTCGACCCGGCCCTGGTGGATCTGTTCATGGCCAATCTGGACCGCATGGTGGCGGTCAAGGACGATATGCGCGACGAAGTCTGATAGGCTACAGGTCCGAGCCAAAAGTGAAAAGCGCCCGGGGTTGCCCTCGGGCGCTTTTTCAGGACGCGGAAGGTACCGATCAAGACTACTTGATCTTGGCTTCCTTGAACTCGACATGCTTGCGCACGACCGGGTCGTACTTCCGGAAGCTCAGCTTTTCGGTGGTCTTCCGCGGATTCTTCTTGGCCACATAGAAAAAGCCAGTATCAGCGGTGCTGAGCAGCTTGATGAGGATGGTATTGGGCTTGGCCATGACGAAAGATCCCGGGTCCGAAAGAGAAACTAGAGCGGGGCAAGATAGCGATCTTGCCCCGCCTGTCAAGGGTTAAGTGCTCAGTGAATGACCAATGAGGCCCGCTCGGGGTTGCCCGAGGGCGGGGTCGAGGCGGCCAGGGCCTTCTGATAGAGCGCCCGGTTGTTCAGAAGGTCGCGGGCGGTATCCATGTCCAGCGCCAGATCGCCATGCTTGGCCGAAGGGCAGGCGGTGCGCAGCTGCGAGCGCACGTCGCTTTCCTCGAAATGGGTGGCGCGCCAGACCGCCAGATGGTGGGCCACCGGCTGGGTGTCGGCCATGGCCGCCTGTACCAGTTGCAGCGGGTTGGCCTTTTCGTCGGCGGTGCAGATGGTCGGCATCACGCCCAGGCCATGCAGGGCATAGCCGGTGGGGCTGTGGAAGCGCGACCAGGTCAGGGTCATCTCGCCGTCATTGGGCATGCGGATCACCGTTTGCACGGTGCCCTTGCCATAGGAGTTGGTGCCGATCACCACCGCCCGGCCCGAATCCTGCAGCGCCGCCGACAGGATTTCCGAGGCCGAGGCCGACTTGCCGTCCACCAGCACCACCAGCGGCACATGCTCGGCGATGTCGCCGGGTGCGGCGTCATAGGACTGGTTGGAGGAGGGATGGCGGCCCCGGGTGGAGACGATGGGGCCCTGGGCCATGAACAGGTCGGCCATGCTCACGGCCTGATCCAGCAGGCCGCCGGGATTGCCGCGCAGGTCCAGCACGATGCCGCGGAAGCCGGGCCCGCCCTGCTGCAGGGCCTGGGTCACTTCCTTTTTCAGCGAGCTGGCGGTGCGCTGGTTGAAGCCGGTGACCTTTATCTCGGCGATGCCGTCCTTCATGGCCATCTTGACCGTGGGCGGCACCACCAGGGCGCGGCGCAGGCTGAGGCGGGCCATCCGGGCGTCGGTCTTGCGCACGGTCAGCACCACCTCGGAGGCGATCGCGCCGCGCAGCTTGGCCGAGATGGCCGCATGTTCGAGGCCGGCCACCGGCTCGCCGTTCACTTCCTGGATCACGTCGCCCTCGGCCATGCCCGCCTTGGCGGCGGGGCCCTCGGGGGTCACCTCGGTGATCTTGATGCCATCGGGCACCGGCTCGTAGCGCACGCCGATGCCGCCGAAGCCATTGCGCGAGGCTCGGTGGTCGCGGGCTTCCTTCTGGCCGGAATAGCGCGAGAACTGGTCCAGCTTGGCCAGGCTGGCGTCGAACACCGCCTCGAGGATCTGCTCGTCGGTGGCCTTGGCCACCTCGGGCGAGGCGGTACGGGCGCCCTGGGCCAGCAGCGCGATGGTTTGAGCCCACTTCTCGGGGTCGTTCCCGGCAGGGGCGGGAACCTGGGTCAGGGTGGCGGTGCCATTGCCCAGGCTGATCATGGAGCCGTCCCGGGTCACCACCAGGGCGGGATCGAGAACGGCCAGGCCGCGCATGCCTTCCAGAGCCACTTCGGCCATGCTGGGGGCGCTCAGATATTTCCGCTGGATCTCTTCAAGCCCGAAAGCCAGAACCTGCGCGGTGGAGGCGTCGTTCTGACCGACGCCCAGCGGGGACCCGACAGCAGCGTGGCTTAAAGGGGCGCAAGCGCCGGCCACGAGAAGGGAACCCGCAATCATCCAACGTGCAAATGCCATGGTGTTCACTGACCTCACCTGGGGTATGTCCAAAGCAGTACCGGGCCGATTATGGGCATGCCCTATCGCTTTGGAGCAAGGGTTTTGGCCTACATCTGAAGTGGCAGGGAACCCAGGTTGAGGGCCCGCCGAAAGCCTTAGCGGCGGCGGCGGGAGCGGGGGGTGAGCAGGGCGCGGGCGCGCCGCGACGGGCGCCCCTCGGAGGGGGTAGCGGCGGCCAGCCGGAACACCAGCGAGCCGGTCACCGGATTGGCTTCCGCCAGAACCACTTGCAGCTCGTCACCCAAGGTGAAGGTCTTGCGGGTGCGCTTGCCCACCAGGCTGTGGGTGCGCTCGTCGTGGGTATAATAGTCCTCGGGCAAGGTGCTGACGGGCACCAGCCCGTCGGCCCCGCTCTCGGCCAATTCCACGAACAGGCCAAAACGGGTCACGCCTTGGACGCGGGACGCAAAGGTGGCGCCCACCTGATCGGACAGATAGGCGGCGGTGAAACGGTCCAGCGCATCGCGCTCGGCCGCCGCCGCCCGTCGTTCGGTGGTGGAGATATGCTCGCCAATGTCGGGGAAGCGGTCGCCCGTGTCCGCGGGCAAGCCGCCGTCACCCAGATTCAGGCCGGCGATCAGCGCCCGGTGCACCAGCAGGTCGGCATAACGCCGGATCGGCGAGGTGAAATGGGCGTAGCGCGCCAGCCCCAGGCCGAAATGGCCGATATTGTTGGGGCTGTAAATCGCCTGGGCCTGGCTGCGCAGGATCACCTGGTTGATCAGCGGTGCCTCGGGCAGTGGCGCCGCCTTCCTCAGGATCTCGTTGAAATGCTGCGGCTTGATCTGGTCCACCGCCGGCAGCTTCAGCTCCAGGGTGGCCAGGAATTCCTTCAAGGAATCCAGCTTCTCGTAACTGGGCTGGTCATGCACCCGGTACATGGTGGGCTGGCCCAGCTGTTCCAGCGTTTCCGCGGCGCAGACATTGGCCTGGATCATCATGTCTTCGATCAGGCGATGCGCGTCATAGCGCGGGCGCGGCTCCACCTTGTCGATATGGCCGTCCGCACCGATCACCACCTTCTTCTCGGGCAGGTCCAGGTCCAGCACGCCCCGGCGCTCTCGCGCCTCGAACAGGGCTTTCCAGGCGCCGTACAGCGGCTTGATGACTGGCTCGACCAGCGGGCCGGTGGTGTCGTCGGGCATGCCGTCGATGGCGTTCTGCACCTGCAGATAGGTCAGCCGGGCCGCTGAACGCATCAGGCCGCGCAGGAAGCGGTGGCGCAGCTTCTTGCCGTGGGCGTCGATCCAGAACTCCGCCACGAGGCAGGGCCGCTCCTCGTCAGGGCGCAGCGAGCACCAGCCGTTGGACAGGGCCTCGGGCAGCATAGGCACCACCCGATCGGGAAAATAGACCGAATTGCCGCGCTCAAAGGCGGTGCGGTCCAGGGCGTCGCCCGGCCGCACATACCAGGACACGTCGGCGATGGCCACCAGCACATGCCAGCCATCGCCATCGCGCTCGGCCCAGACCGCATCGTCGAAGTCGCGGGCATCCTCGCCGTCGATGGTCACCAGCGGCACGTTGCGCAGGTCGGTGCGCTCGGCCAGGGGAGCCGCCGCGGCGGCCTCGGCCTGCTGCACCGCCTCTTCCGAGAATTCGTTCGGGATGCCGTAGCTGTGGATGGCCACCAGGCTGATCGACCGGGGATTGTTCATGTCGCCCAGGCAGTCGATCACCCGGGCGGGCTTCAGGCCATAGCCGCGTGGGCTGGGCAGCAGCTCGGCCAGCACCAGGCTGCCCGGCTCGGCGCCGTTGGCGTCAAAGCGGCTGACCACATAGTCGGCCTTCTGGCGCCGGTCGGTGGGCTGGATCCGGCCCGATCCGTCGGCCAAGCGGTGAAAGACGCCGATGACCTTGGCCGGGCCTTCGGTGATGCGGCGCACGGTGCGGCCCTCATACAGGCCGTCGCGCAGCCGGCGCAGCCTTGCCAGCACCTTGTCGCCCACGCCGATGGCCGCCTGGCCCTTGCGCTCGGGCGCCATGATGATGCGCGGGACGTTCTCCATCTCGCGCCAGGCGATGGGGCGGGCCAGCAACTCGCCGTCGGAGTCGGTGCCCGTGATCTCGACCACCAGGGTCTCGGGCAGAGCGCCGGGCCGGGCAAAGCGGCGATGGGCGCCGCGCTCGATGGAGCCCGAGGTCTCCAGCTCCTTCATCAGCGCCCGCAGGGCCGGCTTCTGGTCGGCGGTCAGGCCGAAAGCACGGGCCACCTCGCGCTTGCCCACCCGGCCGGGGGACTCCTTGATGAACTCAAGGACCTGCTGCTTGGTGGGGAAGGGGACGTGCTTGGGGCCTTTCCTGTTCACGCCTGTTCCTTTGCCGTGGCCTTTTTGGCGGTGGTCTTCTTCGCGGTGGTGGCTTTCTTGGCCGCCGGCTTCTTGGCGGGCGCCTTCTTTGCCGCCGCCTTGGCCTCGTCGCCTTCAGGGGCGGCCTTCTTGGCCGGGGCCTTGCGACCGGTGGCCTTCTTGGCCGGGCCGCCCTTGGCGGCCTTGGCGGCGATCAGCGCCACCGCCTCGTCCAGCCCGACCTCGTCCTTGCCCTTGGGCAGGTTGGCATTGATGCCGCCATGGGACACATAGGGGCCGAAGCGGCCGGAATGCAGGGTCACCGGCTTGCCGTCCTGGGGATGGTCACCCAGGGATCGGGCTGGCGTGCTCTTGCGGCCGCCGCCGGCGCTGGCCAGCAGGTCCACGGCGCGGTTCAAGCCGATACTCAGCACATCGTCGCCGGGAGGCAGGCTCTTATAGGAGTCGCCATGCTTCAGATAGGCGCCGAAACGCCCGATGCCGGCGCTGATCATGGCCTTGGTCTCGGGGTGCTCGCCCACCTCGCGCGGCAGGGCCAGCAGCTTCAAGGCCTTGTCCAGGTCCACATCAGCCGGTTCCAGGCCCTTGAACAGCGAGACGCGCTTGGGTTTGGCGCCCTTCTCGGCGGCCTCGCCCAGCTGCACATACCAGCCATAGGGGCCTTTTTTCAGCCAGACCGCCAGCTGGGTGTCGGGGTCGATGCCCAGTTCCCGGTCGCTCAACTCCTCGCCGCCCTGGCCGTCGGCGCCGGCCACGGTCAGCGGGCGGGTATAGCGGCATTCGGGATAGTTCGAGCAGCCGATGAAGGCGCCGAACTTGCCCAGTTTCAGGGAAAGGCGGCCGCTGCCGCAGGTGGGGCAGACACGGGCGCTGTCCTGGTCGCCGGGGAAGAAGTGCGATCCCAGCTCGGCGTCCAGGGTGTCCAGCACCTCGGACACGCGCAGGTCCTTGGTCTCGCCCACGGCGGCGTGGAAGTCCTGCCAGAAATTCCGCAGCACTTCCTTCCAGTCGATCCGCCCGCCCGAGATGTCGTCAAGCTGGTTTTCAAGGTCGGCGGTGAAGTTGTACTGCACATACCGCTTGAAGAAGTTCTCAAGGAACGCTGTCACCAGCCGGCCGCGGTCCTCGGGAATGAAGCGGCGCTGGTCCAGCTTCACATAGCTGCGGTCCTGCAGCACCGACAAGATCGAGGCATAGGTGGAGGGGCGGCCGATGCCCAGCTCTTCCATCTTCTTGACCAGCGAGGCCTCGGTATAGCGGGGCGGCGGCTGGGTGAAATGCTGCTCGGGCCGGGTGCCTTCGCGCTGGGCGGCTTCACCTTCGGTCACGTCGGGCAGCAGGCGTTCGGCTTCCTCCTCGCCGCCGGACTCGTCGTCCCGGCTTTCCCGGTACAGGGTCAGGAAGCCATCGAACACCACCACGCTGCCGGTGGCGCGGAAGGTCATGCCGCCCTGAGCCGAGCCGATGTCCACGGCCACCTGGTCAAGCTCGGCGGACTCCATCTGGCTGGCCACGGTGCGCTTCCAGATCAGCTCGTAAAGCCGCAGCTGGTCGCGGTCCAGATAGGGCGCCACGTCTTCGGGCCGGCGGAACATGTCGGTGGGACGGATGGCCTCGTGCGCCTCCTGGGCGTTCTTGGCCTTGGTCTTGTAGATGCGCGGCGCGGCGGGCAGGAAGCGGTCGCCATACTGCTTGCCGATCAGGTCGCGGGCGGCGGCGATGGCCTCGGCGGCCATCTGCACGCCGTCGGTACGCATATAGGTGATCAGACCCACGGTCTCGCCGCCGATGTCCACGCCCTCGTACAGGCGCTGGGCCAACTGCATGGTCTTGGAGGCGCTGAAATACAGCTTGCGGCTGGCTTCCTGCTGCAGGGTCGAGGTGGTGAAGGGCGCATAGGGGTTGCGCTTGGCGCGCTTGCGCTCCACCTGGGTGATGGACCAGCTGGCGGCTTCGATCTTGGCCAGGGCGGCCTTGGCGGCGGCTTCGTCGGGCAGGCCGAATTTGTCCAGCTTCTGGCCGTCCAGGCGGGTGAGGCCGGCGGTCAGCAGGCCGCCCTTGGCGGTGCGGAAGTCGGCGTCGATGGTCCAGTATTCCTGGGACCGGAAGCTTTCGATCTCGGATTCGCGCTCGCAGATCAGCCGCAGCGCCACCGACTGCACGCGTCCCGCCGAGCGCGAGCCCGGCAGC
Source organism: uncultured Rhodospirillaceae bacterium (assembly GCA_964404545.1). Lineage (GTDB taxonomy): Bacteria > Pseudomonadota > Alphaproteobacteria > Rhodospirillales > Magnetospirillaceae > CAYOKN01. The sequence goes on along the minus strand of CAYOKN010000005.1, from coordinate 3,580 downwards.
TTGCGCCACAGCACCGGCGACAGGGTGAAGCCCACCAGATAGTCCAGCGCCCGGCGCGCCAGATAGGCGTCCACCAGTTCCTGGTGCAGGTCGCGCGGATTGCGCAGCGCGTCCAGGATGGCGGTCTTGGTGATCTCGTTGAAGACGATGCGCTTGACGTCCTTGCCCTTCAGGGCCTTGCGCCCCTCCAGGACATTGCGCACATGCCAGGAAATCGCTTCACCTTCGCGATCCGGGTCAGTGGCCAGGTACAGCGCATCCGCCCCTTTCAGCGCAGCGGCGATGTCGCGGATGTGCTTCTCGGACTTGGGATCCGTCTCCCAATCCATCTCGAAGTCGGAGTCGGGCCGGACCGACCCGTCCTTGGCGGGCAGGTCGCGGATATGACCGTAGGAGGCCAGGACGGTGAAGTCCTTGCCCAGATATTTGTTGATGGTCTTGGCCTTGGCCGGAGACTCGACGACGACGACTTTCATTAATACCCGGAGAGAGTGCTCGGACCGAAACGCTGGCCGGTCCCCTCCGTCATAGAAGCGAGACCCGGCCGCCTGGGTGGCGGTCCAAACGTCCAGCCAGCTCGAGCTCCAGCAGGACCATGGACACCACGGCTGGTGACAATTGGCATTGGCGGATGATTTCGTCAACCGTCACGGGGACGTGCGACAAGGCGTCGGCCACTTCGCGGCGGGCCTGGGCTAGTTCGGAATCCGTGGGAATCGGCGGCGGAGCGGCGGAAAACAGGTCCCGGACGGGTTCTGCGAGGGGTCGGCGGAGCAAATCGGCCAGAACCTCCATAACGTCATTCGCGTCCCGGGTCAGGGTGGCGCCCTGCCGGATCAGGCCGTTGGGCCCCTGGCAGCGCGGGTCCAGCGGCGAGCCCGGCACCGCGAACACCTCGCGCCCCTGGTCCAGGGCCTGGCGGGCAGTGATGAGCGAGCCCGAGCGCGGATTGGCCTCGACCACCACCACGCCCAGGGACAGGCCCGAGATGATGCGGTTGCGGCGCGGGAACAGGCTGGCATGGGGCTCGGTGCCCGGCGGCATCTCGGAGACCACGCAGCCCAGGTCCACGATCTTGTCGTAAAGGCCGGCATTCTCGGGCGGATAGACCACATCCACGCCGCCGGCCAGCACCGCGATGGTGCCGGTCTGCAGCGAGCCCTCATGCACGGCGGTGTCGATGCCCCGGGCCATGCCCGAGGCCAGCACCAGCCCCTGGCGGCCCAGGTCTGCGCCCAACTGCCAGGCGATGCGCCGGCCCGAGGCCGAGGCGTTGCGCGCCCCCACCACGCCCACGGTGGATTTCATCAACAGGGCCGGGTTGCCCCGCGCCCACAGCAGCGGCGGACCATCGTCCACGGCACGCAGGGGCACGGGATAGCCCGGCTCGCACAGGGCCAGCAGATGGGCGCCGATGCGCTCTGCCGCCTCCAGCTCGCGTTCGGCCACGCCCTTGGGACAGATGGAAATGGGCTTGGCGCGCCCGCCGCGCTGAGCCAGCTCGGGCAGCGCCCGCAACGCGGCCCCCGCGCTGCCGAACCGCTCCAGCAGCCGGCGGAAGGTGACCGGCCCCACATTCTCGCTCCGCAACAGACGGAGCCAGTCCAGGCGTTCGGCAACGGAGAGTTGGCGGACTTCAATTGTCATCCCGCGACGGTGGAGCAAAGCCCCGGGGCCGTCAAGCAGGTTGCATGCGATGGTGTGCTATCGCGACCGCCCCGTCGTCGCAAGTTTCGCAAAATCTCACTCACCGTCATGTGGATGGCCGGGTCAAGCCCGGCCATGACGACGAGGGGAGGGGCGAGCAGACGCTCCTAACCCTTCTTTTTGCCCCCTATCCTGGGCTCCTCGCCCTTCAGGATGCGCTGGATGTTGCTGCGGTGGCGCACCCAGCCCAGCGCGGCCAGGCCGGCGGCGGTGGCGGCGGTGGGGCCGGGGAGGGGATCGGCCAGAAGCCAGGCATAGAGGGGCGCAAGCGCCAGGGCAACCAGGGCGGACAGCGAGGAAATGCGGAACAGCCCCGCCACCGTCAGCCAGGTGCCGATGGCCAACAGGCCTACCGGCCAGGACACGGCCACCAGGGTGCCCAAGGTGGTGGCCACGCCCTTGCCGCCCTTGAACTTCAGCCAGACCGGGAAGTTATGCCCGAGCACGGCGCAGAATCCGGCTACCAGGGCGGCTTCCTCGCCACCCAGCCAGCGGGCCAGCAATACGGCGATGGTGCCCTTGCCGCTGTCCAGCAGCAAGGTGGCCAGGGCCAGGCCCTTGCGGCCGGTGCGCAGCACATTGGTGGCGCCGATATTGCCCGAGCCGATGGTGCGGATGTCGCCCAGCCCGGCCATGCGGGTCAGCACCAGGCCGAAGGGCACGCTGCCCAGCAAATAGCCCAGCAGGCCGGCGATCAGCAGCGGCGCCGTTGCCTCAGCCATGCTGGTAAACCGTGCGTCCGTCCACCACCGTGCGCAGGACCATGCCCTGCACCGGGCGTCCGTCGAAGGGCGAGTTCTTGGACTTGGAGCGGAAGCGGTCCTTCTGCACCTTCCAGGCGCGGTCGGGATCGAACACCACCAGGTCGGCGGGTGCGCCGGGCTTGAGGCGGCCGGCGGCCAAGCCCAGCAGGTCGGCGGGCTTGCAGGTCACCAGCGCCAGGCTGTCCAGCAGCGACAGATGGCCGTTGTGATAGAGCTCGAGCGTCACCGGCAGCAGGGTCTCGAGGCCGATACCGCCAAAGGCCGCTTGGGCGAAGGGCAGGCGCTTGGAATCCTGGTCCTGGGGCGCATGGTCCGAGGCGATGGTGTCGATGGTGCCGTCCTTCAGGCCGGCCACGATGGCCTGGCGGTCCATCTCGGTGCGCAGCGGCGGGCTCAGCTTGGCGAAGGTGCGGTAGTCGCCCATGGCCAGTTCGTTCAGGGCGAAATAGGGCGGGGCGGTGTCGCAGGTCACTTTCAGGCCCTTGGCCTTGGCGCGCCGGATCACCTCGACACCCTCGGCGGTGGAGACATGGGCGG
>CAYOKN010000005.1:0-554 GCA_964404545.1 uncultured Rhodospirillaceae bacterium | reverse complement strand
CTCCACCAGGCGCAGGTCGCGCTCCAGCATGATCACCTCGGCCATGGCCGGAATGCCGGTCAGGCCCAGGCGGGTGGCCATCTCGCCGCCGTTCATCACGCCGCCGGCCAGGGACGGCTCCTCGGGATGCTGCACCAGCAGCAGGTCGAAGGTGGCGGCATAGGCCAGGGCCTTGCGCATGGTCGCGGCGTCCCGGATGGCCAGGGTGCCGTCGGTGAAGGCCAGGGCGCCGGCTTCGGCCAGCAGGCCGTATTCGGTCAGTTCCTTGCCTTCCAGCTTCTTGGTGGCGGCGGCATAGGGATAGACCTTGGCCAGACCGATCTTGCGGGCGCGCCGGGCCACGAACTCCACGGCGGCCACATCGTCGATCACCGGATTGGTGTTGGGTAGGCAAACCATGGAAGTGACGCCGCCAGCCACGGCGGCTTCGCCGCCCGACTTCAGGGTCTCCTTGTGCTCCTCGCCCGGCTCGCGCAGCTGCACGCGCATGTCCACCAGACCTGGCGCCAGGCAGGCGCCGTCCAGGTCGATGACGGTGGCGCCGTCGGCCCGCT
>CAYOKN010000004.1:44689-44966 GCA_964404545.1 uncultured Rhodospirillaceae bacterium | reverse complement strand
ATCGTCGAGCAGGCCCTGGGCTCGCCGGGCCTGCGCCGCGCCGGTGCCGCCCGCGCCGCCTGGCTGTCGGCGGTGGCCTATGTGCGCCACGCCTACACGGATTACGAGGACCTGCTGGACGACGGCTATGACCGCGACTCCGCCCGCCATTTCTGTCTCGAGAAAACCAACCAGGTCCTGACCGCCTGGGGCGCCCGCCAGCTGGTCAGCGGCGAGGACTGGGAAGAAGAAGACGGAGATGACGGGGAAGGAGAAGAGGACTTGTAACGACCGAGGT
>CAYOKN010000004.1:0-44678 GCA_964404545.1 uncultured Rhodospirillaceae bacterium | reverse complement strand
ACCTACGGCCTTGGCGGAGGACTCACCCCGCCGCCGCCCGCAACAATCCGGACAGGCTTTCCAGCATCATGTCCAGGCGGTATTCCGCCTCGGCCTTGACCGCGGCGGCTTCGCCCCGTTCCTCGCGCTCGGCCGGGTCGGCGGCCAGGCGCAGCAGGTGGCCGCACAGGGCGCCGGCCAGCTCGCCACGATGCGCCGGCAGGGGCAGCAGGATGCCCGCATCACCCACCGCCTCGGCCACGCCGCCGGCGGCCGAGGCCAGCACCGGCAGGCCCCGGGCCATGGCTTCCAGAATGGACAGGGGCAGGCCCTCGGCATGGCTGGTCAGCACGAACAGGTCGGCGGCGGCCAACAGCTCGGCCACATCCTCGCGCTCGCCCAGCAGCCGCACGCGGCCTCCCAGCCCCTTGCGGGCGATGGCCGTCTCCAGCTCGGGCCGCAGCGGCCCCTCGCCCACCCACAGCGCCTGAAGGGCCTCGCCGCCAGGCGCCGCCATGGCGCGGGCCAACCCTTCCAATTGCGCCAGATGGCCCTTGACCGGCAGCAGCTTGGCCACCGTCAGGCAGACCAGCGCATCGGGCGCCAGCCCCAGGTCGGCCCGCAGGGTGGTGCGGACCGAGCCCGGCAGCGGACGGAAGAAGCGGTCGGGCCGCCCCGGCACCACCACCCGGCCGAAATCGTCGGGCAGGTCCAGGCAGCGGCGCAGGCAGCCAAGATTTTCGCGCGAGACGCAGACCGCCGCCGCCGCCGCCAGATAACGCTGGCGCAGCAGGTCCACCCCCTGGTCGGGCATGCCGGCGAACAGTTCCGGATGCAGCAGGTGATCCACGGTCACATAGGGCACGCCCCGGTCCAGCGCGGCGCCCGACGCCGCCAGGAAGGCCCAGGGCGAAATGCCGTTCGAGAACAGCACCAGGGCCGGATGCAGGCGCTCGATCAGCCTCAGAAACTGGCCCCGATCGCGGATATAACGGTCGGGGTCGCGGCTGGGATCGGGGTCCAGCACCGCCAGCCCGACCCCGGGCAGCACCGGCAGGCCCGGCGGCGCCGCCAGGGTGACGGCGAAGCCCCGCTCGGCCAGACCCTGGGCAGCCTCCACCGCCCAACGGCCGGCGCCCGACAGATGGTCGGAGGCGGAAACAAGCAACAGCGGCAGGCGGGTGGTGTCGAAGGTCAAGGCTCCCCCCGGAGGCTCTTGGATGGTCGGTGCGGTCCCCATTCCGCACCGCATCATTTGGACACGGCGGCGCGATCATGCCAAGGGGCTTTTAGCGCCCCGCGGCTGGCGAAGGGGCGCTTGTGGACCCCAAGGGTGCGGACATCGCCGAGATGATGATCCGAGGTAAAGAAAGTCTTTCCCTTTCCGCCCCATCTTTCCCCTGACCGGCCCCTTGGGCTAAGGTCACGCACCGTTTGGACTATCGACCATGCCGACCGCCCGCCTCCCCCTCGGCCCCACCGGCGCGCTCCTGCTGGCCGGCCTAGTGCTGCCCAATGCCCTGTTCCTGGTGGCCTTCCTCCTGGATATGGGGATGCCGCCGCGCACCCTGCCCATGATCGGCTATCTGCTGGCGGCCTGGCTGCTGACGCGCTATCCCGCAATGGTGCCGGTGACGGCCTATCTGGCCATCCTGGCGGCGGACATGCTGCTGCTGATCGCCAGCAACTTCAACCTGACGGTCGAGGAGCTGGTGGCGGCCCTGGATCTGGTGGCCGAATTGGACCTGCTGGGGTCGCCGGCCTATCTGGGATCGGCGGCGGCGGTGCTGGTATCGGCGGCCCTGTCCATGGCCGTGCTGGCGGCCTGGGGCCCCCGGATGCGCCTTGCCCGCCCCCTGCCCGTGCTGACGGCGGCACTGGCGCTGATCAGCGCCGATCTGTTCCTAAAGGTCTCACCGCACTATCATTTCGGCCACGCCTTCGCCGCCCAGACGCCGGTGCAGCCGGCCACCCGCACGGCGGGCCTGTGGCAGCCCGACGGCCGCAATGTGCTGCTGGTGATCGTCGAGGGGCTGGGCCATCTGGCCGACCCGGCGCAGCGCGCCTTCCTGCTGGAGCCGCTGACCAGCCCCGCCCTGCAGAATCGCTACGACATCACCCAGGGCAGCACCGCCTTTTTCGGCTCCACCACCGCGGCCGAGATGCGCGAGCTGTGCGCCACCCGCAGCTTCTATGCCGACACCGGCCCCGAGGTCTGGTCGGGCTGCCTGCCCCGGCTTTATGCCGAGCGGGGCTATCGCACGGCGGGCCGGCACGGATTCGGCCAGGACATGTTCGAACGCAAGGATTGGTGGCCGCTGATCGGACTGCAGGACACCCGGTTCCACCAACAACTGGCCGGAATGCCCACCTGCGGCGCCACCTTCCGCGGGGTCTGCGACCCCGAACTGGCGGACCAGCTGAAACCCCTGCTGAGCGACCCGGCGCAGCCGTCCTTCGTCTATTTCCTGACCCTGAACACCCACATTCCGCTGGAACTGGGGGTGCGGCCCGCCTCCATCGACTGCGGCACCGACCAGCGGTTCCAGCCGCTGGAGCTGTGCCAGATGGCGGGGCTGTGGCGGGACCTGTTCGACCGTCTGGCCGCCCTGGCCGCCGACCCGGCGCTGGCGCCCACCCATATCCTGCTGGTGGGCGACCACACCCCGCCCTTCTGGTCCCGGCGCGCCCGCGACGCCTTCGTGCCCGGCGAGGTGAGCTGGATCAGCCTGCGCTGGAAGTCCGAGCGCAGCCCGGTCTAGACCGCCTGGCCCGCGCACCAGCCGCTGGACCAGGCCCACTGGAAATTATAGCCGCCCAGCCAGCCGGTGACGTCCACCGCCTCGCCGATCACATAGAGGCCGGGCACGGCCTTGGCCTCCATGGTCTTTGACGACAGGCCGGCGGTATCCACCCCGCCCAGCATCACCTCGGCGGTGGCATAGCCTTCGCTGCCGACGGGGTTGAGGCGCCAGCCATTCAGCAGGGCGGCGGCACGGGCCTGGTCGGCCTTGGACAGCTGGGCCATCACCGGATTGTGCGGCAGATGGGTGGCGGCCAGGGCATGGCCCAGCCGGGTGGGCAACAGCTCACCCAGGATTGTCTTCAGCTCGGCCTTGGGCCGGCTTTGCCGCCGCTCGGCCAACAGCGCGGCGGCGTCCTGGCCGGGAAGCAGGTCCACGCTGATCTCCTGGCCTTCGCGCCAATAGGACGAGATTTGCAGGATGGCCGGGCCGGACAGGCCGCGATGGGTGAACAGCACCGCCTCGTGGAAGCGGCGCTTGCCGCAGCTGACCACCGCATCCAGCGAAATGCCGGTCAAAGGCCGCAGCATGGCCAGATCGTCGGGCCCGAAGCACAGGGGCACCAGCCCGGCGCGGGTTTCGGTGACCGCCAGGCCGAAACTGCGGGCCAACTCAAAAGCAAAGCCGGTGGCGCCCATCTTGGGGATCGACAGGCCGCCGGTGGCCACCACCAGGCTGGGCGCGGCGAACGCCCCCTGCTCGGTCTCGACCCGGAAGCGGGCATCGGGCTTGGACACCCCGGTAATGCGGTGCCCGAGGCGCAGCTGGACCCCGCCGCCGGCACATTCCGCCAACAGCATGGCCACGATCTGGCGGGCGCTGTCGTCGCAGAACAGCTGCCCCCAGCGCCGCTCGTGCCAACGGATGCCATGGCGCTCGACCATGGCCAGGAAATCCTGCTGGGTGTACCGCTTCAGCGCCGATTTGACGAAGTGCGGATTGGCCGACAGATAGCGGTCGGGCGCGATGCCCAGATTGGTGAAATTGCACCGCCCACCGCCGGAAATCAGGATCTTGGACCCCGCCTGTCCGGCATGATCCAGCACTACCACCCGCCGCCCCCGCTGCCCGGCCGCCTGGGCGCACATGAGCCCCGCCGCCCCGGCGCCGAGGATGATGACGTCAAACTCCTGCATCGTCCGCTCGCTCTCCCGTCTGGCGCGGGAGAGGATCATAGAACGGCGCCCCAGGCCAGCGGATTGATGGGCCGCCGCCCCTAGCCGAACTCCACCGCCATGGCCAGGAAATGGCAGCCGGCGCCCAGCAGGACGCAAAGGTGCCAAAGGGCATTGTGGTAAGGCAGCCGTTCCAGCAGGCAGAAGGGAACGCCCAGGGTATAGAAGCCGCCGCCCGCCAGCAGCAGGGTGACGGCGGCGGGGGTCAGGTTGTCTTGCAGCGGCCCCAGCGCCACTACCAGGGCCCAGCCCAGGGCCAGATAGAGCAACACCGACAGGCGGTCGAAGCGGCGCGGAAACCAGAGCTTCACCAGCACTCCCAGCAGGCAGCCGCCGCCCACCACCAGCCCCAGCGGCTGCGCCACCGGGGGCGGCAGGCGCAAGGCCACCAGCGGGGTATAGGTGGCAGCGATCATCACGAAGATCATGCCATGGTCCAGCCGCCGCAGATGCTGCTTCAGCGGTCCCGTGGCCAGGTGGTAGGCGGCCGACAGGGCCATCACCCCCACCAGCGCCAAAGCATAAAAGCCCAGCGCCAGCACCTGCCCGGCCGGCTTGCCCCATAGCCCGGCAAGCAGCCATCCCGCCGCAGCCAGGGCAAGGGACACACCGACACCGTGGACCAACGCATCGGCTTTCTGTTCGCCGGGACTGTAATCGCTTTTTCGCACCATGCCGCCACCGCAGTTTTCCACCCCAGGTAGGGTGCGTGCGGGCCGCGCAAAATCCGGCAATAGGCTTATGCAATGAGCGAGGATAACGGCGCCCGACGCGTCACAATTTGAAGCATTTTTAACAAATATTACGATAGTCCAAACCCAGATAGATCGAACGTCATCCACAATATCTTTGGTATGAGGACCAAAAGCCCATTGGTCATACCTTCCTATAATATCAGGATTATTTTTCGATATTTTTCGTTACACTTCAAAAGTAAACAAAAACTACCGCAAGCATTATGCAGGCCTGAACAGCTTGCAGTCTTTTCACATTTCTATGGTAAGGCCACTTGTTCTCTGATAGATGAAGTTCAGCATGCGCGGGGGGCGTATGTTACTGATCAGGGAATTGAAAGAGTGGCAAGTCATCGCCGGGGGGCTATGGCTTCGGTCCGAATGATGACCCTGGCGGCGGCCTGCCTGGCCGGCGCCAGCGGTGCATGGGCCCAACCAACGACCACCGACAGCACGGCACCAGGCTCGGCAGCCACGCCGGCGCCCGACCGGGGTGCCCTGCGGGCCCAGACGCTGGTGCGCCTGAATGGCGGCTCGGCCTCGGTCAGCCTGGCCGGCGCCGGCACCACCGCGCCCGACATGCCCGAGGAATTGAGTCTGGACGAGGCCGCCGCCCTGGCCCTGCGCAACAATTTCGAGGTTCTGGCCGCCGCCGAGAAGGAGAATGCCGCCGACTGGGAGGTGGCCGCCGCCTATGGCCAATATCTGCCCCAGGTGCAGTACACCCGCTCCACCGGTTCGGAACGCTCGCAGCCGGCCTCGTTCAACGACGCGAACGGCAACCGGGTGCTGGACAACCAGCACCACCGCATCGACAAGGTGCTGACGGTGCGCCAGCCCCTGGTGGATCTGGCGATCATTTCCGACATCCTGCAGCGCCACCAGAACCAGGGCGCGGCCGAAGCCGAGCAGCAGGGCGTGCGCGAGCGCGTGGCGCTGGAAACCATCTCGGCCTATCTGCGGCTGATCCAGGCGCAGCTGTCGGCCCGCTTCGCGCAGACCCACAAGGAAAACCTGGACAAGCTGACCGAGCGCATGACCGCCCGGGTCGAAGGCGGCGGCGCCAGCGGCGCCGACCTGGACCGCATCCGCGCCCGCGCCACCAGTGCCAGTTCCGCCGTGATCGAGGCCCGATCGGAATTCGAGGCGGCGCAGGTGGAGTTCCGCCGCCTCACCGGCAGCGTGCCGACCCGCCTGAAGGTTCCCGACAGCCTGCTGCCAGCCGTGCCGGCCGACGTGGAAGAGGCGGTGGCCAAGGCCGCCGCCCGCAACCCGGATTATCTGCAGGCCACTTACCAGGCCGATGCGGCGCTGCTGGAAAGCCGCAAGAATTACAGCAAGCTGCTGCCGAACCTGGCGCTGGAGCTGACCCAGAGCAACACCTACAACGCCGGCGGCGCCGCCCATGGCAGCCCCATCGACGGCGGCCCCTATCCCTGGCAGCGCGAGCGCCGGGTGATGGCGGTGATGACCTGGAAGCTGAATGGCGGCACCGACCTGGCCAGCGGCGTGGCCTATGGCGCCCGCGCCCGCGAACAGACCTTCAAGGCCATGGACGTGCGTCGGCGCGTCGAGGAAAGCGTGCGGGTGGGCTACAACGCCCTGAACGCGGCCGACGGCCGCGCCCGGGTACTGACCGAGGCGGTGCAAGCCAGCGAAAGCGTGGCCGAAGCCTTCGAGCAGCAATATCTGGCCGGCAACCGCCCCCTGTTCGACCTGCTGGATGCCTATGAGCGTCTGTATCTCGCCCGCCTGGACCTGGTCCGGGTGGTGATCGCCGAAGCCCAGGCCGGCTTCCAGGTCCGCCGCCAGATGGGCGATCTGGTGGGCGCCATCCTGTCCACGGAGAACCGCTGATGGAAAGCGGCAAGGATCAAAGTTACTGGCCCGGCTTCGTGGACGCCCTGTCCAACGTGGTGCTGACGCTGGTGTTCGTGCTGGTGGTGTTCGTGTTCGCCCTGGTGATGGCCTCCAACAAGGTGCAGCAGAAGGTGCAGGAGATCGCCGCCGTGGCCGAGGAGCGCCGCGAGCAGAAGATCGAGGCGGAAAAAGAGATGCAGGACCTGCGCCAGGAACTGCGCGAGACCCTGAGCCGGCTGCAGCAGGTGGAGAGCCTGAACGTCCAGCTGAAAAAGCAGATGGAGGAGTTGAAGCGCGAGCAGGTGGCCGGCAGCGCCGAGCGCAACGCCCTGAAGGAGAAGGTGGAGATCAAGGTGGAGGCGCCGCCCGCCAAAACCGAAGGTTCGGACGCCGCCGACGTGGACCGCAATGTGGGCGTCATCGTCATCACCTTCCCGCGCGGCGTGTTCGAGCTCTCCGACAAGGCCCGGCAGGCGCTGGACCGCGCCCTGGAGCCGCAGCTGGCACAGCTGGCGGGCCTCAATGCCTCGGTCAAGTCGGTGATGGGCGCCGAGACCTACAGCGAGGGCAAGCGGCTGGCCTATTTCCGGGGCCTGACCGTACGCAACTACCTGATCGACAAGAAGCTGGGCAGCGGACGCACCGTCAATGTGGTGATCGAGCAGTCGAAGGACGTGGGCGATGGCCGGGTCGAGATCCGCTTCCGCCGCTAGCCGGCCCTGGGCGTTGCCCGCCCTGTCCGGCCGCGCCTGGCGCCGCCGGATCGAGGGGCCGCGTCTGTTCCTGCTGACGGTGGCGGCCCTGCTGGCCGCCCTTCTGGTGTGGGCCGCCCTGGCCGAGGTGCATAAGGTGGTGCGGGTCGAGGGCCGGCTGATCCCCGCCGGCCGGGCCCAGCAGATCCAGCATCTGGAAGGCGGCATCGTGGCCGCCATCCATGTGGCCGAGGGCGGCGCCGTGGCCAAGGGCCAGCTGTTGCTGACCATCGACGATACCGGCGCCTCGGCCACCCTGAGCGAGACCGGCGTGAAGCTGGCCGCCCAGAAGGTGCGCGCCGCCCGGCTGCAACGCGAAGCGGCCGGCGCCGGCGACTTCACCCTGCCCGCCGACCTGGCCGGCAATCCCGCCGCCCAGGCCGAGAGCCAGCTGTTCCGCGCCCGCCATGCCGCGCTGGAGCAGCAGGTGCGGGTGCATCAGGAACAGATCCGCCAGCGCACCGCCGAGCTGCGCGAGGTCGAGGCCCGGCGCCAGCGTCTGGCCGGCGAGCTGGCCACCGCCCGCAAACGGTCCGAGTTGGTCACCGCCATGGCCGCCCGCAACGCCGCCTCGCAGCTGGAAGTGCTGGACGCGCAAAGCCGCGAACAGCGCCTGACCACAGAATTGGGTGATGCCGAGGCCTCGCTGCCCAAGCTGCGCGCCGCCATCGACGAATCCCAGGCCCGTATCGAACAGGCCCGCGCCAGCTTCCAGTCCGAGGCCCAGGGCGACCTGACCGCCGCCCTGGTGGAGATCGACCGCCTGACCCAGATCGGCACGGCCCAGAGCGACCGCGTGTTCCGCACCGAGGTGCGGGCCCCGGTGGACGGCATCATCAACCGCATCGCCGTGAACACGGTGGGCGGCGTGGTGCGGCCGGGCGATTCCATCGTCGAGATCACCCCCACCACCGAACAGGTGCTGATCGAGGCCCGTGCCCGCCCCAGCGACCGGGGCGAGCTGCGCGCCGGGCTGGAGGCCCGGGTGCGGGTGTCGGCCCATGACGTGGGCGCCCTGGGCCCGCTGGACGGCCGCGTGACCGAGGTCAGCGCCGACACCATGCAGGAACCCCGGGGCGAGTCCTTTTATCGGGTGGTGATCCGGGTGGATCAGCTGCCGCCCTCCTATGCCGGGCGCCTGCTGGCCCCCGGCATGACCATCACCGCCGACGTGGTGACCGGCCAGCGCACGGTGCTCGACCATATCACCTCTCCCTTGCGCAAATTCTCCTACAACGCCTTTCAGGATGCTCGGTAATGGCGCGCATGATCCCTTTTCTGAACATCTCGGTGCGGGATTTCCTCACCATCCTGCAGACGCTGTTCCCGGTCCTGCTGGTGGTGGCCGTTGGCGGCACGTTCCATGAGTTCATCTGGCATGCCATGTCCGGCCATCTGCTGCTCAATGTGGGCATCTTCACGGTGGCCCTGGGGGGCAGCGCCCTGATGGTTTACCGGCTGCTGGAATTCCAGCGCGAGCGCCGCGTGCTGTGGCGCTACAGCCGCGAGGTGACGGCCGGGAATTCCATGGTCGAGTTGCTGGACCAGCCCTGGCTGAAGAACCGGGTCATGCACCGCTATCTGGACCATATCGCCCAGACCGGCGGCAAGCTGTCCTCGCAGCTGGACCAGGACGCCATCGAGAACGAGCTGCACGCCATCCAGTCGGAGTTCGACAGCAAGCTCGAGCTGCCCAACTTCCTGGTCGGTTTCATGGTGGCCATGGGCCTGCTGGGCACCTTCATCGGCCTCCTGGAAACCCTGACCGGCATTTCCAGCATGCTGGACGGCATGAGCGGCGGCGGCGGCGGCAATATCGAGGACGAGTTCATCAAGCTGGTGGCCGAGCTGCGCAAGCCGCTGGCGGGCATGGGCATCGCCTTCGCCGCGTCCATGTTCGGCCTGGTGGGCAGCCTGATGCTCGGCGTGATGCTGCTGTTCGTGCGCCGCTACATGAAGCGGCTGATGTCGGACGCGCGCCAGGTGCTGCACAGCCTGACCGAGCGCATCCGCGGCCCGGTGTCGGCCATGGGCGGCGCCGCCATCCGCCAAGGCGGCGTGTCCCAGGAATTCCTGGCCGACTTCATGGGCGAGCTGATCGAGAACATCAACGCGCTGCAGGACCTGTTCCACCGCTCGCAGGATGCCTCGCTGGCGCTGTCCAACCGCGTTGACGGCCTGGCCAACCGGCTGGAGCAGATGTCGGGCGCCATCGAAAACAATGTGACGGCGGTCAAGAAGACCAACGACCTTCTGGGCTTCGGCCCGCGCATGAAGGAAACCAACGAGGAAATGCTGGCCGAAATCAAGGCCCTGGGCTCGAACGCGGCCGACCAGCAAAAGGTCCTGACCCGACTGGTGGACGTGTTGAATTCCATGGATCTGAAGCTGGGCGTGGGCAATGACAGCCAGCGCCTGTACCAGGACGCCCACGCCAATATCGGCCGCGATACCCTGACCAAGCTGGACGAGGCGGTGGGCCTGCTGCACTCGGTCAACGACCGCGGCGCCGACGCGGAAAACCGCCTGGAGCGGCGCATGCAGGCGCTGACCACCTCCACCACCGCCATGGTGTCGAACCTGCAGCAGCTGACCGCCAAGATGGGCGAAGTGGCCACCATCGGCCAGAACCAGCTGGGCAATGCCGGCGCCGTGCAGCAGATGATGCGCGATGCCAGCACCGAGATGATGGGCTCGCTGAAGGAATTGCACGACCGCATGAAGCGGGTGGAAGAAGTGAATGTGGGCGGCGCCCGCCATCTGTGGGAGATCAAGGAAGGCATCAGCGGCATGGGCAGCTCGCTGGAGGGCCTGGACCAGATCGCCCAGGGCATCGGCCGCCAGACCACGGTGCTGGAAGCCACCCTCGAGGAATTGCGGACCTCGCAGCGCAACCTGTCCCGCGACCTGCAGAAGGAACTGCGCGAATTCGCCCGCGAGCAGACCCGCGAGACGCGGCGCACCACGGCAATGGCGGAGGGCTAAATCATGGCGGGGAACACCTCGGTCGTCACGCCCGGCCCAAACGGCCAAGTCAAGCTGGACCTGCCGCGCGGCCAGGTGGCGCGCATCGATGTGGTGGACATCGACTTCGTGATCGAGACCAAGAGCGGCAACCGGCTGGTGATCCCCGGCGCCGCCCTGGATGCCATGAGCCCCACCCCGCCGATGATCCAGTTCGCCGATGGCGCCATGAGCGCCGCCGACATGCTGGCGGCGGTGGAAAAGATCGAGACCCCGGCCACGTCGGTGCCGGTCATGGCCAGCCTGGTGCAGTTCGAGGACAAGAAAAGCGAAGGCCAGCGCACCACCACCCAGGACGGGCCCGAGGGCAAGCAGAAGGACCCCCAGGTGGCCGAGGCCGAGGCCCAGCCCGAGCCCCCGCCGCAGCCTGTGGCGCCGCTGAACACCGCCACCGACACCACCGTCGAGAAGCTGGTGCAGAAGGTGGACCAGCAGGCCCGCACCCTGCACAACAAGGCCGCCGATCCCGAACCGCCCAAGCCCTTCGATCCGCCGCCCAAGAACAGCGAAGGCGTGGGCGCCGCGCCCGCGCCGGTCAGCCTGCTGCCCCTGGTCACCCTGACCATGGGCAATGTGATCAAGGGCGACAATGACGCCGCCTTTCCGGGCTTCGGCGGCGCCGCCGGCACCAATGCCGATGCCGGCTTCGGGCCGCGCGACCCCAACCAGTTCAGCACCGAGCTGATCACCGGCACCGCCGGCAATGACACCATCGTCGCCGACGGATCCTCAGTGGGCAATGCCGGCACCGGCGGCGGCCATTTCGCCAAGGAATTCCTGCTGCAGGCCGCCGGCTATTTCCGAAGCCTGAACTCGGTCACCGTCACCGGCCTGCCCGCCGGCCTGTCCATCGAGCACAACGGCAGCACCTATGCCGGCGGCGCCAGCATCAGCCTGCCGGTCAGCGCCATTACCAAGGGCGAGCCGTTCAAGATCATCTATCCCACCTACGACCCCACCACCGCCGGCGGGCCGGTGCGCGACACCTTCACCCTGACCTTCCAGATCACCGGGCAGATGCGCGGCATGGCCTTCGAGGCCAAGAAGTCGTTCCAGGTGCAGGTGCGCGACGCCGACGATGCCGGCGACATCAGCGTGTCCGACGACAACGGCCAGCCCATCTACATCCTGCCCGCCCAGGGCGCGCCCAACAGCATCGATGCCGGGGCCGGCAACGATGTGGTCTATGGCGGCTGGTCGCAGGACACCCTGGCGGGCGGGGCCGGCAATGACACCCTATACGGCAATCACGGCAATGACTTGCTGCAGGGCGGCGCCGACAATGACAGCCTGTATGGCCAGGGCGGCAACGACACCCTGGCGGGCGGTCTGGGCACCAATCTGCTGGATGGCGGCGACGGCACCGACACCGCTTCCTATGCCGACCTGGGTCTGGCCGTGGTGGCCAGCCTGCTGGCGGGCACCGCCACCGCCGCCGGCGTCACCGATACCTTTGCCGGGATCGAGAACCTGGCCGGCAGCGCCCTGGGCGACACCCTGACCGGCGACGCCAATGCCAACACCCTGTGGGGCATGGCCGGCAACGACACCCTGGATGGCGGCGCGGGCACCGACAGCCTTCTGGGCGGCGCCGGTGACGACACCATCATCGCCTCGGCGGGCGGCGACAGCATCGACGGCGGCGATGGCGCGGACCTGGTCACCTATGCCGGCGACAACGTGGCCCATACCATTAACCTGGCCCTGAACGAGTCCACCGGCGGCCTGGCCGAGGGCACCCGCTATACCAGCATCGAGATGCTGGTGGGCGGCTCGAACGTGGACCGCTTCACTGGCACCAACGCCGCCGAGACCTTCTGGGGCGGGGCCGGCACTGACAGCCTGATGGGCGGCGACGGCGATGACGTGCTGCATGGCGAAGCCGGCAATGACAGCCTGTGGGGGGGCGATGGCAACGACGTTTTGCAGGGTGGCCTGAATGACGACCGGCTGCTCGGCGACGCGGGCAACGACACCCTGTTGGGCGGCGACAACAATGACGTTCTGATTGGCGGGGCCGGAGCCGACACCCTGGATGGCGGCAACGGGACGGATACCGCCGACTACACCGCCGAAGGCAGCACCAAGACCATCGACCTGGGCGCAGGCACCGGCCTGGGCGGTCATGCCGAGGGCGATGTGCTGACCAATATCGAAAATGTCAGCGGCGGCGGCGGCGTCGATACCATCTACGGCAACACGTCGGCCAATGTGCTGAGCGGCAATAGCGGCAACGACTGGCTTTGGGGACGGGCAGGCGATGACCGCCTTTATGGCGGGAACAACAATGATGTCTTGTACGGCGAAGAGGGTAACGACCAGCTTTTCGGCGAAAACCAAAACGACACCCTCTATGGCGGCGATGGCGCCGACACCCTGGATGGCGGCGCCCAGAACGACACCCTGTTCGGCGAGGCCGGCACCGACAGCCTGATCTTCAACACCGGCTCGGACTTCCTGGACGGCGGCGCGGATACCGACACCATCATCTATACCGGTACCACGGCGGTGAAGATTTTCCTGCAGGACACCAACGACGTGCAGTCCGGCCATCGGCCCAACGTCACAGTGGCCGCAGGATGGGAGGGCTTCGCCTGGGGCCTGGAGCCCGCCACCCCCAGCATCTACACCACCCTGCGCGGCATCGAGAACATCACCGCCGGCAGCGGCGCCGACGTGCTGGTGGGCAGTTCCGCCGCCAACACCCTGAATGGCGGCGTGGGCGACGACAGCCTCTATGGCAAGGGCGGGGCCGACAGCCTGATCGGCGGCGCCGGCAACGACGCCTTCTATGTGACCGGCACGGAATTGGCGGCCCTGTCGGCCATCGACGGCGGCACCGACACGGACACCCTGTACCTGACCGGGGCCGGTATCGACCTGATCGGCAATATCGGCAAGCTGACCAGCATTGAGGCGGTGGACAGCCGCTATGACGGCGTGAACACCGCCTATACCCTGTCGGCGGCCCAGATCCAGGCCATCGCCGACAACAACAACAGCTCGCGCCTGACCTTCCGGCTGGACAGCGGCGACAGCTTCACCGTGGACAATAGCGGCGTCAATCACGTCACCACCAGCACCTCGGGCGGGCTGACCACCCACCGCTATTACAGTTCGGCGGACAACAGCGTCATGGTGGCCCAGGTGGACGTGTATCGATGACCCTGGCCGGCGGCCTGTCCTGGACCGAGGCGCTTGAACGCCTGCTGCTGGCGCTGGGCCGCTCGGCCGAGGTGTTGCCCGACGGCCCGGACGGTCTTGAGGACGCGGTACGCGGCCAGGGCCTGGACGCCCGCGCCCTGGCGGTGGCGGACGACCTGCCCGACCCCGAGACCGGCGGGCTGCTGCTGGAAATGGCCGACGGCTCGTGGCGGCCGCTGCTGGCCGGGCCGCATGGCCTGCAGGACCTGTCCGCCGACGGTGCCCTGCTGCCTTTATCGGCCCGGCTGGACCATGCCGGGCGGGCCATCCTGCTGCGACCCCGGCTTGACCTGTCGGCGGGCCTGGCCTCGTTCCTGAGCCGCCACAAGGCCCGCCTGACCGAGGTGCTTGGGGCCAGCCTGATCGTCAATCTGCTGGCCCTCTGCTTTCCGGTGTTCGGCAGCTTCGTCTATGACAAGGTGCTGGGCAACGGCATCACCGAGACCCTGTGGGCGCTGGCCATCGGCCTGCTGCTGGTGGTGGCGCTGGACCTGTCGGTACGGGCGGTGCGGGCCCTGCTGATGGAACGGCTGGCGGTGACCACCGAGGCCGAGATCGACCACGGCCTGTTCCGCCGTCTGTTCGCCAGCAGCCTGGCGCGCCAGCCCTCGGTGGGTCAGGTGCTGGACCGCTACAAGCAAATCCTTTCCGCCCGTGACTTCGTTTCCTCCAGCTACCTGCTTGCGGCCATGGACCTGCCTTTCCTGGGCCTGTTCCTGCTGGCGGTGGCCTGGATCGGCGGCCCCATGGTGCTGGTGCCGCTGGTGCTGGGCGGGCTGACCGTGGCGGCGCACTGGGCGCTGTCGATGCCGGCCCGCGACTACGAGGCCCAGGCCCGCCGCTCGGGCGAACAACGGTTCTCGCTGCTGGCCGATGTGCTGGCCGTGCGCGAGGCGGTGGTGGGCGGGCGGCTGCAGGACGAGTTGATGCGCCGGTGGCGCCGCACCAGTGACCGCGCCGGTGTGGCCTCGGGCCGGGCGCGTTATTGGCATGCCCTGGCCCATGCGGTCTCGGCGGGGTCGTCCAACCTGGCCTATGTGACCGCCATCGTGGCCGGCGCCCATATGATCGAAGCGCGCAGCCTGACCACCGGCGGCCTGCTGGCCTGCACCATCCTGACCTCGCGGGCCATGGCCAGCCTGGCGTCGGTCATGCTGCTGCTGACCCGCTACCGGGAATTCCGCGAGTCCCTGACCGAGATGGACTGCCTGCTGCCGCCGCCGCCCCAGGCCGAGCCGCCGCTGCCCCGGGGCCGGCTGTCCGGCCACGTGGCCCTGGTGGAGGTGACCTGCCGCCTGCGCCGAGAGGGGCCGGCCAGCCTGTCCTCCCTGTCCTTCACCCTGGCGCCCGGCGAAATGGTGGGGCTGGCGGGGCGCCCCGGCGCCGGCAAGACCACCCTGCTGCGCCTGCTGACCGGCGGGCTGGTGCCCGACCAGGGCCAGGTGCTGCTGGACCATCTGCCGTTGTCGGCGCTGGCCCCCTCGGACCTTTCGGCCAGCATCGGCTACAAGCCCCAGGACCCCTGCCTGCTGGACGGCACCATCGAGGATAATCTGCGCGCCGGCAATGGATCGGCCGGGCCCGACGACCTGACCGACGCCCTGCGCGCCTCGGGCCTGCTGGCCAGCATCGAGCGCGGCGAACTCAGCCTGGCCACCCCGGTGGGCCCGCGCGGCGCCTTCCTGTCGGGCGGGCAGCGCCAGATGCTGGCCCTGGCCCGCGCCCTGCTGGGCCGGCCCAGCCTGCTGATCTTGGACGAGCCCACCACCGGCCTGGATGCCGAGGCCGAAGCCCACCTGACCCGCAGCCTCGCCGCCCTGAAGGGCCGCTGCACCATCCTGGCCTGTTCACACAGCCGCAGCATCCTGTCCGCCTGCGACCGCCTGATGGTCCTGGACCGGGGCCGTCTGGTGGCCAACGGGCCCACCGAACGCGTTCTGGTAGAAGGCTGATCTGCCCTCCCCGCCAGCCGCGCCACAAGACCGAGAACCGCTTCCCCACCCTTCTTTAATCAATTGACGACCATCGAAATATGCGGAATATCACCTTTTGTTGAGTTTCCAGTGGGGGGGAAGTCACAGTGGCACTTCAGTTTCATAAAAGCATCCTTGCCATTACGTTCGCATTTCTTCTGTCTGCCTGTGATGCAGGTCCTGATGCTGTGGCCAAGGACTGGCTGGATGCGCTGAATGCCGGACAGGTGACCGACGCCAAGAAGATCAGCACCGAGCAGACCCAGGCGCTTATCGACATGGCCAGCGCCATGGGAAAAAGCCTTGCCGTCGGCAAGTACGAGATCGTCGACGTGCGGAAAATCAGCGATACCCAGGCTGAAGTGACGTTCTCCACCGCCAATAAATCCAAGCCCCAGAAACTTGACCTCGTCCGCGTGGATGGGGACTGGAAAGTTGCGGTTCGCAAGAGCTAGCGGCTTCGCCGGCGTGTTCATGGGCTCCATGGTCATCGCAGTGCTCTCTGCGGATCGTCTTCCGTCCCCTGATCGGCCTGTTGCCATGCCCGCCATGGCAGCGGCCGTCATGCCGGGCGACGTCATCCTGCGGCGCGGCGACGGGTTCTGGAGCGCCCCCTTCGCACACCTCAACGCCCGCGACAGCCGCTTTTCCCATGTGGGGGTCGTGGTCGGGGGCCGAGAGCTTGCGGTGATCCATGTGGAGGCAAACGAGTTGACCGGCCAGGGCTTCGTCCAGCGGCAACCGCTTTCGGCATTCCTCGCCCAATCCCTGGCGGCCACGGTGATGCGCCCGCGCGATCCAGGAGTCGCCGAGCGGGCTGCCGACATCGCCGAAGCCCTGGGGCGGCGGGCCATCCCGTTCGACCTGTCCTTCGACCTGGAGACCTCGGAAGAGCTCTACTGCTCTGAACTCGCCTGGCTGGTCCTGACCCGGGCCCTGGGCCGTGACCCTCTTCCAGAAAAGCCCTTGGTGAACGGCAAGCGCGCGATTCTGGTGGAGAATTTCCCGCTGGACATGACTGACGTCCTGGTCCGGTTCGACATCGGCAATTCGGAAGGTTCCCTGCAATGATCCTGTGCCCGGAGGTCGAAAAGGCTTACGCGGACGCCCGCACGCGCATCGCTGCCCTTGACCACGAATTTGAGCATGTCCGCACCGTGGTGAATGCCCTGGCCCGCTTCGACGGGCCGGTGCCTGAAATCAACCAGCCCCCGGAGATCAAGTCCGAGGAGGAGAACCGCGCGCTGGAGCCGGTCTTTGCCAAGGCCCAGGAAGCCCTGAAGCGTTTTTCCAAGGCCGAGTCGGCGATCATCGGCGCCGAAAAGCGGCTTGCCGAAGCCAAGCGCGCCCTGGCCCAGGCCGAAGCCGAAGCCATGGCCGCCGAGATTGCCGAACAGGCCCGCCGGAAGGCCGCGTCTGATCGGCGCACCGCCAGGATCGTGCTGCTGGTGGCTGTTTTGGCTGGGTTGGCTGTAACCATCCTGCGTACGGGATTGCTGTAATGACCTTCATTGCCAACGGGATCACCCAACGACAGGCCGAGTTGGACGCCGCCGAACACGGCCTCAAGGAAGCGCAGGCCGCCCTCAGGGAGGCCAACGACGCATGCTGCAACATCAAAGGCGAAGTGGCCGTGGCCGCTGCCGCTCGCATCAAGTGGATCGAACGCGCCCGGGCCGCGGCCCAGGCCAAGGCCAAGGCGGTGCGAGAGGGGCTGGAGCCCCGGATCTGGGGAGATTGGAACAGCCCCAACTGGGAGTCGGTCGATTTCTCGGCGCCATGCCTGCCCAAGGCGATCCGGGTCGGCACCGACGGCCGGGGCGTGCCCGTCGCGGTCAACCTGCTCAGCTCGAACAAGACCATCGTCATCAAGGCCCTGCCGCCCCAGGCGGACCAGGCCCGCGCCCTGATGCAGAACATGGTGCTGCGGATCGCGCTGGCGCTTCCCCATCAGTCCCGCTTCACCTTCATCGACCCGGCCAAGCTGGGGCGCTCCTTCCCCATGCAAAGCGCCCTGCCCGCGGTGCGGCCGCAGGACCCCTTCATCGCCCAGCCCCTTCAGGCGGTGGTCAATGAGATCCAGCGCATCAACCGCGATGTCCTCAAGCATGCCGAGAGCTTCGAGGCTCTGAGCCCCGATGTCTGGGTCTCCGAGCGGTTTGAATTCGTCTTCGTGGCGGATTTCGGCAGCAAGAACACGGTTTCGTCGCAGGTCTTCGACCGCATGGCCGACATCGCCACCGGAGGCCAGGCGGCGGGCCGCTACCTGATCGTCTATCTGAATGCCGATGCCGAGCTGCCCAAGGACATCGACCTGGATCGCCTGGGGCCGCTGGAGGTCATCGACCTGACCTCGACCGGCCTGAAGCTGGACCCCGTGCCCGAGCCGGCCTGGCAGGAATCCATGCTGGCCCGGGCCCGAGCGGCCAAGCCGCCGGAGCGCACCACCTCGTTCCAGGACGTGGTCGGCGCGGACCCCACCTCGGGATGGACCTGGGTGGCCGATGAGATGATCGAGGCCCCCGTGGGGGAAGGCATCCGGGTGTGGCTGGGCGACGACCGCCAGACCGGCCGCAACTGCGCCCACGGCGCCCTGGCCGGCACCACCGGATCGGGCAAGTCCAGCTTCCTGCATGCCATGATCGCAGGCCTTGCCACGCGCTATGCGCCCAACGACCTGCGGCTCTACCTGATCGACGGCAAGTCCGGCGTCGAATTCTCGCGCTACCGGACCCTGCCCCATGCCGAGGTGGTGTCGCTGCGCACCGCCCCGATCTTCGCCCTCAGCGTCATCCGTGACCTCCACGAGGAAATGGAGCACCGCTTTGCGCTGTTCAACAGCGCGGGCGCGCAGAACCTGACCGACTACCGCAGGGGCGGCAATGCGCTGCCGCGCATCCTGCTGATCGTCGATGAGTATCAGCAGCTGTTCGAGGCCGACCAGGCCGCCGCGTCCGACCTGGTGTTGCGGCTGTCGCAAAAAGGGCGCGCCGCCGGCATCCACCTGTTCCTGGCGTCGCAGCGGTTTGTCGCCCAGGGCATGCTCCAGGCCGACAAGATCTTCAACAACATCGAACTGCGGATCGCGCTGAAGCTTAACGATGCCGCTGGCCTGGTGGAGTTCGGCCCCAAGGGCAAGCAGATGATCAAGGAGATCGACCGCTCCGGCGTGGCGGTGGTCAATGATGTGGGCGGCGAGGACAGCGGCAACCGGCGCGGCGTGGTCCTCAACATGACCAAGGCGGAAAGCGAGGCCATGATCGAGACCCTGGCCCGCCGCGCCGCCGCGACGCCCGGCCTCGAGGACTGCCGCCCGGTGGTCTTCACCGGCGAGGACCAGCCGGCGCTGCTGGAAAGCGGCACCTTCGCCTCCCTGCTGGCCGAGCCCGCCTGGCGCGCTCCGGCCGAGATCGAGGAGTTGGCGCGGCGCAGCGCCCGCGCCGACGGCTTCGGCGAGGAGCATTGGCTGGCGGCCGAACATCCCCGCGCCTTCTTCCTGGGGCGGCAGTTTGCAGTGCGCGGCGACGAGATCCTGGCGCTACGGCGCTCGATCCACGAAAACGCTCTGCTGATCGGCACCCAATCGGTGCCGCGCATGGGCATGCTGGTGGGCGGCCTGATCTCCAGCGCGGCGCTCCATCGTCCGGGCAGCGTGACCCTGCGCCTGCTCGACGCCGTGCCGCCCGGGGCTCCCGGATCGGGGGCGCTGCAAGCGGTCACGGCTGGACTGCTGGCGCCCTTGGGCATTGACGCCACCGTGGAGACCGATCCTGAACGCGCCCCCGACCTTGTGGCCGCGCTGGCCGACGAGGTGGCGGACCGCCGGGCCGGCGGCGCGCTCGACCGGCCCAGTTTGGTCGCCGTGCTGACCGACCTGGACCGCTCGGGCGGGATGTTCCGCGATCCTTCGGGGCGCGGCGGCATCTACGAGAAGTTCCGCGCGGTCCTCAAGGACGGCCCGCAGGTGGGCGTCCATGTGCTGCTCTCCCTGTCCAGCATCCGCCTGTTCGGGCAGATCCTGGACGAGCGGCGCGACCTGCAATATTTCAACCACCGCATCAGCCTGCAGACCAGCGACGCGGACAGCCGCATGCTGCTGTCCAGCGCCGCCGCCTCCGATCTGGCGAAGATCGGCTCCGGCATCGCCGCCGTCCATGCGCGGATGATGCTGGGCGCAAGCGGCCTGTCGTGGTTCAAGCCCTATGACAAGGCCGATCCCGACGCCATCGCGGCCGAATGCGCGACGGTGTTGGCCCGCTTGCGGGAGCGGTTCCAATGACGGCCAACATGGACGAGGTGCTGGACGCCCTGGTGGTGTTCCAGGACGCACTGGGCCACCTGGCCGACGAATTGACCACGGTCAACGCCCAGCTCACGGAGTCCTGGTCCGACCTGGACGCGGACTGGCAGGACGGCGCCCGGGTCGATTTCGAGGGACTCTGGCAGCCGCTTGCCGCCGAAATCAGTGCGCTGATCGGGCGCGACCTTCCCGACCTGCAGCATTTCCTGGACGAACGCCGGGTGGCGCTGGAAGCCTTCCTGGAGGTCGGATGACGGACGCCGCAGCACTCCTCGCCCGACTGGAGACCATGCGCGCCTCCCTGCTCGCCGCCGTTGACCGGGGAAGTGACGAGCTGAGCGCCATGGACGCCGCGTCCGCGCGGCTGAGGGACGTCTATGTGGGGCGGGGCGCCGCCGACTTCCTGGCCCGCTGGGACCGCACCCGGGAACGGCTGGCGGCCTGGGTCGAGGGATGCCGCCAGGCCGGTGATGTCCTGGACCGCCGCATCGAGGCTCTGCGAGCCTTCGACCAGGCAGAGGCATGAGGCGCGGATGAACGACCCCCAGCGCCTTATCGACCTGCTTGCCGACCTCGGCTCGGACCTGGGCCGCTGGTCCGATCAGCTGCGCGCCATCGGCGAGGCCGCCTCGGACTGCCAGCGGCTTTTTGCGGACCAGGTGGACCAGGGCCGCCGCAGGGTGGCGTCCTTCGAACACGAAGTGACGGTGAACGGCGACCGCGCCCAGTCGCTGCACAACGACCAGTCCCGGACCGAAACCGAGATGGCGGAAACGGCGGCGCGGACCCGGAAGGCCGAAGACGCCATGGAGGAACTGGCCGCCCTCGCCCGCGCCACGCGCGACGACTGGTCCCGGAAAGAGGCCGACGCCCGCCTGAGGGTCAATGCGGCGGAAGCCGACCTGCGCGCCGCCCAGGCGGCCGAAGAGGACGCGCGGCTTCGGCTGAACAACGCCGTCAGCGATTACAACCACGCCGTCGGCGCCTACAACAACTGCGCCAGCTCCTATTGGGTGGACAGCGACGGGAACCGCCGGAGCTACGATTGCAGCGGCCACGCGTCGGCGGTCAACCGGGCCGAACATGCGGTCAGCCTGTGGCGCGCCGAATACAACAATCGGAATGCGATCACGCTGCGCTGTGTCCAGGTCCTGAAGCAGGCCAAGGAATGGCTCTCCACCTGCGTGCATAACGTGGCGGTGGCCCGGCAGGCCGTGGCCCGATCCGCCGAGGCGGTTGAAATCGCCCAGCATGCCTGCGCCATTTCCCGGCAGGCGAGCAACACGGCGGGAGCCGCCGCCCAGGAGGTCGCCCTTGCCGACCGCGCCCTGGACGAACAGCGCACGGCGCTGGACGCCATGGGCGCCTCGGTCGGCGGCGCCCAACGTTCGGTCGAGGCGGCGGGCGACGCGATGACGCGTCTGGAGCAGACCAGGGACATGTCCCAGGAGCAGATCATCCGCGCGCGGCATGACCTGGACGACAGGATCGACAGGCTCGAAGCCTTCGATCGGGCCTGGAGTTAGCATCATGGACCTGGACTGGATCAGGCTGCGGCTGAGCCGCGGCGAAGGCGACGGGGAACAAGCCGGCCTGGAATGGCGCCAGGTGGATTCCCTGCTCCTGGATGCCGAGGCGCAATGGAACGACCAGGCGGGCCGCTCCATGGCCGCCAACGTGCTGGCGGTGCTGCGCACCGAGGCCGAACAGGTCCTGGCGGCGCAAGGCCAGCAGATGGGCGAGCTGCGCACGGCGACCGCCCACTTCACCGAGGCCCGGGAGCACCAAGGCCAGTTGCTGCAGGCCATGGAATCCTTTGAAGAGGCCCAGGCGCGCGGAAACCTTCTGATGCAGCAGGCCCGCACCGAAGCCGAGCAGGCGAACCGGACCGCCCTGGAGGCGCTCGAAACCGGCAACTCCGCCCGTGACATCCTGGCGGACATCCGCGACTAAGGGGGAAACCGAAACCAATGGGCAACCCGATCACAGGCTTTTTCCGGGGCTGGTTCGCCGGCATCTCCCGGGACCCCATCATCATCATCCTGACGCTGATGCTGGCGGTCCTGGCCGGCTTCAACGCCCTGCCGCAGGACATGCGGGCGGGGCTGGTCGCGCCGCTGCGGGTCGCCCTGAACAGTCCGGCCGCGCCCAAGGCGGACCCCGCCCCGCCCAAGGCGCCCGAGAAGACCGAGAAGGCCGAGCCCGCCAAGCGGCCCGCCGCTGCTCCGTCCACCCGCGTTCGCGGCCAGGCAACGGTGGTGGATACCGGCACAGTGATCATCCAGGGCAAGACCATCCGGCTGGCCCATGTGGATCCCGTCCGCCACCCGGGCGCCGAAGCCGGCTTCAAGTTCTATCTGGACAAGGCCGGCCCCCTGGCCTGCGAAGGCGGCCCGGCCGGCTTTGCCTGCACTGTGGTCAATAAGGAGGTGGATCTTGCCGAGATCCTCGCCCTGTCCGGCATCGTGAAGATCCTGCCCACCGCCCCCGCGCATCTGCGCAAGGCCGAAGCCGAGGCGCGCCGCAACAAAGCCGGCATTTGGGGCCTGAAATGACCGGACTGGCCGGCCATGTCGGTTCCGTAAATAGATCGGCCTGAGAGAGGCTGTCGAGGTGCGATTTGGCGTCTCTAGCCTGGAGCCGCTAGCACCTATGATCTGGATTGAATCCGTTTAGCTGCCTGTAAACTGCACGGGTTACTCAACAAGCTTCCATAGCGAAAGCGTCCCCTGGCCGATGGCGTTGTCGAGCACCTGCATGAACGTGCCAATGGCAATGAGGATGAAACCGGTGCGGTTGATGTGCTGGCGCACAAGTTCCATGTCGCCGCTACGCCAAGTGCGGGTCTCGTAGGCCAGTTGCCAGCGATCCATGAACGTGGATGGCTTGTGGGTCCAATAAATGAGCATCCACGATCCGCACACCATGACCAGACCGAGCAGCAGGCGACGCGCCAGGCCTCCAGAGACGGTGCGGCTGTAGCGCCGATAGCAATCGCGACGGCACCGTACACGGTGATGACGGACGCTTGGAGCACCATCGGGATGGTGAAAAGCAGCGAGCCGCGAGTGCGGTAAACGTCCATCTGCCCGTTCCGCTGGGCGACCCACGCGGCTAATTTTCCTTCGGGAAGACTCCCGAGATACGCCCGATAGGCCCCTCCTATGGCGGTCAACATTCCCAAACTTGCCACGGAGGTGATCCGGCTTGCGTATTCTCCAAGCGACTGAAGCATGTCAGCGCATTCCTTTCTACATTTTCCGAATGGGCTCCGGTCGCCAAGGGCAACCAAAGGTCGCACTTTAGCGCATTTTGCTTTATCAGTGTTGCTCCCGTGCTCTGCTGCATTGAGGGGGAGATGCTGAACGTCATTAAGAAGCGCCAATTAAAGGCCTTCCGGTCAACGCTGCGCGGTCTATTCGAAGGCGCCGGCTGGCGTGATGAAGTGCGGAACCTCTCCACTCCAGGAGGGCCGCTGCCGGAGTCCGAAATCCGTTGGAACAGGCGGGCGGCTCTGTGGGCGTACTTCCATCCTAAGCCCTTCGGCGGAAGGGGAAGGTGGGGCTGCTGGTTCGGCAGCGACGTTGGCGAACCCTCAGACAAGCTTGGCCCGAGCATCGAGATCAATATTGCGCTCGACCCGCAAGACCGTGTGGTGGCGGGACGGGCTCTGGTCGACGAGGACGGGCGGTTCTACCTGGCGCACAAGGGCATCCTGGGTGGCGGGCGCGGCGGCCAGATGAGCATGGCGGAGTTTGGTGCCCGCATTCGGGGCTTCGTTCGCGAGCCCGTGCTGCACGAGGACGGCCGCGAGGAATTGGTGTTCGTCATCGGCGCGCTGGACGACGAGAACTTTCTGAGCCGTCTGAAGGCTTTCGTCCGCGAATGCGAACGCCTGCGCGAATTGGCGCGCGACCGGGCGGGCGAGGAATTGGATGAGGACGATCCGCGCATGCCCGGTGCCTTTTCCGAAGAGAACGGAGATATCGGCACGGGCACGGGCCGCAGTTCGGACCCGGTTACGATCAACCGCCTCCACGGCAGGGTCGTGAACGCCCTTCATGCTCTGCTGAAGCGGCATAGGATCATCACGACCAACGCGACCGCGCTGTCCATGCGCCCCGACCTCTACCTTCCCCGAAAGGGTGGCGGGATGGACATTCTTTTCGAGGTGAAGGCGTCTTCGGACACTCAGAGTTGGTTCACCGCCATCGGCCAATTGCTGGTCTACGGTTCCGGCGTTCAGCCCGCGCCCATGCGAGTGATCGTGGTGCCGACCGCCCGGCAGGACCCGGCCTTCACGAAAACCTTGGGTCAGCTCTCGATCGCCGTCGTCACGTTCACCCAAGACGAAGATGAAGGGATCGCTTTTGACGGGCTCGCCCCGATCATCAACGCCGCGCGGCAGAAGGCCTGACCGGACATCGGGCGATGACGCCAACCTCGCTCAGCTTCACAAGTCGGACCAGTCCGCGGTTACCGTTTCCGGCACGATTACCGCTTTCAGGCCGGTCCGTGCATTCCCTTATCGTAAAGCCTTACACCCAGGCGGGTGCTACTTTGCCCTTATCCGCAGACTGCGAATCGCTCGTAAAAAATCAAGCAACGCCAGATCCCCCTCTGCACTCCCGTCAGTAAGCTCTCTGAGAGCGCTTTCCAGTTCCCCTAGCCCATTGCACCGTTCAGAGGGTGGCTCACCAACACTAGACTCCAGATATTCGAATAACGCTGATATTTTTTCCGTGCGCGCCACCTTCCTTCCGTGCAAAACAAGGCTTACAAGGGGTTGGGGAACTCCGGCGCGTCTAGCCACCTCTGAATACGTACCAACCTCAGCCTTGGCGGCTTCGATCTGCCTTTGCATACGAAGTAGTTCGCTAGCTGTCAGGCGGTCTTTTGGGTTGCAACGGGCCATACACGCCATATACTTATTCGAATAACTTTTGGCAAGCTGAGCTTCAGTCGCTCTCGGTTTATAGGTTGGTCGCGCATGCATGATGATGTGGTCCGCAAGCTCTGGTCGCTAAGCAACGTTCTTCGCGATGACGGGATGGTCTTCCATCAGTACATGACGGAGCTGACTTATCTGCTGTTTTTGAAGATTTCGTCCGAGACCGGGGCTGAGGCGTCGCTCCCCGACGGCTGTCGCTGGGCAGATCTCACAGCATGCGCCCCAAGCGAGCTGCTCGGATTTTACCGAAAAATGCTGACCGCGCTCGGCGAGGACTCCTCTTCGGAAATGGTCCGGAAAATCTTCGCCTTCCCCACAACCGTATTTCAGCACTCAGAGAACCTGAGGCTCGTGGTGGTTGAAATCGATCGTATCCAGTGGTATGACGCCGGGAGGGACGGCTTTGGCGACATCTACGAGGGCTTGCTAGAGAAAAATACGATTGAGTCCAAATCAGGTGCTGGCCAGTACTTCACTCCGCGCCCCCTCATTGACAGCATCGTCGACCTCGTTAAGCCCAAGCCTAGTGAAATTGTCCAGGATCCCGCGGCTGGGACCGGCGGCTTTTTAGTAGCGGCGGACCGGCATGCGAAACGGCTCCACAACGGCGCCCCGGGCCCAAAATGCGAGGGCTTGGAAATAGTCAAAGACACTCATAGACTATGCCTAATGAATATGTTTGTACACAATGTAAATGCAGATATTTATCACGGAGATGCACTGTCTGACGATTGCTCGTTTCTATCTCGTCCTGACGTGATTATTACGAACCCACCTTTCGGTACGAAGGGAGGGAGCGCCGCTCCAAGGCGTAAAGATCTTCCTTTTGAGACATCCAACAAGCAACTTCTTTTTCTGCAACATATTTATAGAGCTTTAAAGCCGGGCGGCAGAGCGGCAGTGGTCGTACCAGACAATGTACTATTCGAAACCCGCGCCACCGAAATCCGTCGAGATTTGATGAAGCTTTGCAACCTTCACACCATCCTCAGGCTGCCTTCCGGAATCTTCTACTCTCCAGGCGTCCAAACCAATGTCCTTTTCTTTACAAAAAACAAGAAAGGAGAAAAGGGCACTGCTGAAACCTGGATATATGACCTCCGTTCTGGCCAGCCCCAGTTTAACAAGAATCGACCTTTCACCAGGAAATTGTTAACTCCGTTCGAGCTTGCGTATGTGGGGGAGCGGCAAGAGACGGATGTGTTTCGGAAGTTTTCTAGGGCGCAAATTGCCGAGGCTGGCGACAGCCTTGACCTTGGCGTAAATGACCCCAACACGCCGATGGATTGCAATTCGGATCCTGAGATGCTGGCGGCAGAAATCGTAGATTTGCTGCGAAGCGCGGCGGAGGAAATGGCCGCTTTTTGCGAGCACTGGCCAGCAGAACCCAAATTGGGCAACCAAAAATGAACCGGTGGCAACGAGTTCCATTGGAGAGAGTCACCGCAAAAATCGGAACCGGTTCAACGCCTAAGGGCGGAGCTCGGGCGTACCGTGAGCACGGCACACCACTGGTTCGATCAATGAATGTCCATCGGCTACGCATCTCCAGCGAGGGAATGGCGCATATTGGCCCCGCTCAAGCAGCTTTGCTTGCTAGCGTGGAACTGCAAGAAAATGACGTCCTGATGAACATCACCGGCACAGGAACGATTGGCCGAACAGCAATGGTCACTCCGGATTTGGTCGGCGCACGGGTTAACCAGCATGTTTGTATCATTCGCTCCAATGGAGCCATACTCCCGGAATTCCTGGCTTACTATCTCAACTCACCAGTCGTACAGGAATGGATCCGGAGAGAAAATTATGGATCGACCCGAGAGGCCTTGACCAAAGCCCTGCTCTCGAAGCTGGAAGTGCCGGTCCCTCCGTTGGGTGAGCAGCGCCGCATTGCGGAAAAACTTGACCAAATGATGCAGGCGCTTGCACGCGTTAAGTCAAAGATCACGGCCGCCCAGGAGAGACTTGAGCTATACAAATCTATGGCTTTAGAACGCGCCTTTGTCGGAGATTGGCCTGTTGTAGAGGCAGGAACACTCTTTGAAGAAGGGCCAACCAATGGATATTCACCAAAGTCATCATCGAATGGAACAGGGCCGCTTACATTAAAACTGTCCGCCACTACGGCGGGCACACTTAAGCTAACTCCTGAAACAACTAAGCGACTATCCCGGCCAATTTTGCCCACAGCCAAGTACTGGCTTAGAGATGGCGATACGCTCATACAGCGGGCCAACGTAATTCAATACGTTGGCGCTACTGCTATTTTTTCAGGTCCAAATGACACATACATTTATCCCGATTTGATGATGCGAGTGCGCATAGCAGACAAGGTGACGCGAGAATTTTTCTGGCGTTATATGAATTCTAGCGCCGCGCGTAATTGGCTCCGCAAACGTGCTTCCGGCACATCCGGTAGCATGCCTAAGATTACCGGCGCCACTTTAAAGCGCTTGCCGATACCGATGCCGCCCCCCCTGGAAAGAAAAGCTATTGTTGAACGGATAGATGAGCTTTTTCGATTCTGCGACAATAAGCTGCGCGACGCAGAATACTTTCTTCAGACGGTTATAAACCTGGAATATGCGACGTTGGAACGCGCATTCCGCGGCGATTTTGTTGCGCCAGATCAGAATGATGAACCGGCGATTATACCCCTCGTAACAACCGACAAATCAGCGAAAATGAACCCCAGTGCGCCGAGGCCGTCTATGAAAAAAATAAGCGGTGACAAATTGTTGAGTGCAATTGACGGCGCAACATCAGGCGCAATCGATTTTGATGAGATTCGAACGGCAATCGACCTTGAATACGAGGCAGTGAAAGACGTCGTATTTACGGCAATTAACACCGGGACAATTGAGCAATTTTTTGACAAAGAGGCACAGCGGATTCGATTTCGTCGAGGGGGGCGGAAGTGAAACTTTTGAGAGCACACATACACGCGGCCGAAACCTGCGGCCATCTCCTCGACAAAGTTAACGTTTGGCTGCGCACGCCAAATCAAACGCCAGAGGGGTTCGATCTGCTGTGTTTCGTCGGACCAAACGGCGCGGGAAAATCTCAATTTCTTCAGATCATCGCCGAGATATTTCAGGCAGCCTTTCACGCATGCGTAGGCACGGAGGAAAGGGCGGATGGGAACCCCTCCCTCAGATTTGAACTGGAATACCTGATCCGTCCTCAACCCGAGGATACGCCGAAGCACGTAAAAATCTCGCGCCTGGGCACACCTAAGCGACGCTGCCCCATAAAAATTGAGTGCAAACAGAGCGATGGAACTTGGGCCGAATGCGATCTTGACGAAGGGACTACAAAGGATCTGCTTCCGCGATTGGTGGTTGGGTATACGTCTGGCGACAATGAAACGCTGAGCTTGCCCTTTTTAATCAGCCGCTCTGGGTACGCCAGCGATGTTGCTAAGAGCGCCAAAGAGGATGAGGAAAACCAGAAGGCCGTTCCGGGGGCCCGCTTAATGTTGATCGACTACGGCACACATCTGGAAGCCTTGGTCGCCAATTTACTTTTAGGCCATACGGAACAAAATGCGGAGCTCCTACGCGAGGTTCGTGTCGATGCCTTACACTCGTTCCGTTGCATCGTTCAGTTGGCACACCAAGCTGCCCCCGCAGCACTCCGCAAACATCCAAAATATAAGAAAAGGGTTGAGTTAACGGAAGAGTTGCGGAGGACGATCGACCAACTCAAGCGCTGCGCCACATGTCACGATTTTTATGAGGACAGCGAAACATACGTTTTTGACTTTATTGTAACGGATGAAACCAAAGCGGCGTTTATGGAATTTTGGCCCTCCCCATTTGACTTGTACACTTCATTCCATAAGCTTTCGATGTTAAATGACCTCACTATTCCGTGGGGCGCCAGAAAGAGATTTGAGCGCGATACAAGAGAGCGGCATTTTGCGGCCAGGCTCCCGGAACCTCAAGATGAGGACAAGGTATTCCGCTTCGAATCGGTCTCTTTCACTTCAAGTAAGCAGGCGATGCCGGTTGACTATGTTTCTCTCTCGGACGGCGAACACCAGAGGATGCAGGTTCTCGGCATGCTCTCGATGCTGTCTTTCAGAAACGTCTTATTCCTACTTGATGAGCCAGAGTCGCATTTTAACCCCGAATGGCGCGTGGGTTTTGTCAAAGCCGTTGAAAATATCGTCACCAGAAATCAGTCTTTTGAGCAAGACTGCATACTGACCACACACTCCCCATTTGTACCATCCGACCTGCCAAAAGAAAAGGTCCTTGTATTTAAGAAAGCGGAAGGATCTGTTGTCGTGTCTACGCCAATGTCCCAAACTTATGGCGCAGATTTTAACTCTATTATTGAAGATTGCTTTGATATAAAGCCGCCGATATCAGCGAAAGCGAAAGGCCAAATTGACGCCCTATTGCTATCCACCGATGCCGACGCGATACGAAGCGCAATGAAGAAATTTGGCCAATCCGTTGAGAGGATTGAATTGGCTGATAGATTGCGTTGGCTGTCCAAAGAGCAAAGGGAAGAGTAATACTGATGTTGTATGGCTACCCTCCCGAGGCCACCCAGAGAGAGAATTGGGTGCATGAGTGCCTACGTGACGCCGTTATTTGCCTTCACGACCACCTTGGCAGAAGGATGCCTAGGTGGCCATTACCTATTCCTGAAAAATATAGGAATGAATTGGAAGGTGACGCCGCACTCAAACGTCTCTTAACGAACTATTTCAGAGCGGCAAGCCGACTGCCCCAGGCAGACCGCCAACGCGTTCTCCAGGCTCTAGACGATCAGAATAACGTCTCAGCTCTACTAAAAGGCCAAGCAAACTGCGAGAGGGCTGAAGATTTCCCAGACGACATTATGAATGCGGCCAAGGAATTATTTGGACACGGATTCAATATTCTTCTCCGGAAGGGCATTAGAGATAGAATGTATGAATTTATAATGGAAGGACGGGAAGAGAGAGTTTGCCCATTTTGTGGCTTCGAACCATTTAATCAGCCTGGATCTAAGAGAGAAGACCTTGATCACTACCTTGCCCGACATATCTACCCTTTTTCAGCCGCGAATCTCAGGAATTTAGCTCCAATGGGCCACAAGTGTAATTCCGAGCACAAAGGCCAAAAGGACATCATATTGAATGGCAGGGTTGCAATTGCCCCCTATGAGACAGCTGGAATTGAAATTTCTTTGATTAATAGTGAATTTTCCCCTGGCAATGACAGGGCGCCGAGGTGGGTTATAGAGTTCATTCCTAATAGCCCGGAGGCACAAACTTGGGATAATGTCTTCGATATTCGTCACCGATATAAGCGCGACATTTTGGATCCTGCATACTTGCCTTGGGTAAGGCAGTTCACCAGATCAAGCCTCTGCAAAGAACTTCGGAACAATTTCTCCGAGGCCGGATTGATTTCTGCTCTGGGAGATGCTGTTTGGGATTTTCGTGAGTATGGGCTAAATGAATTGGGTTTCCTAAGAAGTGCTGTGTTCGAAATGCTTCTGCATCGTTGCACGCAAGGAGACGAGGATATAATTGCCCATCTGAAAGATGCCATTAAGCTGGCATCTGAGCATGTGGTACGGGCCCATGCAGTTTAAGCGAACCTTTTTGCCTAACGTGCAGATCTTCTTCTCTCACTCGGCATCACCCACGGCACTTGATCCAGCGTTCCCATATCGAGGATCTCTCTTCCAGAATGGATGGCGGTTTCTGCGGCGAGCGCCAGCAGCTTGCACGTCTCCCCCGTAAGGCCTTCTGACATCGCGTGGATGCGCCCGACCAGTTCCTTGGACCGAAAGTCACTCTCCTGCTTGAGCTCCAGGCTCTGGACATAACGGGCCACGAACAGCGCGTACTCCCGGCTCATTCCCCAGCGGGGAATACCGATCGGCTCGAACCGGTTGCCCAACTGCTGGTCCGTTTGAAACACGCGCACGGCATCCTGCGTGCCCATGGCCACCACGGGGATGCGCAGTTCATTGCTGAGGCTCTTGAGGCTGTTCAGTACCATGCTGCGCTGGTCGACCTTGCCGATCAGAAAGTTATTCACCTCGTCGAGGATCAGCACCCGCGTGCCGACGGCAGTCAGCAACTGGAGAAGCTGGTCCCACTTGGCCTGGGCCCGGGCCGTTGATCGGTAGGGCGCATTCAGCGACCGAAGGATGGCGTCGTAGAAGCCATTGAGGTCGGCGAACGGCGGAGCGTGGACGTAGACGACCGGCCGCTTGCCGTAGTCGGGGCTATCCTCCAGCGGGCTGTAGTCGCGGGCGAATTTATGGGCTAGCGCCGTCTTGCCGTTGTTGGTGTCGCTGTAGATCAGGCTGCACGGCGGCCGCGTGACCTTGGGGTGGTCGTAAAGCCATGCCAGGCGGCCGAGGATGGCGTTGCCGGCGTCGTAATCGACGTAGCGCGGGCTGCGCAGGCGGCGGATGCGGCCTTCGAGCTCCACCTGCGGGAACTCCAGCGGAAGCATGGGCGCCGGGTCCGGCGTGAACAGGTCGCGCATCACCATTCTTCCACCCCCTTCTTGATCTCACTGTCATCCAGATCGAAGTCGTCGGCCCATTTGGGCATGGCCGGCACGGTCGCCGTCCCAGTGTTGTTCACGACCAGCGCCAGGTGACCGTCACGCCCCCGGCTCGCCTTTGCCGGTTCTGGCTGGGCTGGCGGCGGCGGGTCCAAGGTGAGCGCGCTACGATGCTTTTCCTTCTCGCGCTTCTTGGCCTGCTCGCGGCGGACACGCTTGGTCTGCCGCGCCGCCTCGGCGGTGATGCGGTGCATCTCCTCGTAGGCGTCGAAGATGGCCTGCTCGTTCTCGGCCGCCTTGCCCTGGCGGCGCAGCCAGGCCTCGACGGCGCGGTAGTCCCACAGCGAGATCGATGGCCTACCGAAGTCGCGGTAGGGGATTTCGACGTACTCGTTGAGGGCCGGATCGAGGAAGTAGAGCTTGGAGATGTCCGTGGGGTCGCGGCGAACCTTGAACTTCCGCCGGCGACGTCCTTCGTCGATCTTGACCCACTGGGACAGTAGCGGATCCCGGTACCAGATCTTGTCCCAGACGATGCCCTCCGACTGCACGGTGCGGGTTTTGAAGGGCAGGAAGTCGAGCCGCAGACGCCGGGGGTTGGGGATCGGGTCAGGCAGGCCGATGCCCCGGACGCGGTCGCTGCCGACGATGCCCTCGTTCCACCTCGCCAGTGGCGGGCAGCCGATTCCGTCGTGGATCTTGTTGTGATAGACGCCGACGATCAGGTTCACCAGCCAGTGCTGCAGCTCGCGCAGCGTCATCTGCGCCTTGGCCTCGGACTTGTACTCACCGCGCTGCTTCGGGTTGGAGAAGGTCGCCCCCGGCAAGGCGTGGATCTTCTTCCCCAGCGTTCCGGCAAGGCGCTCGATATGGCCGCCGTAATGAGGCGTCTTCGGCGGGCGGAACTCGTAGCGGATGTCGTATTCGTCCAGGGTGTCCTGAATCGTGTAGCTGCGGAAGTCCTTGCCGTTGTCGGCATGGACCATGCGCGGCTTGCCCCACACCGGCCATTCGGCCTTGATCCCCAGGCGCTCAAGCTCCCGCACCTTGTCGAACATGCCGTGGCAGAGGCAAAGGCCGACGGCGAAGGCGCTGGGGTGGTCCAGCGACAGGTGGTAGCCGAAGACCATGCGGCTGAACACGTCGATGGCCAGCGTCAGCCAGGGCCGTCCGATCGGCAGCCGCATCTCCTCGTCGAGGACGATGATGTCCAGCAGCGTGTGGTCGATCTGGATCACCGCCAGGGGCACGTCCGCGCCGGGGAAGCTGCCCTTCACCGCGCCGAACTTGTCGTGGGCGGCCTTCTTGCCCTCGCGTCTCAGGACCTTTTCCCGGGGATGGATCGCGCGAAGCCGGGCCCGGATGCTGCCGGCGCAGGGCTGGCTGTCGAGCTTGGCGATGCGGCAGCGACGGTGCACCTCGGCGATGACCTCCTCGCCGGTTTTCTTCTGCTTGGAGAGGTAGTGCTCGTCGATGACGCTGGTGATGATGGCCTCGATCTCGGGCGCCAGCCGCTTGGGCATCTTGCGGCCCTTGCGCCTGGGCGCGAGGTCGCTCATCAGGCGGCGCCCCTCGTAAAGCTTGATCCAGTCGTAGATGGTCGTCCGGCAGACGCCGTTGGCCTCGGCAATCTTGAGGACATCCTCCTCCCGCCGCCGCTCACACCGCACCAGCGGCTTGATGATGGCGAACCGGCGCTTGGCCTCGGCCAGATCCTCGGGCGCCAAGCCGTCAAGGGAGCGCGAGGGTTCATCCTCATCCGCCCCCTTCAGC
This sequence comes from uncultured Rhodospirillaceae bacterium, assembly GCA_964404545.1. Classification (GTDB taxonomy): domain Bacteria; phylum Pseudomonadota; class Alphaproteobacteria; order Rhodospirillales; family Magnetospirillaceae; genus CAYOKN01. The sequence goes on along the minus strand of CAYOKN010000004.1, from coordinate 11,625 downwards.
GGTCGCAGGTCGGCCACCGCCACCACCTCGTGCGCCTTGGTGTCGGTGATTTCCAGCAGGACCGACGAGGCGCTGACGGCCTCCAGGATGGTGCAGGCCTTTCCGCGCCAGGCGACAGAGGCGCCGGGTTTGAAGCTAAACCGCACGGCCATGATCTTTCTCCGGCAGGAAAAGCGGGGAGCGCATGGTGAGGGGGCAATCCAGGTCGGCACCGATCTCGAACCGCGCGACCATGCCCCAGAGGGTCGGAAGGGTGCCCCCACGGTCGCCGCCGACCACATCGGCCAGCGCTTCGACCGTGGTCGGCCCAGAGCGCAATGCCATCAGCAGGCGGGCGCGAATGCCGGCATCTGCCGGCCGCTGGCGATAGGGGAGAAGGAAGGTGGCGTTGCCGAGCCGGGGCGTGCGGATGTGGGTCTCGGTGACAACATCGAACGACCACCCCCGCGCCGACGCGAACGCCCGTGCGGCGGCGAAGCGCTCGTCGAGAGCGCCGGACACCAGCGCGGGATCGGTCGAGAACTTCACCTCCACCAGCTTGGTCGACAGGCCTGGCCGCTGGTGGGTGACGAGGAAGTCCGGCACATAGACGCGGCGGGCGCCGCCTGTGGTGCGATACTCGACACGCACCGGCTGCTCCTCAACGGCCGCAACCTTGGGATCGAACCGCTGGAGAAGGGCGAAATCGCGTTCCAGGGTGGATTCCACCGCGACGGAGCGCCGGCCATTCCCCATGGGCACCCGTCCTGAGACACTGCGGTAACACAGACCGATCCGACGCACTGGCATGGAGTGCATTCCCCTCACTGTGCACAACCGGAAATACAGTCATTCGCGGATGTGTCGACACTTTGACGCGCGCAAGGTGTTTTAGGGGCGGATATGCCCAGTTCTCGCCGTAATAGGGCATCCAGCCAGGGGCCAACACCCTCCCCTGTCCGATGTGCGGCTGTCCGGGCGGCGGCTTTGACCTCGGGAGAGACACCGTCCAGCTTCCAGTAACGGCCTTGCCCCCAACGTGCCTGGCCCTCAGGAAGCTCGGCCACCGCGCTGATGGCCGCGGGCTTACCCCCGAGCAAGCTCGCGAGGTTTTGCCGGTTGGCGGGTTGCCCCCGGTTCCGCAGGACCATCTTTGCCGCCTCCACCTCATCCACCTGGGCCCGACGACCCGAGTGCTCGGTAAGGTGCCAATCCACGGCATGCGCGAATGCATAGGGATAGTGCCAGTCGGCCTTTTTCAGGAGATCCCGGCTGCTGAGACCGACAGCACGCGCGGCATCGATGAAGCGGGCAGGCCACGCCGCCATGAGCCAATACGCCATCGGAACCAGAACACTCCGCGCCCGGGTGGCCAGGAGCACGCCTTCCCGGGCTCGGGGTATGGTTTCCGGTGGTAATGCCAAGGCAGGCTCCCTGGCGGCGATCCACGCCCGCAGAGCCAGGGCATATCGCCCGCTGGATAGAAGGCGGGTCAGGTGGTCGAGGGTGTCGAACGCGGAGATCGAGTACACAGGACCGTAGGCGCCCATGTCCATCCAGCCCTGGTCGAGGAGGGTCAAAAGCTCGGCTTGTACAGGCTCGGTATTGACCGGCGGCGGCTCACCACTGGATTGACTGAGATCCGCCCCGCAAGACCAGCAGCTCATGTGCCCGCGGCTTTCCTGGCGCAGGACGTTGAACGGTTCTCCGCAGTGAGGACACCGATCGAGCAACAAGTGCTGGTGGATGGGGCAGACAGTGATGAAGGACAGGCGCCAGGTCAGGCGCAGATACGGCGCAGCGTCCGACGCCAAGCATTCGGGACAGAATTGTTGCCCATGGCAGCGCTTGCCGCCCACGCGCCCCGCCGGCGGCAGCCACGCGAGCTTCTGCGCTGAATAGTCATTGTCGAAGAGCTTTCCGGTCCATCGGCGGAAGGTGGCCAGCTTCAGCCGCCGCTTGTCGGCCCCCGTGTTCTCGGCCAATCGATCCAGCAAGTGGTCGTCGGCATAACGGTCGAGGTCGCGCGGGTTCCGGTCTTCACCGGGCTGGACAATCCGGTACAGCTCCCCGGGCCGGAGGCCGTTCGCCGCCGCCGTGCGGGCAAGCCAGGATGCGAATGACTCGTCGGGCTGCAGTTCCGGCCGTCCGGGCCAACGGTGATCCATGCGCACGTCCACGCCTCATATGAGTGGCAAGCGCACTCATAATCGCGCGGACTTGGAACGGGGTGTGGAGAGCATCCGAGGCCTCGCCGCGTGGGCCATCAGCCTCTACCGAGGTTGATGCCTATACCCTGGACGGATCAGAGAATGCTCGGCGTCGCGCTTATCTGGCCGAGATGCGCGATGAGAAACGGCTCGTTATTGCCAACAGACTGTGATTTCAGACGTTTTCGGCTATGGAAGAGGCCAATCCGTCCGGCCTATGGCTGCGGCCGTCCGGCTTAAAGGCACGAAATCCGGCCTAAAGCTGGAACCGACAGGCCAGACGGTGGACTGTCGGGAAAATTGGCTGGGGCGCCAGGGATCGAACCTGGGAATGGCGGTACCAAAAACCGCTGCCTTACCGCTTGGCTACGCCCCAGCATCGGGAAGGGTCGGCATTTAAGCGGATTTGCGGGGCGGCTGCAAGCCGCGGATTAGGGAAAAGTGGGGAGGGGTCGCCCCCTCCCCAAGGACCGCCCGTCAGCGGGGGCCGTCAGTGGCCGGATGACGGGCGGGGGGCTTCTTCGCGGTGCTCGACCCAGGCCTTCAACCCAAGGGTCATGAGGGCCAGGATGGTGAGCACCGAGGCGGCGGCAAAGGCGCCGGCGGCGTCATAGTCGTGATAGAGCAGGTCGATCTGCAGCGGCAGGGTGTTGGTCTCGCCGCGCACATGGCCCGACACCACCGACACCGCACCGAACTCGCCCACGCTGCGCGCCGTGCACAGGATCACGCCATAGAGCAGCGCCCACTTGATATTGGGCAGGGTCACCCGCAGGAAGGTCTGCCAGAAATTGGCACCCAGACTGAGGGCGGCCTCCTCCTCGTCATTGCCTTGCGCCTGCATCAGCGGAATCACCTCGCGCGCCACGAAGGGGCTGGTGACGAACATGGTCACCAGGATGATGCCGGGGATGGCGAACATGACGCGGATGTCCAGCGCCTCGAGCCACTCGCCCAGCAGGCCCTGGCTGCCATAGACCATGAGATAGGCCACGCCGGCCACGATGGGCGAGACCGAGAACGGCACCTCGATCAGCGACAGCAGGATCTTCTTGCCGGGAAAGCTGAACTTGGCGATGGCCCAGGCGGCGCACAGACCGAAGGCCAGGTTGAAGGGCACAACCGCCACCGCCACCAGCACCGTCAGCCAGATGGCATGCAGGGTCTCGGGGTGGGTGATGGAGGTCCAATAGGCCTCGAAGCCCTTGGCGAAGGCCGACAGGAACACGACCAAGATGGGCGCGATCATGAACAGCAGGGTCAGCACCAGGGCGGCGGCAATGAGGCCGCGCCGGACCCAGGGATTGCCCGAGGCGGCGGGACGGTGGCGATGCGAGGGCTCGGCCATGTCTTTGCTCCTAGACCTTGCGGTTCCAGCGGCCGAACCAGGCCTGCAGGATGTTGACGGCAAGCAGGGTGAAGAAGGCGGTCAGAAGCACCACCACGGCAATGGCGGTGGCCGCGCCGTAGTCATATTCCTCGAGCCGGATGAAGATCAGCAGGGCGGTGATCTCGGTCTTGTAGGGCAGATTGCCGGCGATGAAGATGATGGCGCCGAACTCGCCCAGGGCGCGGGCAAAGGACAGCACGCAGCCGGTCACATAGGCCGGCAGGATGGCCGGAAACACCACGCGGCGGAACACCTGCCAATCGGTGGCGCCCAGGCTGCGGGCGGCCTCTTCCAACTCGGGCTCCAGGTCTTCCAGCACCGGCTGCACCGTGCGGATCACGAAGGGCACGCTGGTGAAGGCCATGGCCAGGGCGATGCCCAGCGGCGTGAAGGCGATCTTGAACCCCAGCACCTCGGACACTTCGCCATACCAGCCATTGGGCGCGCCCAGGGTCGCCAGGGCCAGGCCGGCCACGGCGGTGGGCAGGGCGAAGGGCAGGTCCACCACCGCGTCCAGCAGGCGGCGGCCGGGGAAGTCATAGCGCACCAGCACCCAGGCCAGCAGCAGGCCATAGACCGCGTTGAAGGCCACGGCGGCCGCCGCCGCCCCCAGGGTGATGGCATAGGAGGCGATGGCGCGGGAATTGGTGGTGACGCCCAGGAATTCGGACCAGGACAGGGTGCTGGCCTTGCCAAACAGGCCGGCCAGGGGCAGCAGAACCAGGATGCCCAGATAGGTCAGGGTGACGCCCAGGGTCAGCGAGAACCCGGGCAGGACCCGGCGGCCGCGCCGCCGGGCATTCTTGCGGGCCTGCGGGGCGGGCGGCACGCCACCCACCCCCAGCCCGGCGTCAGCGACGCTCGAAGACTTCATCAAGGATACCGCCCGAAGCGAAATGGACCTTCTGCGCATTGTCCCAGCCGCCGAACATCTCGATGGTGAACAGACGCAGCTGCGGGAACTGGTGCTTGTACTTCTCGGCGATCTTGGGATCGCGCACCCGGTTGAAGCGCTGGGCCAGAACTTCCTGGGCCACGGGACTATACAGGAATTCCAGATATTTGCGCGCCTCGGCGGCAGAGCCGCGCTGTTCGGCCACCTTGTCCACCACGGCCACCGGGAATTCGGCCAGGATCGAGGCGCTGGGAACCACGATCTCGTACTTGTCCTCGCCATATTCCTTGCGGATGCCATTCACCTCGGCCTCGAAGGTGATCAGCACGTCGCCGATGCCGCGCTCGGCAAAAGTGGTGGTGGAGCCGCGCCCGCCAGTGTCGAACACCGGCACATTGGCCAGCAGCTTGCGCACGAATTCCTTGGCCGCCGCATGGTCGCCCTTGCTCTTGTCCAGGGCATAGGCATAGGCGGCCAGGTAGGTGTAGCGGGCGTTGCCCGAGGTCTTGGGGTTCGGGAACACCGACTGCACATCCGGGCGGACCAGATCGTCCCAGTCCTTGATGTTCTTGGGGTTGCCCTTGCGCACCAGCAACGCCGGCAGCGAGTAGTAAGGCGACGCATTGTGCGGCAGCGCCTGCTGCCAGTCCTTACGCACGAACCCCTTATCGGCCAGGGCGGTGATGTCGGTGACCTGGTTGAAGGTCACCAAGTCGGCCTTCAGCCCTTCCATGATGGATCGCGCCTGCTTGGAGGTGCCGCCGTGCGATTGCTTGACCTCGATGGGCGGCAGGCCCTGCTTGACCCGCTGCTCGGCATAGACCTTGTTCAGGTCCACATACAGCTCGCGGGCGATGTCATAGGAGACATTCAGCAGCTCGGTCGGCTGCTGCGCCTGGGCGGCGCCGGAAACGCCCACCACACCGGCCACGAGAAGACCCAGATAACGACGCATTTTACCCTCCAGGGAGCGATTTCGTGATGGGACCCTATCAATTCACACCGAGGAAGGAAAGAACTATTTTAAACAACAACGATAGACTGTTAAAATTGCCCGCTTACGGGAGAAGGGCCGGGGGTGAGCGCAGCGCATGCGCATGTTGACGGATTGGAGGAAGAGAGGTTGCCCCCCTCCCGCAGGCGGGCGATAGAATTTGACAAGCTTTCTATGTTATATAAAAAATTATCTACCTATCTGACTGTGTTTTAGGTAAGGTACCCCCACGACACGGCCCCGGGCCGCGCGGCAAGGAGAGGTGTGATGATCGGCATTCGCGGGATTACCAAGCGGTTTGGCGGGTTCCAGGCTCTCGACGAGCTGTCCCTGGACATCGGCTCGGGCGAGCTGGTGGCGCTGCTGGGGCCGTCGGGATCGGGCAAGACCACCCTGCTGCGCATCATTGCCGGGCTGGAGCATGCGGATGCGGGCGACATCCTGTTCGACGGCGAAAGCACCACCGACCTGTCGGCCCGCGAGCGGCAGGTGGGCTTTGTGTTCCAGCACTTCGCCCTGTTCCGGCACATGACCGTGGCCCAGAATATCGCCTTCGGCCTGACCGTAAAGGAGCGCCGCCTGCGTCCCTCGAAGGCCGAGATCGCCGCCAAGGTAGAGGATCTGCTGCAAAAGGTGCAGCTGGCCGGCCTGGGCGGGCGCTATCCATCGCAGCTGTCGGGCGGCCAGCGCCAGCGCGTGGCCTTGGCCCGCGCCCTGGCGGTCCAGCCCAAGGTGCTGCTGCTGGACGAGCCGTTCGGCGCCCTGGACGCGCAGGTGCGCAAGGATCTGCGATCCTGGCTGCGCCGCCTGCATGACGACCTGGGCATCACCAGCGTGTTCGTGACCCATGACCAGGAAGAGGCCATGGAAGTGGCCGACCGCGTGGTGGTGATGAACAAGGGCCATATCGAGCAGGTTGGCACCCCGCGCGAGATCCACGACAACCCCGCCACCCCGTTCGTCTATCGCTTCCTGGGCAACGTCAACAGCTTCCCCGCCGCCCTGGCCCAGGGCGTGGCCGATCTGGGCGAGCTGCGCTTGGCCCTGCGCGATCCGCTGGGCAACGGCGACGGCATCGCCTTCGTGCGCCCGCATGAGCTGTCCGTCACCGCCCGGCCCGAGGCCGACAGCTTCCGCGCCATTCTGCGCCACGCCGTGGTGTTCGGCCCCCAGGTGAAGCTGTCGCTGGAAATCTTCGAAGGCCCCAAGGTGGAAGCCCTGCTGCCCCGCGCCGACTACGACGCGCTGGAGGTCAAGAACGGCCAGGAGGTGGGGGTGCGCCCCACCCGCGCCCAGGTGTTCGCCGAAGACGGCCGTCAGACCGAGGGCCTGCCGCTGCTGGCGGCCCATCCCACCCGCGTGGCGATAAGGTAACAAAAGGAGCGGGCTCACCCGGAGCGAAGCGACTGGCGCATTGAGCGCCCCGCTGCGCAAGCGGAGGTAAGCCAAGGCGGCGAAGCCGCCGCCCGGCGCTTGAGGGACAAATAAGAAAGGCGGGCGAAGACGTCCGCCGTCTTTACATCAACTGATTAAGCTCGCGGGCACCACCCACCAGTCGGGATGGGCAGAGGCGATGGAGTCGGCGGCGGCGCGGGCTTCGGCTTCGTCGGCGAACAGGCCGAAGCAGGTGGCGCCCGAGCCCGACATGCGGGACAACAGGCAGCCCGGGGCGGCTTCGATGGCCGCCAGCGCCTCGCCCACCACCGGGGCCAGGGACAGGGCCGCGTCGGTCAGGTCATTGCGGCGGATCTTCAGGGCGCCCACCAGTTCCTGCACATCGGCGGGACGCTTGGTCAGCGGATAGGCCGAACTGAACTCGCCGTCGCGGGCCTTGAACACCGCCGGGGTGGACAGGGGCACGCCGGGGCGCACCAGCAGCAGCCAGCAGGGCGGCAGGTTGGGCGCAGGGTTCAGCACATCGCCAATGCCACCCACCAAGGTGGCGCGCCCGCGCAGGCACACCGGCACATCCGCACCCAGCGCCAACCCCAGCTCGATCAGGTCCGACGGCAACAATTCCAGCTGCCACAGCTCCATCAGGCCGATCAGGGTGGCGGCCGCGTCGGCGGAGCCGCCGCCGATGCCCGAGGCCACCGGCAGGCCCTTGGTCAGATGGATGGCGGCCTTGGGGACGATGCCGGCCTTGGCGGCCAGGGCGCGGGCGGCGCGCAGCACCAGATTGGCCTCACCCAGGTCGCGCACCTGGTCCGCGAAGGGGCCATCCACGGTCAGGGTCAAGTCATCCGCCGCCCGGAAGGTCAGCAGGTCCCCCACATCGGCAAAGGCCACCAGGCTGTCCAGCAGGTGATAGCCGTCATCGCGCCGGCCGACCACATGCAGGGTCAGGTTCACCTTGGCCGGTGCCGCCACCGTCACCACGCCGTCGGGCGCAGCGCCGTCATAAGGGGTCATGGAATTCCTCGCTCGTGAAGGGAGTCTATTGGCCGGGCGCGGTCTGGGCCGTGACCGGGTCGTTTTTGATCTTGGCCTCGATGGCCGGGATGTCCTCGGGTTCGGGCTGCAGGGTCAGCGCCCGCTGCCACTGGAATCGGGCTTCGTCATGGCGGCCCACCGCCCACAAAACGTCTCCCAGATGGTCGTTGATGGTGGGGTCCTCGGGCCGCAGTTCCACCGCGCGCTCCATCTGCTTGACCGCCTTCTCCACATCTCCCAGGCGGAACAGCACCCAGCCCAGGCTGTCCACGATATAGCCGTCGTTGGGGCGCAGTTCCACCGCCCGTTCGATCATGCGGCGGGCCTTGTCCAGATTGATGCCCTTCTCGACCCAGCTATAGCCCAGATAGTTCAGCACATAGGGCTGGTCGGGCGCCAGTTCCAGCGCCTTCAGCAGGTCGGCCTCGGCCTTGTCCCACATCTGCGCCCGCTCGAAGGAAATGCCCCGGGAATAAAGGATGGACCAGTGGCGTTGCTCCACCTTGCCGACCCGCTGCAGGGCCTCGCCATAGGCGTCTGCCGCATCCCCGAACCGCTTGGCCTTGCGCAGCACATCGCCCAGAACCACCGGCGCGTCGGCCCGGTCGGGCCACCGCTGCGATAGCTCACGCAGGGTGGCCACCGAGCCGTCGGTGTCGCCCAGATCGTCCTGATTGTTGGCCATGCGCAGGCGGGCGGCATAGGCCACCGGGTTTTCGGGATCGATGGCGCCGAACATGGCGTTGGCGTCCTCGAGCCGGTTCATCTGCTGCAGGGTGTCGGCCATCATCAGCTGCGCCAGCGGGAACTTGGGCTGCAGGTCCAGGGCCAGATGGCCGAAGATCAGTGCCACCTCGGCGGCACTGCCCTGCTGGATCGAGGTGGCGGTGCCGAAGAAGGCCTCGGCCAGGCCGGCCTTGGCGTCGGGCACCGGACGGGTGGCCGGCGGCTTGGTCAGCAGGGTGCTGTCAGGATGCTGCGCCAGATAAGTGGCATAGACCCGCTGCGCCACCTCGGGCTGGCCGGCGCGGGTGAAGAAGGACCCGGCGGCCTCGACCGTGCGAAGGGTCATGCCGCCCTGCCCGGCCATGGTGTTGCGGTAGTTTTCGGCGGCCAAGTCCTTGCGGTCGGCAAGGTCGGCGATCAGCGCCGCATGGAAATGATAGAGCGGCGCCAGCACGCCCGAATCCTTCATGGGCGCCAGCGCCTCGAGGGCGGCGTCGGTGCGGCCCTGGCCGGCACGGGCCCAGGCGGTCACCAGGGGAACCAGGAAGCTGTTGATGCCGCGCCGGGGCAACGCCGCCATGCGCTTCTCGGCCGCCTCGAAGCGGCCCTGCTTCATGTCGCGCTGGGCCAGCAGCACCGCCGGCAAGCCGCCCTCGGGCTCGTAGGCCAGCAGGCGCTCGGCCAGCGCCGCCGCCTCGGTCAGCCGGCCCTCGGCCGCCATCAGGGCAAAGGCGCTTTGCAACAGCTCCAGATTGTCGGGATCGGCCTGCAGAGCCTGGAAATAATATTGGGCGGCCGGCCCGGTCTGCTGCTTCAGCTGGGCATGGCGGCCGGCCAGGTAATTGCCGAAGCCGGACTGGCCCACGGCAAAGGCGCGCACCTCGAGCTGGGCGTCAGGAGCCGGGGGCACCGAACCGGCGCTGACTGCGCCGCTGCCGCAGGCAGCCTGCAGCGAGGCCAGCACAGCCACCGCGGCGACACGTCTTAGGATCGGATTGAAGGCCAGGAACATCCAAGACTCCGGAGGCGGGCAGAGCCGCCCGCCTCCGGGCCGGAACTCGCCCTTACATATTGGGATAGTTGGGCCCACCGCCGCCTTCGGGGACCGTCCAGACGATGTTCTGGGTGGGGTCCTTGATGTCACAGGTCTTGCAGTGGACACAATTCTGCGCGTTGATCTGCAGGCGCGGATTGCTGCCGTCCTCTTCCCGCACGATCTCGTAAACTCCGGCAGGACAATAGCGCTGCTCGGGCGCGTCGTACAATGCCAGATTGACATCCACGGGCACGGCCGGGTCGATCAGCCGCAGATGGATGGGCTGGTCTTCCTCGTGATTGGTGTTCGAGATGAACACCGAGGACAGCTTGTCGAAGCTGACCACGCCATCGGGCTTGGGATAGTCGATGGGCTTGAACTGGCTGGCCGGCTTCAGCTGCTTGTGGTCCGCATGGTTGTGCAGGGTCCACGGCGCCTTGCCCCGGAACAGGTAGGTGTCCAGGGCCGAATAGGCCATGGCGCCCCACAGGCCCCAATGGAACGAGGGCTTGATGTTGCGGACCCGGTACAGTTCCTCCCACAGCCAGGATTCCTGCACCCGCTTCTCGTAGCCGCGGGCCTCGCGGATATTCTCGTTGCCCAGGGCCTCGAAGATGCCTTCGGCGGCCAGCATGCCCGACTTCATGGCGGTATGCGTGCCCTTGATCTTGGGCATGTTCAAAAAGCCCGCCGAATCGCCGGCCAGCACGCCGCCCGGGAAGGTCAGGCGGGGCAGCGACTGCAGGCCGCCGGCCGAAATGGCGCGGGCGCCATAGGCGATGCGCCGGCCGCCCTCGAAGAAGGGGCGGATATCGGGGTGGGTCTTGAACCGCTGGAACTCGTCGAAGGGCGACAGATAGGGATTCTGGTAGTCCAGCCCCACCACATAGCCCACCGCCACCTGGTTGTTCTCCAGGTGATAGAGGAACGAACCGCCATAGGTGTCGGCGGACAGCGGCCAGCCCACGGTGTGGACCACCAGGCCGGGCTTGTGCTTGGCCGGGTCGATCTCCCACAGTTCCTTGATGCCGATGCCGTAGGTCTGCGGGTCGCTGTCCTTGCGCAGGTCGAACTTCTCGAACAGCAGGCGGGTCAGCGAGCCGCGGCAGCCTTCCGAGAAGATGGTCTGCTTGGCCAGCAGTTCCACGCCCGGCTGGAAGTTGCCGGTGGGCTGGCCATCGCGGCCAACGCCCATGTCGCCGGTGGCGACGCCGCGCACGGCCCCATCCTCGTCATACAGCACTTCGGCGGCGGCGAAGCCGGGGAAGATCTCGACGCCCATGCCCTCGGCCTGCTCGGCCAGCCAGCGGCACAGATTGCCCAGCGAGGCGATGTAATTGCCTTCGTTGTGCATCTGCGGCGGGGTGGGCAGGCGATAGGACTTGCCCTGGGTCAGGAACAGGAACTTGTCGTCCGTGGCCGGGGTCAGCAGCGGCGCGCCCTTGTCCTTCCAGTCGGGGATCAGCTCGTTCAGCGCGCGCGGCTCGATCACGGCGCCGGACAGGATGTGGGCACCCACCTCCGAGCCTTTCTCGATCACGCAGACCGAAACCTCGCGCCCGGTTTCGGCGGCGAGCTGCTTCAAGCGGATCGCGGCGGCCAAACCGGCGGGGCCGGCACCGACGATCACCACATCGAATTCCATGGACTCGCGTTCCATTCTCCCTCCGGAATGCGATTGGGCCGAGAATTGGGGCGCTTCTATACCACGCCACCGGCGAGGATACGAACACTTCCTTTCGGCCCTGCGAAACGTAATGATATTTCGCCGAACCCGGCCCTGTTTCATGCTATCTAAAGCACCATGATGACCGAGACTCTGACCGCCGAGCAGATCCTGCGCTGGTATCTGGAAGCCGGGGTGGACGAGGCGGCGGGCGAGGACCCGCTCGACCGCTACGCCCTGTCCGCCAGCCAGCTTCAGGCCGCCGCTGCCGCGCCCCCGCCGGGGCCGCAGGCGCG
>CAYOKN010000003.1:0-48597 GCA_964404545.1 uncultured Rhodospirillaceae bacterium | reverse complement strand
CGCCGAAGCCGCCCTCGCCTTGGCCGACACCCTGGGCCTGCCCTGCCGGACCGCCGAGCGCCAGGACCTGGCGCGGGCGCTGAAGGGCTTCCGCCATCCGCTGCTGGCGCTGGGCCGTCCCTCGGCCGGGCTGCTGGATCGGCTGCCGGCCTCGGCCCTGGTGCTGCCGGGCTGACCACCGCGGCCCTTGTGGGCGGCTCCTGCCCCACGGTATAAATCCCCCATCATGGTGGACGATCCCAACCCCCCTCAGGGGACCGAAACCGATCCCGGACCGACGCCCGCGGCCGACGCCGATGCCGCGGCGGTGGCCGACTCCGCCAAAAAGAAGCAGCTCGATATTCCCGAGGGCCGCCTGCCCGAGAGCTTCGACTTTCACCACAAGGTGTTCTGGTCCATGGAGGGCGCCTATTTCTGCGTCTCCGAGCAGACCGAGGAACCGGTGTTCAAGATCAATCTGGGCGGCAACGAGGTGGCGCTGACCCTGGCCGGCATCCGCAAGGAATTCAAGATCGAGCCCGGCTGCCATGATGATCTGCTGTTGCGCTTGGTGGAAGCCGGCCTGAACTATGTGCAGGGCCTGCGGCCCGGCGACCCGGTACCGCCCGAGCTGACCACCGGCGCCGCCTCCTGGACCCCGTCCGACCGCGACATGCGGGTGGCCCATCAGCGCCTGACCGTGCAGCTGGTGTCCTGGCTGACCGGCCAGGAGCACATGTACACCGACCCCGAGCAGCTGCTGCAGCTGGCCGAAGATCCCGCCATCAAGAAGTTCATCGCCGAGGCCTTCACCGAGGCGGCCGAAAAAATCGGACTGGGCCGCGACCGGCGCGAAGATGTGGTGAAGTATCTTGAGGTCCTGGCCCAGGAGCTGGCCTATATCGAGACCATGCGCCGCATGTTCCTGCAGGTGCAGGAAATGGAAAAGAAGATCCAGGGCCTGCGCCGCCTCTATGGCGCCGAACGCAGCGTGATGGAAGTGGCCGACCCGGTGGCCCGCCTGGCCCGCACCGCCGTCGAGGGCTTCAAGCACAGCTTCGACGAGATCGACGCACAGACGTCGGAAATCCTGGCCATGCTCAAGAACATCGACGCCCAGGTGGGCTATATCCGCGAGGCCCGCGACGACCTGCACCGCCGGCTGATGCCGTGGGAGAACATGCTGCAACGCTGGAAGCCGGTGAAGGTGAAGCAGGAGCAGTCCGTCCCGGACCTGTTGCGCATCACCTACCATTTCCTGGCGCCCCGCTTCATGAGCGTCAATGAATGGGTGCTGGTGACCAAGCCCCGCCGCCCGGACGAATTGGGCGTCAGCCAGTTGAGCAAGGACAACAAGCCCAAATCCAAGGGCAAGGTCATGGTCTGGGGCTAGGCCCCGTCCCGGTCCCCCCTCCCCCGAAGACCCGGGGCTCCCCTCCGTCGGGCCAATAGGCCCCGGACCTAAGGCGGGCCACTCTTCCCATGAAACGGGAGGATTGCGCCATGACTGATGCCAGACCCGGGACCAACGCCAGACCCGACACCGCCGTACTCTATCTGTGCCATTTCCTGGACGACGCCATTCTGGCGGAATACCGCAAGCTGAAGGCCGACCTGGCCGGCCTGGCCGAGGTGATCCTGCTGTTCGACATCTCCGAACAGCCGCGCCCGCGTCCGGTCCCCGACGACATCACCCTGTTCCGCTTCGACGCCCGCACCTTGCGGGCGTTGGATTATCCGGCCAAGGACTGCAGCCTGTCGGCGGCCAATGTGGAACTGTTCCTGATGACCTTCGCCCGCCAGGAGCCCGGCTACCGGCATTACTGGCTGGTGGAATATGACGTGCGCTTCTCGGGCAATTGGCGGTCGCTGTTCGACTGCTTCGCCCCCAGCCCCAGCGACCTTCTGGCCACCACCATCTATCGCCACGGATTCAACCCGGCCTGGGACCACTGGCGCAGCCTGCGCGGCCCGCGCCGGCTGGAGCGCACCCAGATGCTGCGCGCCTTCCTGCCCATCTTCCGCCTGTCCGCCGAGGCGGTGCGTATCCTGGACAGCTGCTATGCCCAAGGCTGGCAGGGCCATGCCGAAGCCCTGGTGCCCTCGCTGCTGGAGCTGCACAACCTGACCGTCGAGGACATCGGCGGCGACGGCCCCTTCGTCCAGCCGGCCAACACCAACCGCTTCTACCGCAACACCCCGGGCCATTGGAGCCACACCCCGGGCACCCTGACCTTCCACCCCATCCTGACCCGGGTGGGCGACGAGCCCGACAAGCTGTGGCACCCGGTCAAGCCCCGCCCGCCCCTGCCCGCGCCGCTGCTGCTGCGCGACCCCAAGGGCTGGCTGAAGCACCGCCTGCGCCCAACCGGGCGCGGCGTGGAGATGTAGGGAAAGGGAAGCGAGGAGAAGTTGGTGCCCCAGGCCGGACTCGAACCAGCATGCCTTGCGGCGATCGATTTTGAGTAGACCGCGCCTGCATATGCCATTGAAAACAAATGTGTTTTTATAGCCATTTCTGTGCTGTGCTGCAAAATGTGTTGTGTGTTGGGGCTGGTCCGTCAGCAGCTTTTGAGCTTACACCAAGTAAGTTCGCGATGTCGCTGTTGCACCTGACCAATCGACCAGGGTTTGGCAAATGCAATGTGCAACGCCATGGGCGCGAGCGTCTACGGACCTGATTCGAAAAGATAAATCGGCAGATTTTCCGAAAATCGGTCGCTAGCGTGTGGTTAACGGAAACACACGGAGAACGACCGATGTCCACCCTGACCAAGCTGAAGCTCGCCAACGCCTCCCGCAAGCCGGTCGAGGAGACCCCGGAGGAGCGCATGCGCAACCGTATGGTCGCGCATCTGACCGAGCAGTTGGAAATGGCGACCGCCCTTTCCGAGGGCCGCCCCTACAAGGCCACACGCACCGTGCAGGAAAAGGGGGAGGACGGCGCCACCGTCACCGTCGAGCGCGAAAAGCGGCTGCGCCCGTGGTACTGGCACGACCTGAGCGGCAAGTGGTTCATCGAACTCCGCTACGCCAACACCGTGCTGGCGCTCGGTAAGGACCAGAACGCCGTCGAGGTCGGCACCAAGGACAAGCTGGTGCCGACGATCCAGACCGTCATCGACGCCGTGAAGGCGGGCGAGTTGGATGCGGCGATGAAGGTTGCGCTGGCCGCGCGCAAGAAGCCCGGCAAGTCCGCGTAACGCTTCCTCCCTGCCGTGCGTGGCGACATGCACGGCAGAACCATGACTGCTACGTCTGCTTGAAGCGGGGAGCGACCGCAAAAAAGACGCTACCAACCGCCTTACGCTGGCTCGACCTACGTCCATTTAAAACGTAGAATTCGGCCGAACGCATCGTTTGCGTGCAGTTAGGGGCGGAGCTAGTCTGCTGCAGAGGGATTGCGATGCCTATGAAGTCTCCTGGTGTTCAACGATATTTCCGCTGCTTCATCTCAGCGCCTTTCGGCATGGATCTTGGCGCACTGCCAGCACTTCTGGGTGAGCGTCACATTGCCTGGAACTGGTCCGCAGATACACCAGTTGGGGCGCATTTCGCGCCTAGCATTCAAAAATGCGACTTTGTGATTGCGGTCCTAAACGGGACCCAAAGCGATCAGCGTGTCCTCTACGAAGTGGGCTTAGCGGAGGGTTTGGGCAAGCCGGTACTCACTATTGCCGCCAGCAAGCGCGTGGGATCTCTCGCACGCTCGCTATTCCCGTTTGTAGACGTAAAGTTGAGTGAAAGGTATGCGCTCGCCTTCCATCTAGATGCGTTTCTATCGACTCCGCACGAGACTGTTTTCGAGCGTGACCGGACAGCAATTTCGGCAAAGCCGGTTGTGCCACCTTCGCCCGAAATCCCCCCCCGGAAGCTTCATTCGCGCCTCGAGGTTCGCGTTTATGACGCAGTTCGTGAAGCGGGCGGAAGCGCAATCGTAGAACCCGAAACAAATGGGTCCAGTGGTCGACCAGATTTGCTGATTTGGCTTTCGTCGGAAGATCCAGATCTTCTTGATCCAGCTGTGATCGAAATCAAGGGGCAGTTGAGGTCATCCGATGCCAGACGAGCCGAACAACAACTTCTAGGTTTTATGCAGGCGGCGGGGGTCCGTTGCGGGTTCTTGCTGACCGAACAGGGTCCCCCGGAAAAACATCGTCCAATTTCGCCTTACATTTTTTGGCTTTCGATAGACCACTTCGTCGCGTTAACGCGTGATCGCCGCTTGGGTCAGCACATACGTGATCTGCGCAACCGTGCGGCTCACGGAGCCCTGTGATGGTCGCGATTGACCAGCAAACCGTCATCAACCAACTCGCAGCTGGCGATGAGGGTAATACTGCGCAAAAAGGGGCGGCACTTGAAAACGTTGTCGAGCAAACCTTATGCCTGTTCGATGGCGTCGGACTCATCCATCGCAATGTGGAAGATCTCCCGGGCTCCCTCGAAATCGACCTTGTCCTTTACAATCATCAGGTGAAGGGATCTGGCCTTCCCTTCCTTCCGCCCTTGCTGTTCGTGGAATGCAAGAATTGGAATTCTCCTGTGAACACGGCCACACTTCGCGCCTTCACCTCTAAGATCCACGGCATGCGCCTTAAATTTGGCTTGCTCGTTGCCGCCAATGGAATAACAGGTAACGCGAACGACGTGACCGCCGCTCACGCTCACTTGCGTGACACCTTTAAGCAAGACGAGGAGATTATTCTCGTGATCACGCGCGCCGAGTTGTGCGGCGTAGCGTCGACTGAAGAGCTGGGGGCACTTTTGAGAGAAAAGTTTGGAAAGTTCATTATGGGCATGGCCGCCTTCTAGGGGATGCACAGAGAGGCCAGTGCACTGGTAGCGGGGGCGGCATTCGCGAACACTGTACGGGCGCGGTCGGGCTGATCAGAGGGACTTTGTAAGCTTACTTGACGTAAGCTTATTCCCCTTCGGCCTGCCCTGCCTAGCGCGCCAACGCAGTTCGCTCCGCGCTGAAGGCAACTGGTGCCGACGACCCAGACCGTCATCGAGGCGGTGAAGGCGGGCGAACTGGATGCGGCGATGAAGGCCGCGCTGGCCGCACGCAAGAAGCCCGGCAAGTCCGCATAACGCTTTATCCCTGCCGTGCGTGGCGACATGCACGGCAGAGCCATGAGTGGCACGCTGGGTCATAGCGGCACTCGATAGGGCTATTCGTGCAGCCATTTTCCGGTGTATCCGTCATTGTAATCACCACTTGAGCTCTTTGGGATCGATGATGGCGAAGCGCAACGAGCGCATCCACTGTGACGAGGGGCACATGGAAGGCAGACCTGAGGCAGAGGTGTTCGCGGAATTAGCTGAGTTGTGCAAATCGCCTGGGTTCGTCCACGCAATTGCCTACTTCAGCTTCCGCGACAACCTCATTCGATTTGGCGATCAACTTGATACCGAGGCGATGGGAAGCCAGCATGCAGCCGAACGGCTGGTGAGAACGGAAATCGGCACTTTGATCGGCTTGATGGTTCGTTCCACTATCGACGCCACCCTGCCTGCCCCCGAGCGCTTTCAGGACTATATCGACCGCATCCAGGCGCTGCTCGAAGAGCTTCATTGGGCCATGACGGCATCATGGCGCGACCGCATCAAGGTCGTCGACGGGGTGGCAACAGTGGAAGAGCCGATGTGGAGTGGGGCCAACCTGCGAGAGCCCATCTTCTATTCCGGGGAATCTGCCTATGGGTTCCAATACCGGGCCTTGGCTATTCGAAAATATGAAGCCGACAACCTTTGGCTCTTAGCGAACAAGGGCTTCGAGATCGAGGATGCGGTTGCCGTCGCAGAGACCCTAGCTGTCATTCTTTCTGAACGACAGATGGTGCGCCACAAGACGATGTTGGAACTCCCTCCTGACCAGTGGACGATACTGCCGGGTTATATTTTCTCCGTTGATGACGTGCAGGCTCGTTGCGCCGTCGATCGTGCGCGCATCGAGGCTGTGTTATCGGCGTTCACCTTGCCACGCGGAGATCACAATTCCAGCTTCACGGCTCTTCACGAGTTCAACGCCACCAACGCAACACCGTTGTTGCATTGGGGTGATGATCAATTTTTGCTGCTCCAGCATTACAGCCTTTTGGAGTCGATGTACGAAAGTCCCATTTTTTGGATGAGGTCAGACAAGGCATATGCGAATAGTGCCAACGACCATCTTGGGGCATTCACCGAAGCTTTCGCTGCGGAATGTTTGGAGAAGGTCTTCGGCTCAGCTCGTGTATTTCGGAACATCGATATCTACGGCCCAGATCGCAATCGTGCGGCCGAGATTGACGTGCTTGCTGTCTATGGCCGCCGGGCGATCATCGTGCAGGCAAAATCCAAGCGCCTGACCATCGAGGCTCGTAAGGGCAATGACCTTCAACTCAAGGATGATTTCAAGAAGGCTGTGCAGGATGCAGCTGATCAGGCGTTTGTATGCGCCCAGGCTCTGTTGGACCCATCCTACAAGCTGAAGAGTGCAGAAGGTGCGGTAATCGATCTTCCACGCAGCTTCGATGTCATCCAGCCATTGTGCATCGTTTCCGACCACTATCCTGCGCTAGCATTTCAGGCACGTCAGTTTCTCAATCAGCAGACCACCGACCGCATCGTAGCCCCTTTGGTGACGGACGTGTTCGCTCTCGATGTGATGACAGAAATGCTCGCATCGCCCCTTCATTTCCTTCACTACCTGACACTGCGCACGCGGTTCGGTGACCGGCTATCAGCCAGCCATGAACTTACCCTGCTAGGCTTCCATCTATCTCATAACCTCTGGTTCGATAATGAATACGAGATGGTGACGCTGGGTGATGACCTTAGCGTCCATCTCGACATCGCTATGCTGGCACGCCGGGAAGGCCTACCTGGCCTGCAAACGCCGGAAGGCATTTTGACCAAGCTGAGGGACACAACCTTTGGGCGCCTCACCAAGCAGATTGAAGACAGCGACGATCCGGACGTCGGCGAGTTAGGCTTGCTGCTGCTACAGCTTGGTGAGGACACGGCGCGGTCACTCGGCTCGGGTATCGATACCCTCGCCGCCGCAGCCAAAAGAGACCGGCGCCCGCATGACCTGTCGTTGGAATTCGGCGAGATGCAGTCTGGTCTGACGGTGCATTGCCGCTACCCGGATACCGCCGACACCATGCCTAGGCTGTTAGCCCACTGCGAATTACGCAAGTACGCGTGCAAATCGGATAGCTGGTATGGGCTTTTGATCGACCCAGAAACTCGAAGCATACTGGCTAGTGTTGGATCGCGTGAGCCTTGGGCATTTGATCCGCAGATGGAGGAGCTGGTACAGCGGTGGCCCGTGCGCCCCCAGGTGTCATGGGGCGCCATGAAACGGCAAGTCGGTCAACGAGCCGGACGCAATGATCCTTGCCCTTGTGGCAGCGGCAAGAAATACAAAAAGTGTTGCCTAACGGTGAACTAGACGTTCCCCTGAAGGGTCGGCTTAACGGGTTACACGATCGTTCGCCAGGACCAATTAGCTGATGCTGGAGGCATCAGGTCAGCAGGGATTGGAGCTCATCCGCAAGCGCCAACGCCATCGACTTGTTGGCGGTGAATGTCGAGTCGGCCCACCGTGCGCTTTCCTCGTTGGATGTGCTGATGCCGACCCGATATCCCTCCGTCTCTGTACCGATGACAACGATGCTGACGACACACGCCTTGTTGACCAGCAAGCGTTCGACGGGCAGCCCGTTCGAGAACCATCTGGTCAGATCGACAAACGCATTCATGCAGTTTTCCTGCGCCAATGGGAAAAGCGGTTCGGTGGCCAGTACGCTGGTAGCCAGTGCGACCTCGATGAGCGCTGTGCGGGCGTAGCTGGGCTGCGCTGAGGGATGGTGCGAGCTTACTTGATGTAAGTTCATGCCCTTGTCGGTCATGCCGCTTTGGGTTGCCCGCTTCTCGCGCCAACAATCCAGGCCGTCATCGGAGCCGTAAGGGCGGGCGAACTGACACGGCGATGAAGGCCGCGCTGACTTTGCCCAATAAGCCCGGCAAGTCCGTTGCCGTGCGTGGCGACATGCACGGCAGAGCACTGATCCAGAGCCTATGGACACTAGCATCAGATAAGCTCAATACTGCCCTAGGATGTGTCTGTGGAGCATGGGGCGATATGAGCGACATTTTTATCAGTCATGCTGTCGCCGACCAGGCACTGGCGAAGCTTCTTGTCGGCTTCCTGAAGGAAGCGATCGGGGTTCCCGAGAAGGCCATCTTTTGCTCAAGTGTAAAGGGCCACCACATCCCCCTGAGTGTGGACTTCAACACCTATATCAAGCAGAAGATCCAGAGGCCTAAGCTGGTCATCCTGCTCATGACGCCCGCCTACATGGAGAGCTCCTTCTGCCTTATGGAACTGGGGGCGGCTTGGGCTCAGGACGCAAAGAGTTTGGCTATCGTCGTTCCGCCAACTGACTTCGACATTGTGACCAAGACCCTTGGCCTGAAGCAGGCATGGAAGATCACGGACAAGTCGGGCTTGATTGACTTTAAGAACATCGTCGTCGAAGCGGTTCCAAATCTCGAAAAGCGGTCCGAGCACACCTGGGAAGATAAGCGCACCAACTGGAATGCCGCACTCCGCAAGCTACTGCAGGGCCTCCAGAAATCAACCAAGGTCGATGCCGAGAAATACGAGGAGGCGCTCGAAACCTTGAAGGAAAAGGAAGCGGAGATTGAACATCTTGAGGATGCCCTTGCCGCCGCGCAAGAACGCTACGCCGAACTCGAAAAGGTCAAGGACAAAGAGGAGCTAAAAGCCCTTAAAAAGCGTTTGGTGGGCTCGCAGGTTCTTGAAGATGAGTTTGAAGCCCTGATTAAGGCTGTTAAGGGCGCCAGGCCGTCGAATACGACGACAACATCATTCAAACACATCATCCTGGACCATTTTGGCCTTGCCGGTGAGATAAACTGGTATGAGGACAAATATGATTTTGAGCAAGCGATCAAATATGGACTGGTCTCTCGTGAAGATTTTAAGGTCCTTTGGGATCGGCCCAAACTCAAGCCGTTGGGAAAGGCGCTGGACGCTGTAGAAGCATTCCTCGATAGCGACGAAGGTGAGGAATTCAAGAAACTTCAAGAAGATGGCGTGCCAATGGAACCGCACGACCTGGAATTCTGGGAATACCATCTCAGCCTGTAGGCCGCCGAGAATGAGGGTTCACCTTGCAGCGCGTGGCGATAAGCACGGCGGTGCCA
Source organism: uncultured Rhodospirillaceae bacterium (assembly GCA_964404545.1). GTDB lineage: Bacteria > Pseudomonadota > Alphaproteobacteria > Rhodospirillales > Magnetospirillaceae > CAYOKN01. The sequence goes on along the minus strand of CAYOKN010000003.1, from coordinate 39,396 downwards.
TAAGTGTGCTTATCCACCAGTCCCAAGTGAAGAGACTTCTGGGTAGAGCTCGAACTGCCTTAATCAATGGATGAACATCCCATTCCCTCCTTCAAGCGGCAGCCCAAATGGTCGATGGTGTCATAGCCCCTCTCGTCACAGTGCTTCGCCCCTTGGCTACGGCTGTTGGCGCGGCGATGCCCCTCCTGAAGGTCGTCGGTGCGGAGCGGGCGGCGGCAAGAAACCCCTTCGCCACCCCGGAAGGTCAACGGGCGCTGGACGGCCAATTTGCCGATGCGCTGGCTAGGCTGGGAGCGGTCCACGATAATTTGGCTTGGTGGCAGCGGCTGCTCCACGCTGTGGGACAGCAGTTTGTTCAGCCCGAACTGTTTGAGGTGCACGCGATCCGCGAATGGCTGGGGGGCGCCGAAGTCCAAAAAGGAATGATGGAGTTAGCACGGGCGCAGCTACAGGCTCTGCCGGAACCACCCGGCGTTCGAGCAATCCTTCGCCAAGCCTATTCGAGCGTCACCCTGGAGGCCGAGAACCTCGCCGAAGGTCCCATTGATATTGTCGTCGCGGTCTTGCTGGCTGGAAGGCTTGCCGCCCTGAGCCGAGAGGGCGAAGTTCTTTTGGATGGCATTCAAGGGATTTCGCAGCAGGTTGCGGGACTCGATGCGAAGCTAGATCGGGCGCTCGCACCGACCGGCGCGGGTCATCCCATTATCGATCACGCCGTTCAAGGCGCACTGCGCGCAATTCTTTGCCGCCGGGGTATCCCCTTCATCGATACCCGCGCTGAGATCCGCGCCCTGCTGGATCGGATGGAAAACGGCGATCTCAGCCTGGCGTCGCGTTCGCTCTACGGCGAGGTGCTTCACTGGGCAGCTCGCCTCCACGCTTCTGAAGCCGACACCGTAGATGTTGCGGCAACCTATCTGGACCGCGCGGTAGCAGTTGATCCCGGTGCTACCCACGGAATGATTTCCCGCGCGTGGCTCCTGTTCCATGCCGGAAAGACGGATGAGGCCCAGAGGTTGCTGCGCGGCCATCAGTCATCACACGTGCATGCGACGATGCTGAATTTCATAATTAAGACAGCAGGAGACCAAGCCGCATTACAATGGGTTGATGGGCAGGGCGCCGTGGGAGTGGAGTTGTTCACGCCCGGAGGCTGGACGAATGTTGCCATTCTGATGCATGAGGCCAGACGGTGGGATGATGCGCTCGGCATATTCGACAAACTCACTGACGAACATTTCAGCGAGCACCCAGACGCAGCATATGTCCAAGGAACCATCCACGCCGGCTACCTGTTGCCAGAAGCCTTTCGCCTCAATGCACTGAAATTCACAATCGTCACGCCGAGCCTCCAGGTTCTCGAGGGAGCCGATGCGGACAGGCACCGCGCCGAGGCTATTGCCTGCTTCAAGCGAGCCAAAGTTCTGCTGATGCAAGTCGGCGCGCAGGATCGCGTTCAGGCATGTGACTATTGGCTATTGTGGCTGGGGCTGAGCGACCCAAGGACGAAAGCCGAAACAGCCATTGAGTTGCAACGGCGAATGGAGGAAGGGGGAGACTCTCTTAATTTCGTAGACCTGGCGATCACTCACGGAATTGCATTCAACGTCGATGCGGCGGAGCGGCATTTCCGGGTCCGTCAACTGGAGGGCGGACTAACGCCACAAGAGCAAGTCGGTCTGCTCAGCTTGCTCAGGTTCCGCGCTTCGCCTCAGCGGCTGTTGGATCATCTGGACTCCGCCTCCGAAGAATTAAAGGATATCGCTCCCCCTTCGCATCTCGCAATGATGCGCGTCGAAGCCCTTATCGAAGCAGGCAGGCTCGACGAGGCGGAGGAAATTCTCAACCATGACGCAGCCGTCAACGCTGATCCAGAAGCGGCAAGGGCGCGACTGGCCATCGCGGATCGCCGTGGCCATGACGTCATTGGTGACGCTATCCGACTGTATGAGCTGAGCCGTGCTGACGACGATGGAGGGCATCGGCTGGGTGACCTAAAAAATGTCGTCAACGTGCTTCGCCGAGACAAGCGTTGGAACCAGTTGCTCCCGTTTGCAGAAGAATTGTTCCAGCTTGAACGAACGGGCCGCAACCTTGGCCTATTAACTGATTGCACGACGTCCACCCGGGGGCATCGGACAACAATCGATGTTCTTGATGCCAACGATGACTTGCTACGCATCGACGATGATGTGGGGCGCCACCTGCTGGAGAAGAAAGCCCACAGCTTTTTTCATCTCGGCTTGTTTAGGGAGGCGCGGGAGATCAATGACCGGCTCTTGGCCTTCTCCGATGAAGCCGACTATGTGCATCACGATCTCAATATCGCTTTGCGTAGCGGCGACTGGGAGCATTTCGCCGCCGTATTGGATCGCCAATACAATAAGCGTGACACTCTTGAGCCGATGGTTCTAATGCGGCTCGCGCATATGGTTGGCTACATCATGCCGGACCGTGCCATTGAGTTGCTCAAGACGGTTGCCGAAAAATCTCCCAATAATGCGGGCTTGCTGCTTGGCTGCTATTCGTTTGCGAGCCAGATCGGACGGGAAAGGGAGGCCGACAAGTGGCTGGCCCGTGCATTGGCTATTCCCAAGGATAGCGAAGGGCCGATCCAAACTATGTCACTCCGCGAAATCGTGGAGCGGGCGCCCGCCCATGCGCAGGAAAACGAGCGTATCAGCCGCCAGTTCTATTCCGGGGAGTTGCCCGCCCATCTTGCTGCATATGCCTTGCACACTCAGCTAGCCCGCATCTTTATCACGATCCCTCGGGCAAACGAGCGGGAGCGAGACGCGCGTAAGCGGACCATCATTCCAATTCGCGCGGGGAGCCGGGTTCCTGTTGATGTCAGCGGCGACTCCAAGTCGATGGCATTCGATGTTTCCACCCTGCTTCTCCTCGAAGAATTGGGACTCCTTGATGTCATGGTGGCCGAGGTCGGCCACATCAGAATTTCCCCGCGTGCAATGGATTTTCTGGCTCGCGAGATTCGGGCGCTACCCTACCACCAGCCTTCGCTTGTCGCCGAAGCCCGAACGCTGGTGCGATATGTAGATCGTGGCCACATCAGTGTCCTTTCCGGCTCAGTGAATACGGATCCGCGCCACGAAGCGGAGTTCGGAGAGGAAATGGCTCGGCTTATTGCGGCGGCCAATGCACAAAAGGGGCGCCTGGTCTCCGTGGCGCAGGTTTACAAGGCCGGCTCACTGATGGAGGAAGTGGCAGATTGGGGGGAGGTTTCCTCCTTGGTGCTTTCCACGATCCAGTTGGCTGAGGGACTGCGGAACCTGGGGCATATTGACCAGGAGACATTCGACACCGGAAGGAGCTTCTTACAGCAGCAAGACCGAGGCGTGTCCCCAGGGTCCGAGTTGCGAACGATGACGCCTTTATTCATCGACAACCTCGCCCTGAACTACCTGGGACATGCGCGGCTCCTAGAACCCCTTGTTCTCTCCGGGATGTCCTTGACCATTGACGTCTCAACCGAACAAAGCGCCCGTGAGCTCATAAAGGCCGACGAAGATGGGACCGCTGCGGCGGAAATCTTGGAAGCACTCCGTCGCCGCATTGCCGATCATTACCGTAAGGGCTCAATGTCCTTCCTGCCCGAAGCCCATTTGGAAGGAGAGGATAAGGGCGAAAATGAGGACCGTATGACGGTACTCTACGATCTCTTCCATGATCTGAGTGATGTGGGGGCTGTTGTAATCGATGACCGCGCCCTGGGACGCAACTCCAGCGCCACCGACGTTTCGGGCCGCGCGGTTGCAGTTCTGAGCACCGTTGATTTGCTATACCTGCCGGGAGTTTCCCGGGAAAACCGGATTAGGGCTTTCCGTCACCTCTGGCGGCGGGGGTATGCGTTCCTGCCGCTTCTTCAGGACCAGTTGCTAACAGACCTTCTTGCCTGTCCATGGAATGCTGAGACAGGTTCGATGCAAGAGAGCGTCGAAGTTCGTTCTATCCGTGAAACCCTGTGCGGCATCCGTTCACTTAAGATGCTGCGCATTGCCGACGAGCACCCGTGGCTGGACCACTTGGCACAAGTGGCATGCCTCACCATTGTGGAGGTATGGAAAGACGAAGCCTGTTCCGAGGCCCATGCTCGGGCTATTTCTAACTGGTTGGTCGAACACGTCACCCCTTGGCCGGTGGATTGGCAAGATAGCCTTTCAGTGGGGCACTGGGTCGATCTTGACCTTGGCATGGCCCAGCGCCTTTTTCAGTTGCTTCTGCTGCGGCCCCGAGAGGCATCGGCTCAACGTCGTGAAGCCTTCGCTCGGTGGGTCGAAGATCGGCTGGTAAGCCCCTTCCTGACAGCCAACCCGCGTGTAGTTGATATTGCTGCGCGGTTGCTGGCTCAGATCATCGAGAACGGCGTCAAGGAGATCACCGATGAATCTGAGGGCTAGGGTTGCGCTCGAACTGTTGCTGGGCAGGTCTTCGACGATTTTTGAACGTGTGACTGACGACGTCGAATTCATCACCGGGACTGGACTTGATCTACGGGCCACCCCGTATGTGGGATGGAGTAGGCTGCCTCTGAGCGAATTCCTGCGCGCTGCTGAACGTGCGGCTGCCGGGGAACATGCTATCGTCGAGGACTTTTCCGGTAAGTCAGTCCGTGTCCACCTGGACCAACACACAATCCTAGCGACGCGGGAAAGCGACGATGGTTCCGAAGACACCATCGCGCCGCCGGACCTCCAATTTCTATCGCCAGATAGAGACACTCGCTTACGGGCGCTGTCGGCCATCGTGGCACAATATGGTGCGACTGGACCGAAGGAAGCGCGATGGCGTCCGGTACTGGAACAGCGGCCATCGAATGCGTCTGAGATTGAAAGCCTCTATTCCGAGATTAATGGGTCTGCCCCCCAATGGCACGACAGGATCAGAGGAAAGATCGAAGCGTTGGAGATGCGGGCCCGCGATCTCGTCCCGGATGCACGCGACTATTATCTTCAGCTATGTGGGCCGCTACCTGTCGAACACGGGACAGATGAGTGGATTCGTGGACCCTTGGCCGAACATCGACGGGCTCTAGTGAAAGCCGACTTGGTGACTGGGCTGACGGCAACTCTCCCTGGCTCGATAAGGTACGACCTGGGACCAATAGCTTTGGTGTCCGCCATTGGAGATGAGCAGCTGTGGAGTGCTATTCAGGCACTCCCGCCCCTTGATGATCCATTCTCGTTGCTGGGGCTGCTGGAGATTGCCTTGCACCGTCGGGAGCGGCACGGTGGCTTTGGAGAGCTGGCTAACGAAATCATTTCCAAGCTGCTTGCCGAGCCCTTCCGCCGGCCAGACGGAACCGACCTGTCCGCACTTTACCCAGCGCTTGTCGGCCTGTCGGTGCGTGGGCTCCGACGCACTGAGGGATTGGCTTCGGCGCCCCCATCCTGGCTCCGGTTCTGTGCCTTTACCCATGCAGGACATCTGCTATCGATTTTCAGCGATCTTGAGTTTGAGCCTGAGCAGATGGTCGCCTGGGTATCTCGTCAGCAAGAGCCTGTGGATGTGATCGCCGAAGTTTTGGGGTGCCGCACCGATCCGATGTGGACCGCAGAATTCCTCACCGGCCCAAAGATCAGGGCGGAAGTGATCGGCCGCTTACATCTCTTGCGGGATCAGGAAGAAAAAGCTGGTCGTGGCTTCCTTTGGAGAAATGAACTGGAGGCAGCGACCGAAGATTTGTTACGGCGGGGGCTTTACCCTTACTTACCTGGCCCCTTGGAAGCGCATCACCGGCCAAGAAGCTACGCGCCGGATCGAAAGGCACCAGAGGAGGCCGCCGAAAAGGTCGGAGCCTCGCTCAGGAATGACCCGCGTACCGCGTCCGGATGGCTATATTCCTTCTCGGGCTTTTGTGCATTGGACGAGGAAATTCTCAACACGGCGGTGGATGCAGTCCCGCGCATGTCGCTTGAAGCTGACACGGTGGGCGATGCGTTGTCTCCGCTGATGTTTCTGGCGTTAACCGCAAGCCAACAGGAGGCGCTTTGCCTGTCCAACGCCGTGGCGGATCGCTGCCTTCTGGAGTGTCGGTCGCTGTCCCTTCAGGACGAGGGGAAGGACCGATCCGACCTCTTGGTTAGGGTGCTATTCGCAGCATCGACCGCACAACCAAATTGGAATGAGTGGCTCGCCAACCGATTGGTGTCCTACGTGTCTGTCGCACCGTCTGGGCCATGGCTCGCCGACATCGCCGAATTTCTAGGAATTTTGAAACAGTTGTTGCCTGCGAAGGATTGGAGATTTGGCAGGGCCGATGCGCTGGCGAGAACGGCGATATTGCTGTAGGGCAGTTCAGCGCCATTCCCTAATGCTCGTGTAGTTGGGGCGGTCGCGGCGAGCACTGTACGGGCGTTGCCGGGCTACGCAGCGGCACTCCGCGAACTTACTTCATGTAAGTTCGATCACGCGGCCTCCGGCTGCCCCGCATAGCGCGTCAGCAACTCATTCCATACCTTGCCGCTGAGGTCGTCCAGCGTCATTGCCTCGGCATGGCGAAGTCTCTGGCGCATCCATGCGGCCTCGCGGGTGACGCGCCCGGCCAGCGCCAACAGGGCCTCCGCGCTGGGTTCCTGACCGCGCGCCACCACGCAGGACATGTAGGACGGCTGTTTGCCGAGCCACCGAGCAGAGAAGTCCAGTTGGGAATCGGTCAAGCCAAGGTCCATGAGGGTGTCGCGGGCTTCGATGAGGATCATGTGTGCGTCTCCAATGCGTTGCTCATGCAGCTATTTATGCTGTCTGTCATAAATAACTGCACACGCAGCAACCCTATGGAGCGCGGAACTTGAAAAGATCGAGAACCATCACGCTGGGCTTCGACAGGAAGCCAGCAACGTTACAGGAAGTCATCGAGGCGGCCATTGCTGGCACTCTTGCTGCGGCAAAGAACCGCCATCCTTAGACGATTTCGAATTTGGTGATCCAACAGCGGATCACTTAAAATTCAATAGTGCTGGAGACGGCACACACAGGCAATAACCGGGGCACCGGCACGTAAAATCCAGAGGGCGGGAAACGACAGTACCGCAACCCCAAGCCACAAACCGTGCAAAAGGACACCAGTATCAGCCTGACAGGCTGACTGGTGCGTCACCGTCCGCCATCTGTAGGCAGGGCGGTGACGGCTTTCGTCAACCGAATAACCGCGTTGGGGTCAAACAGTCCGGCAAACGTATATGAGTGCCGTGCTGTCCCAGGGGAAGCGTTCCAACAGATGAAGAAACTCGGACGCCGCTTCAGCTAGAACGAATTACAGACGACGTGACGATCAGAACTGATCACACAACCACTTCCCTCCCGCTGCCAAGCCATCAAAGCCGAAACCGATTTTGATGTTTCCTCCCTGAAGCTGCCCGATGGGCGGCCTCGCTAGAGGATTGCTTGGCAGCGGGGGGGATAGTTGTCTCTGTTCGGATCAGGATATGCCGCTTACGTTCGCGCTGTCGCTCACTTCGCTATGTTGGCTCATTCAATCATTAATTCAGATCGCAGCAGCAAACGCGCAACACGTCAGTGGAGCGCGGAGCTGATGCCGCTCAACGCCAGTTGAGCGTTGACCACATAGACGATTAGAAAGGCCAACATGGAAACACTGACATTGAACACGACCGAGATCAGGAGTTTATTGGGAAAAATTCAACATCGGGTCACCCATAGAGCAAATCAACTGACCCCTTGGGAGTTGGATTTTCTCGGGAACATGGATTATCGGCTGCGGCACCAGCAGCGTACCACGCTTTCGGTGAAGCAGACGCGCACCTTGCTGAAGGTTCTCGACCGGACGCAGAATGCGAAAGCGCATCTGCCGTTGGCTGCCGTATTCAGCTAGGCAGCGTCCTGGGGGAGTAACTCCCTGCGCCCGAGGTTCAAATTGGTGTGGGGGGACGGAATCGAACCGCCCAGCGGTCTCCCGGCTTGGACGTTTAGGCTCATTCCAGCTTCTTGTTGATGGCGTGGCTGCTCACTACCCAGGCCCCACAGAACCGCAAGAGCATCCATTCCAGTTTTGAGCACAGCCTTCATGTAAGCCTCCATGAACCCATTGACGTTGAAAAACCAGTCAATGCAGAGCCAGAGAGCGAACAGCCACGCCCCAACATCTCCGATGGTGAAACCCAAGGTCACTAACGCCGAACCGTGAATTCACCCACCCTTATACTGGAATTTGCAGTTGGCTTCAAGCTGCCCCCCCGACGGCTTCTGCGAGATAAGCCAGCAACCAGCCGATAATGCGAAGACATGATCGTCTCAGGGAGGTTCGGTCAGCACGTCGATGACGGCCATGACCGCTGGCAGGGCATCGGGAAATACGTCCGTATTGGCCTCGATCCAGCGGTCACGCCGCCCCTGCTGTTCCAACAGCATGAGGTCGAACGGGCCAGGATCGTCGTCGATCCAATAGAAGTCGGCCTGCATGTTGATGGCGGCGGCCTTGGACGCTTCCCAGGCCAGGGGCATTACCTGGAGTAACAGCGGCTCTAGCGTCTCATCCCAATTTCGACATTCGCGGAACGCCCTGATGATACCGGCATGTGATCCTGAGCGGTCGCGGGTGGTCAGCCAGTAAGGCGTGTGGCGCTCAACGGCCCAGCGCAGGAACGTTTCCGCGTGCGGGCTGATTTCCCATCCCGCGTTCCACACCGCGCCGGGCATGGCCGAGTGCAACAATGGGCCATCGATATCGAGATAGAGGACGGCCATCAGCAGGCAAGTTCCCAGCCATCGACATAGTACAAGCCCTGGTTATCAATCAGCACCGGCGGTTCGCTGATGTAGCAGGCATTCGCGTGGGCGATCAGCATGTGTGTCCCCGTCAGAAGGTCGAGCAGCGGGGCGACACCCTGGGTCTCGGCCACCATCCCAATGCGGCGGCGCAGGAACGACAAACTGATGGTTCCGGGCGTCGCTGCACCAAGCACCGCATCACCAATGCCCTGATAGCGCGGGGAAGCGGCCATAACCTCGGCGACCGTGCAGGGCGTGTGCAGCGTGACCGTTCCAGCTACCTCGCCCCTGATCTCGAATGGTTGGTCGGGAAACGGAAGATCGTCGCGCTCCAATGCATCCCACAGGGCTTGTTCCCGAGTCTTGGTTGTGGCCAAGACGCCGCGCTCCAATTCCCCACACAGCGTCGCCAACTCGCCCGTTCTCACGCGGGCGGCGGCGCGTGCGCGCTGCATAGGTCCATGGACAAGCTTATCGGCCACGCTCGGCCCCACTGGGCTGTCGGCCACCAGCGGGAACACCGACCGCGCCCAGGCCATGCTCAGGGGCGAGGCGCACCAAATGATGTGCCGAGGATGCGGCAGTCCTGCCGCACTGTATGCGTCCTTGACCAGTTGCTCCACGCGGGGACGGTCGGGCCGATCCGTAAGGCCCAGCATGGTGGTCCAGACGTGGAGAAAACGGCGTGCCGCCGCCGTGGTGTTGTCGGTGATGGTGTTCATGGGAGCGCCTTCGATATCCGCAGTGTTAATGACCACGGTATTTATCGGCGCGCCCATTCAGAGGATTTCCACCGCCGCCCGCATCATGGCATCGTTGACCTCGATATAGCGTTGCGTGGTGCTGAGGTGGCGATGCCCGGCCAGCGTCATGATCACCTTGGCCGACACGCCGCTGTGGGCCAACCGGGTGATGAACCAGCGCCGTCCGCTGTGGCTGCTGGCCCCGTCGATACCCGCCGCTGCATAGAGGTTGGTGAACAACTGGCATAGGGTATTGGGCGAGAACGCCGTCTGCTTCTGCGTCAGCAGGAACGGGGTGTCGCCGGGGCGCGGGGCCACCTTCAGCGCGGCCACATAGCGTTCCAGTTCCTTGCGCAGCTTGTCGCCCACGAACACGGCCCGCGCCTCGCCGGTCTTGGTAATAGCCCCGCGCAGCAGGACTTGGTCCTTGACCTGGCCGTCGCCGGTCAGCACGTCCTTGACGGTCAGGGCGGCGATCTCGCCCACGCGCATGCCGGCATAGAAACTGAGCATCAGGGCGGCGCGGTTGCGGGCCGCGTGCTTCCTGCTGGCGATGACGGCCAGCACGCGCTTCAGCTCGCTCTCGCTCAAAACCTTGGCCTGTTTCATGGCTGAAACCTTGAGAAATCAACGCCAACACACAAAACGTTATAAACGCCGATTGCCCGAAGTCGCAACGGCGTTGATCCACGCATTATTTCAAGGCGATAGCGTAAACATAAGAAAATGTGCGTTTGTAAATAAGGCAACGCCGACCAATCAGCAATGAATTCCAAGGCGATGCCGCGTGAGTTCTTCCGTACGCGCCCTGATGCGCTCCTTTCAGGGAAAGCGCCTTGCGTTGACTGCCGCGCCTCTGGGCCAGGAAAACCTAATGAAACGCACAGAAGTGCATATTCGCGCCCGGCCAGCCGGATGCGAGGGGCCACAGAAGGTCGAGATGCAGCAGGAACCACCCTTCGTCGTCGCCGTCGTGGATGATGATGCCGGATTTCGGGACGCGATTGGCTGGCTGCTCAAGGCCAACGGCTATGACGTGCGCGGCTATGGCGACGCACCGTCATTCCTCGCCGGTCACGATCCAGCTGCCATTGGCTGCGTGCTGCTTGATCTGCGCTTGGACGATGCCTGCGGGATCGACACGTTCGTGGAAGCGCGGCGGCAAGGTCTTGATGCGCCCGCGCTGATGATCTCGGGGCACGGCGACATCCCCACCGCTGTAAAGGCAGTAAAGCTTGGCGCGGCGGGCTTCATCGAAAAGCCCGTGGACAACGACAAGCTGCTCGCCACCGTGGCGGCGGCCTGCACGGCGCACCAGCAGCAATGCCGCCAGCATGGCCGGGCGATCAACGCCTTGAAGGGCTATGGTCAATTGACCAACCGAGAGCGGCAGGTGTTCTGGTCGATGATCGACGGCCTGCTGACCAAGGAGATCGGCAAGGCCCTGGGCATCAGCACCCGGACAACGGAAATCCACCGTTCACGTGTGTTCGATAAGATGAGCGCGGGCAGCTTGTCCGACCTGCACAAGGCCGCGCACTTCTTGGCCCGAAATCCCGTCTATCCGTAGTTTTCCACTATACCTCTCCCGGACATAGGCCCGTACCGTGCTGCATTCGCAATTACGGAGCGCGGAGAAACGCAATGTCCGGTGTCCAGAAGATGATTGTCGCGGTGGTGGCCGTGGTGCTGCTGATCGGTGGTTACTTTTCCTACTCGGTCTATGCGACCAACCGCGCCGCCGAGGAAGGCGCCAAAGCCATGGAGAAGGCCCTGGAAGGCCAGAAGGCCATGCAACAGCAATACATGGACCAGCAGCGTCAGCTCATGCAGCAGATGCAGCAGCGATAGCCAGGAGGCGATAATGCATAAGGCCCTTGCTGCTCTTGCCGCGCTGGCTTTCTCCAGCCAAGTGTTCGCGGCCGACATGAACGAGCCGACTGTGCCGACGGTTCCCCCCAACCATGTGCAGACGGCGCAGGTGGGGCAAGGAAACGCTCAGATGTTTCTCCAATGCACTCGCCGCTGTGAAGCGCAGCAGCAGAGCTGCGAGGAAAGGGTAAGGCGTAACGGTTATTACCCTGGAGCCGATGCCGACCTTCGCCGTTGCGTCGAAGCATTCTATCAGTGCAACAGCGGCTGCGACAGGTACAGATAGCCCGCAGCAGCCCCATGCGAAACATACTTCTCCTGCTCCTTGCTGCCGGGTTGGTCTACGGGCTCTCCTCCCCTGACAAACCGGCAGACAAGCGAGCGGAAGAGGCCGCAAAATATGACCCGTGCGTGGCGTATTTTGATCTGACCAACAAACCGCTGTCGCACGGTGGCTGCCGGGGCGCGGTCCCCGATGACTGGCTTCAACGGGGGTGGACAGTGAACGACATGACCAATGCGCTCGACCAATGCTTTTCGTCGCACGGGATCAGTCCGTCCGTATCCAGGGAGTGCAGCATGAATGACCCCAAGGGCACGGCTTACGGCATCGTCCGTGGCCGATAAAATGCGGCGGCATGGGGCGAGACTCGCCATGCTGGTCAGCCTGCCCGCCCTGATGTTCCTTGCGGCTGGCGAGGCTCAAGCTACCAACGGCTTCTGCGAGGAACACCGGCTGGAGCTCATCCCCATCTACCAGACGCTGATCGAACGCCTGAAGCAGCACCTGTACACGCGGGACAACGATCTGAAGATCGACGCGGAGACGGACATCCGCTCCTACATGGCGTTCTCGCAGCAGGCCGACCGTTACGACAAGCGCATGGTCAACGCCATCCGGGCCTACAACGACGACGACCCCGAGGCGGAACGCGCCTGCCGGGCGCTGGTGGTCAGTGCCAATTGCGAAGCCTATTTGGTCTATCAGGACGCCGTCATAGATCTGCCCGGCATCAACCGGGAGGCCGTGATCGCGGAAGGCAAGCGGCGGTGCGAACGCGCCGCCCGATATGAAGGCTTCTCTTACCTTCCCATTGGGGGCTGGCGGTAGCCCTTCTCGACGGTGTGGCCGCGCGGCCCCTGCCAGAACCGCGTGATGAATTCATGCTTGTTGAGCCGACCGTTTGCGTATCGCATGCCGGGATAGGTGGCAGCGAAATGGGCTTTTACCTCGGCATGGGCACGCTTGCGCGTTTCCATGTCGAACAGCGTCGATGTCTGCGACGCGAATTCGTGCAGGCCGATATTGTGGCATTGGAAAACACCGAGGCCGGCCATGACGGCCTGAAAGACGAAGTCACCGTCTTCACCGACTGTGAAATCCTGGAACCAGATGGGCTGGGGCGGCTTGCGGAAGAACCAGAAACTCCCCTTCAGCTCGACATGCCTCTCGAATACCAGGAAGTCCGAGAAGAAATCAGGCTTCAGTCGCCACGGGTACCCCCGCACGGCGCCATCCACCGGGCTGAAGATGTAGATGTTGTCGGCCACCTGCGGCAGGAGATCGAAGATCGTCCGGTGGTCAGCTTCGCCAAGGAGGACGGCATCGTTGTCGGCCATGACCGCCCAAGTCTCATCGCTGGCGTAGAAGTCTTCCAGCAGCGGATTGCGGGCGGGGCCAGGACGCAGTAGCGGCCCCTTATAGCGGGCATAGGTGATGGTCGAATCGCCGCGATACCAGTTCTCCCGGTAGCCCTGATCGAACACCACGACCTCAAGCCCACGCTCAAGCAGCCAGTCGAGTTGTTGGTTGTGCCAGGCCAGGCGCTTGCGCTGAAGCTCCTCGCCTTCGCCCATGTAGGAAATGATCCGCGCTTTCATCGGATTTGCTGCGCGGGCAGTGGATGACGGAACAGCACAGCACCGCCACGGGACGCCTCCACGAGCTTTGCCCAGACCTTGGGGTCGCTCCAGTCTTCACGGATGCGGTCGCTGAACACGATTCGATCAAGAGCAATGGCACCGCCCATATCGGGGTCGAAGGCGTCATCGCGCCAGCATTGCGCATAGCCCGTGTCGGTCTCGTGGACGATGACGCTCTCCAGGGCAACGCCCTGCTCGCCATTGCCCAACTCGGTCGCGGCCAGCACGGCATCGACCAGCACGAAGAACACGCGACTGAACTGCTCGGCGCTGGGGTTCACGGGCATGGACACCCACCGTTCGCTATGGCGTTTGATGGCGTCGATGTAATCGGGATCATCGCGATCCCAGAAGCAGGCGGCATGATCCCAGGAATCGATCAGTTCCTTAATCGCCCCCTTCAGCAGGCCGAAATCCAGTACCATCCCCGCATTGTCCAGCCGTGCGGCGGTGAGCAACAATTCCACCTTGTAGCTGTGGCCGTGCAGGCTGAGGGCGCAACGGCGTGTCGAGCAGTTGCGCACCACATGGGCGTTTTCGAACTTGAAGAGCTTGCGGATGATCATGGTCAGGCGAGCTTCAGTTTCGCCAGATCGGTATCCGGCGTTTCGCTCCGGAAGGCGGCAACCAGCTTGTCCACCATCCCCGCTTTGGCCGAGACGATCTCGGCGGACTTCTCGTAAACATCCCGCAGGAACATTTCCTGGCTGATGAAGTTGAAGACCGTGTACCCCTCTGGGGTCAGCGTGCTGAAAATGTGATAAAGGCCGGGGTCCAGTTCCTCACCCTTCCTTTCGGCCTCCTTTATGGCCTTCTCGATCTTCGGCTCGCTCAGGGTGATCAGGTTGACGTAGACCTCGAACGACAAATGCTCCGCGAGGCTCGACGTGCCCACTGTCCGCATGTAATCCAGGAAGCGATCAAAGCCGCACTTGACGCACCGGGGATCGTCCTCGGCGTAATACTCATCGCAGGGACGGCCGCAGGTGGATTGGAACCGCCGCGCGTGCGGCAAGTCCCGAACCGTCATGCCTTTCGGCCCCTCGCCGAAGTAGACGCCGATGGTGTTGTTGAAGCTGGGATTCGACGAATCGCAACTGACCGTGAACTGGTCGTCCTCCAGCACCTGGCGCAAGGCGCGCTGGATCAGGGTGAACGAGGCGACGCGCTTGACCGCCGTTGTTCCGAGGATGTGCAGCCAGCGATGATTGCCCTCCTTGCCCAGTAAGCCGTCCTGGAGCATCCGCGCGATGACCCTAACGGCGGTGGCCGTGTTCTGCGCGGAAAAGCCGCCGAAGGACCATCCGTCGAAGGCATTCTCACCCCACTTGCTGCGGTCGCAGAAGCCCTTAACCTCCTCGTACCAGCGCAGCGCGCCCTCGTGCCCGTCGGCCCGTATCCCCTGTATCACGTTGAGCATGCGGGCGGACTTGGGATTGCGGTTGCGCACCTGCCAGTCGAAGTTCTCCTTGCTGAGCTTCAGGCACTCATCGAAGCTGTCGATGCAGATGGCCTTGCGGATGTTGACGCCAGCCGTCGGGACGTCCATGGCGATGGCGATGTCGCTGATGGCTTCCTGCCAGGCCAGGATGCGTTCGCGCATCTCGATATAGCGGTTCGGCTTCAAGAGGCCGGTGGCGACCTGGAAGCCGCCGCTGTCGCTGATCAGAACGGTATCGGGGCGGCGATCCCAGATGGCGGGACTGCTGGCCCTGGACTTCTCGATGTCCAGTTCCGCACCGCCACCGCTGTAAAGAGCGGCGTCATAGCGGAACAACCCGTCATCACCGAGGAAATTGAAGGAGCCAAAGGACGGAAAGCCCATTTCCTTCAGCCCGTCTACCACATCGGGCCGGCCGGAATAGGTGATAAAGCTGCTGTGGACGGCGGGAAAGACCGATGCATGGTCCTTGCGCCAATGCCGGTAATCCAGGCTGGGATCAATCTCTACGGCCATGTCAGCACCGCTCCGTTCTCGCCGTCTTCGCTGATGTCGATTTCCACCGCGCGGCCCGGATAGCGTTCAGCAATCTGCCCGTACAGCTCCTCGGCCATCATCTCGCAGCTTCGCCCCTCCAAGGTCAGCGTGCGGGCGTCGTAAAGCAGCTCCAGCCATTCCTGAAAGAGGTGGAATTCGATGTCGCGGTCGTTGTGGCGCACCTCGATGGACACCTTGAACCAGAAGGTGTGCCGGTGGGTGTGGGCCAGGTAATCGACCTCGGCAGGGGCACCGGCATAGCGGTGCAGGCCGCGCTTGCGGAAGGTCACATAGATCATGCGCCGCGCCATCACGCCCCCACGAGATGCTGGTACAGGGGCGTGGCGGTCAGGTAGCGGGCCTTCAGCGCCTGCTCCTGCCGAGCGATTTCCGCCTGCATCCGGGGCGTGGCGTAATCGTCCATCAGCGTGCGGATATAGGAGACCAGGAAGTCCTTATTGGCCCGATAGGCTTCCCAATTGGCCGTCCAGTCGCTGGGATACAGGAACGGCGCGCTGTATTGCTCGTTATAGGCCAGCCGCCGGGGCGACAGCGGCATGGCCCCGGCGATGGTGGCCTCGGCCTGGGCGATGCCCAACGTCTCTTGCAGCGCGGCGCTGAACGACATTTTCGCCTGCCCCAGAAGCGCGTGGTATTGCGGCTTGCTCAGGGCCTGTTCCTGGCACACGACCCAGTCGTATTGCGGCAGGATGGCGGTCAGGTCCTTGAAGATGTCGAGCTGCTTTTCCGGGGCCAGCCGGTGGGGGAACAGGATCAGGTTGGGGCGCTGCTCGGCCGGCAGACGGTGCGGCGGCAGGTCGTCCCACAGGTACTCGTTGGGATAGCCGCTATAGGCGGCTTGACCACCCATCTCGTCGTCGTCGATCTTGAGAATGCGGGAGAACAGGCCCCAGTGGAACGAGGTGGTGAAGTAGTTGCGGTCGATGGCCCAAAACAGGGCTCGCTCGGTCGCATAGGACCACCGCTTGTCAGTGATGGCGCGCCCCAGAAAATCCCACGGGTCATAGGAACCCGCATGCCAAATAGCCGAAATGTCCCAACTTACATCAAGTAAGTTCCGCATATAGGCGAGTTGAAGGATGCCGGGGTGCCACGCGTCCGTGACCAGCACCTTGTCGCCGTCGCGGACCAAGCCCGCCTCGACCATGCCGATGAAGCGGTTGACCTGCTGGTTCTTCCACAGATTGGTGGTGGCGAAGTTGAGGAATGCCCCGGCGCTGGCCCGCTGTTTGCCACCATCACCGGGCACGTTGACTATGTTGAGCACACCGCTGTCGATGGCTTCCTGGCCGAAGCCCGCCGGGTCCATGTGGACCCGCGCCGCGATCCCCTGGGCCTCGGCATGGGCCGCGATCTGCCGGGGAACGCCCGCGAACCACTGCGCTGTGTAGCGCGTCTCGATGGGTTCCAGCGACAAAATCCAGATGGTGTGCATGGTGGCTTGCCGCCCTGGTGGCAATTACTTCGGGCGGGCACGCTATGATGCTCGGGATAGGTCGGGTATTGGGGGAGTTCCCCAATGGACGGGTTGTGCTCCATCGAATGACAGAGAGGTTCCCAATCCCCCACCAACCATTGATGGTTGCTCAACAGGTGGCTGCATTCTATTCTGCCGACGTGAAATGTGTCGATGAATAAGGCGACGCGGATGGACTACGCCACGCTGACCACCCTGCGCAAATCGCATCCCGGCTGGCGTCTGTTAGCGGCCGGCAATGCGGTCCTGGTGGCGAGTTTTCTGCATCGCGCCTTCATCACCCCAAACCAGCGTTCCATGGCTCAGCCCGATCTGGCGGCAAAGCTCGACGATTTTCTCTTTGAGGTCGGCCGCGAGGAGTATCCCCGAGCTGCCGCCGACTACCTCGACGAGTGGGCGTCTGATCGCAATGGCTGGCTGCGGAAGTACTATCCGACGGACGGCGACCAACCTCATTTCGACCTAACCCCGGCGACAGAAAAAGCCATCGAATGGCTCTCAGGTTTGCAGCAGCGACCGTTCGTCGGAACGGAATCGCGGCTGATGACTGTGTTCGAGCTGTTGCGGCAATTGATCGAAGGCACTCAGACTGACCCCGCCCTGCGCATCGCCGAATTGGAGAAGCGCAAGGCACAGCTTGAAGCGGATATCGCCCGCATTCGTCGCGACGGCGTGACGCCGATGGATGATGTGCAAGTCAAGGATCGCTTTCTTCAGATGGCCGGCACCGCCCGAGGGTTGCTGGCGGACTTCCGCGAGGTCGAGCAGAATTTCCGCGACCTCGATCGATCTGTGCGCGAGCGGGTTGCCACCTGGGATGGGGCCAAGGGTGTGCTGCTGGAGGAGGTGTTCGGCCGCCGCGACCTTATCGTCGATTCCGACCAAGGGCGGAGCTTCCGTGCCTTCTGGGATTTCTTAATGTCGTCCGACCGCCAGGAGGAGTTGGGCCGATTGCTGGATGCGGTGCTGAAACTGGAGCCGGTGAAGGACCTGGAACCTGATAGACGGCTGCGGCGCGTTCATCATGACTGGCTGGCAGCCGGCGAGGGTGCCCAGGCAACAGTACGTCGCCTATCCGAGCAGTTACGTCGCTATCTCGACGACCGCGCCTGGGCTGAGAACCGCCGTATTCTCGATTTGATCCGCCAGATACGCCAGAGCGCCCTGGCAGTTCGCGACTGCCTCCCCGCCGATGGACTAATTTCCCTGGAAGAGCCCGTGCCCGAGATCGATCTGCCCTTCGAGCGCCCCTTGTTCACACCTCCACTGAAGGCGCGGATCACCTCGGGCGAGCTTCAGGAAGGCAAGGAGGATGTGGCCACCGAATCCCTGTACGACCAAACCATTGTTGATCGGGAGCGCCTAGCCGCCGCGATCCGCCGGGCGCTTCAATCCAGGACACAGGTGTCCCTTGGCGAAGTGGCTATGACGCAACCGCTTGAGCAGGGATTGGCGGAACTCATGACCTATCTCGGCCTGGCCGCAGAGGATGCCGCAGCCGTGATCGATGACCGTTTGAAGGAATCCGTGTTCTGGGATGGCGAAGACGGGACCACGCGGCGGGCAACGCTGCCCATGGTGGTGTATTGCCGGGAGGCAGCTCCATGACCGAAGCCTCCCGCGATTTATCCCGTGTCGTCATCAGCCTAATGAAGGGCGTGATCTACGAGGAAGAGGATCGTCCTCTGTGGCAGACCATGCTGGGCCAGCAGGCTTTTGTTCGTGACCATGTGGGCGTGTTGGGCCTGGATCTAGTGCTGGACGAGGCAGAGGGCTATGCCTTCCTACGTCAGCGACAAGCCGATGAGGAAGATGAAGAAAAGGCTCTTCCTCGTCTGGTAGCCCGCCATCGCCTGGGTTTTCCCGTCAGCCTTCTGTTGGTGCTGCTGCGCGAGAAACTGCTGGAACTGGACACCAAGGGCGGCGACACCCGCCTGATCCTGGATCGGGATCAGTTGGTGGAAATGATGCAGTTGTTCCTGCCGGACAGCAGCAACCAGGCCAAAATTACCGACAAGATCGACAGCCATATCGACAAGGTCGTTGAACTGGGCTTCCTGCGCCGGTTGTCCGGCCAGTCGGGCCGGTTCGAAGTTCGGCGGATTCTCAAGGCCTTTGTCGATGCGCAATGGCTGGGCGAATTCGACCGCCGACTTAACGAGTATCGGGTTCGCCTTGCCGGGGGAGAGGTGGAATGAACGAACTGGCCACAGTGATCCAGCCGGACGACGACACGCCACCGCCTCGCACGGGATTCCGGCTAGCGCGGTTGGAGGTCTACAATTGGGGAACCTTCGACGCAAAGGTGTGGCCCCTAGAACTGGGGGGCGAGAACACCTTGCTCACCGGCGATATCGGCTCCGGCAAGTCGACCTTGGTGGACGCCGTGACCACGTTGCTGATCCCCAGCCACCGCATCAACTACAATAAGGCAGCGGGCGCCGATCAGCGCGAGCGCGACCTGCGCTCCTACGTTCTGGGCTATTACAAATCAGAAAAGGGGGAGAGCGGCGCTTCGGCCAAGCCGGTGGCCTTGCGCGATCACAACAGCTACTCGGTCATCCTGGGCCACTTTCGCAGCGATGAACTGGGCCAGGACGTGACCTTGGCCCAGGTTTTTTGGATCAAGGACCATGTGAACCAGCCCGACCGCTTCTTTGTCGTCGCTGACCGCAGACTGTCCATCGCGGGTGATTTCGGCGGCATCAACGGCGAGATCGGCGTTCTGAAGAAGAAGCTGAAAGCACAATCCGACATCGTCCTATCGGATAGCTACCCCTCCTATTGCGCTGAATTCAGCCGCCGCTTCGGAATCGGCAGCGACCAGGCGCTGGAGCTATTTCATCAAACCGTATCCATGAAATCGGTGGGCAATCTCACGGATTTCGTGCGCAGCCATATGTTGGAAGCGTTCGAAGTCGATAAGCGAATCACCGCACTGGTGCTGCATTTCGACGACCTCACCCGCGCTCATGACGCCGTGGTCAGGGCCAAGCGGCAGATTTCCCTGCTCACGCCGCTGGTTGCAGATTGCGAGCGCCACGCCGCCCATGTTGCCGAGGTGGCGGGCTTGCGCGAATGCCGTGACTTCGCACTCCGTCCGTGGTTCGCCGGTTTCAAGGCAGTGCTCCTGGAGGGCCGGTTGGTCAGCCTCGATCAGTCTTTCCGGCGACAGGATGCGAAGGTAATCGAGCTCTCGTCCCTGCAAACCGAGCATCATCGGCGCAAGGGCGAGATCGAGCAGGCCCTGCGCGATCATGGTGGTGATCGACTGCAAAAGCTGCGAGACGACATCGCTTCACAGGAAAAGGAACGAGACTCCCGCCGCCGCCGGGCCGAGAATTACGATAAGGCGGTCCAGGAGCTGGGATTTCCGGCTGTCATCGATCAGGAATCCTTTCTTGCCAATAAAGACAGGCTGACGCGAGAGCGTGAGGACGCTGAAAACAGTGCAGAGGAGGCCCAGAATGCTCTGGTCGAAGCCAGGGTCGCGTTCCTCAAGCTGAAGAAAGAGCATGACGACACCAATGACGAATTGACGTCGCTTCGCAAGCGCCCGTCCAACATCCCCAAGCAAATGCTCGAGTTGCGCAGCGCGCTTTGCATTGCCACTGGCATCGCTGCCGAGGATCTGCCCTTTGCCGGTGAACACCTGCGGGTGCGGCCCGAAGATCGCGTTTGGGAAGGCGCCGCCGAACGCTTGCTGCGCAGCTTCGCCCTGTCACTACTGGTTCCCGACACACATTACGTCCAGGTCGCCGACTGGGTGAACCGCACCCATCTTGACGGGCGGTTAGTCTACTACCGGGTCCGCGAGCGCAGCTTCTCGGTCACCTCATCCCTTGGCCCAACTTCACTGGCGCGCAAGTTGGAAATCAAGGAGGATTCCTCCTTTTACGCTTGGCTGGAAGGGGAAATCAGGCGCCGTTTCGATTATGCCTGCTGCGACACCCTCGATCAGTTTCGCCTGGAACGCCAGGCCGTCACCCGCCAGGGCCAGATCAAGGGCAGCTATGACCGCCACGAAAAAGATGATCGACGCGCCATCGACGATCGCACCACCTATGTGCTGGGCTGGTCCAATACCGAGAAGATCGCCGCTCTGGAGTCTCAGCTCCTTGGATACGAGCAGCAGATGCAGAAGGCGGCGACCAACTACGCTGCCTGCGAGCAGAACGCGCGGAAGCCGGGCGAACAGTTGCAGCGTCTGAGCAAACTGGAGGCCTGGGCCGAGTTCCGCGACATCGATTGGCGCAGCCCGGCAGCCCTTATCCAACGGCTGGAGCTTGAAAAGCAGGAAATCGAAGCATCCTCCGACGTGCTGCGGACACTTGAACAGCAGTTAACTGGGATCAATGACGCCCTGGCGGAGGTGGAGGACGAACTAACCCCGGCAAGAGATGAGCGGGCCAAGACCGAATTGCGGATCGGTATGGCCCGCGATGCCTTGGCGGCGACCATCGCGGAGCGTGACAGCATTGCTGCCGACATTCGCGAACGCTGTTTCCCGCAACTGGAGGCGATGCGGGCGGAGGCGCTGGGCGATCGCAAGCTGATTGTGGAATCCTGCGATAATGCAGCCCAGGACATGCGGGACTGGATGCAGAAGAAGAAGATCGATGTGCTCGATCTGCGCGTGACCGCCGCCCGAGACCGCATCATTTCGGCCATGACCGGCTACCGCAAGGAATACCCCCAGGAAACCCTCGAAGTAGACTCCACCCTGGAGTATGCGCCGGACTATCTCCGGATGCTGGACAATCTGGTCCGAGACGGACTGCCCCGGTTCGAGGCCGATTTCAAGAAGCAACTCAACGAGAACGCCATCCGCGAGATCGCCAACTTCCAGTCCCAGTTGAACCGCGAAGTGGGCGAGATTGAGGAGCGGATCGAGCAGATCAACCACTCGCTGGTCACCATTAATTACAATCCTGGCCGCTACATTCTGCTGGAGGCCGAGCGCACCCAGGACGCCGACATCCGCGCCTTCCAGCAGGACTTGCGCGCCTGCACGGAGTCGGCCCTGACGGGATCCGACGAGGACGGATATTCCGAAGCCAAGTTCCTCCAGGTCAAGGCTATCGTCGAACGGTTTCGCGGTCGGGCCGATACCGCCGAAGCGGACAAAAGATGGCGACACCGAGTCACCGACGTGCGCAACTGGTTCGTCTTCGCCGCCTCGGAACGCTGGCGCGAGACACATGAGCCTTATGAGCACTATTCGGATTCTGCCGGGAAATCGGGCGGACAGAAGGAGAAGCTGGCCTACACCGTGTTGGCTGCCAGTCTGGCGTATCAGTTCGGCTTGGACTGGGGCAGTGGGCGGGCGCGCACGTTCCGTTTCGTGGTGATCGACGAAGCGTTTGGACGAGGCTCGGACGAATCGACCCGCTATGGCCTCCAACTGTTCCGCAGTATGGGCCTCCAATTACTCATCGTCACACCCTTGCAGAAGATTCCGGTGATCGAACCCTTCATATCGGCGGTCGGGTTCGTCGATAACCCCAAGGGTGACCGGTCCCGTTTGACCAACCTCACCATCGAGGAATACCGGGCCGGCCGCGCGGCCCGGCGCGGCGCATGACGACTGGATGGACGACGGCCGCCGATATCGAGGAGCAGGTCCGCCGCCTGTGGGATCAGGGGCGTATCCTGTCCGCCCGCCTTACGGCAGAGACGCTTTTCCCCTTGAAGCTTCGCTTCCGTGCCCCGGACTCCAAGGCTCTGGGGGAGCAATTCGCCTCGGTGCGAGACTGGATCGCCGCGCTCGAAGAAAGCAGCCGACGGGGCTTCAGTATGTCGTGGCGCGAGGTCAACCACCGCCAGTTAGGACGGAACCGGGTGCCCGACGGCATAGAAATCCCAGGCGAAGCCGAGGCGCTGCGCCTGATCGGCAAATCGCACGACGCTGCGATCTTCGGCCGCCTGGTCGATACCACCCTGGGTGCCTTTCCCGAACTGGGCAACTGGCTGGCGCGGCGGCCGCTGACCGCCCTTGACCATGCCAACGATTGGCCGAGGGTCTTGGCCGTGCTGGAATGGTTTCGCCACCATCCCCGTCCAGGTCTCTACCTACGCCAACTCGATATTCCCGACGTCGATACCAAGTTCATCGAAACGCACAAAGGAGTGCTGTCCGACCTGCTGACCCAGGTGCTGCCGCTCGAGGCCGTTGATACTTCTGCGACGGGAGCCAAAGGATTCGAACAGCGCTTCGGCCTGTTGTCCAAGCCGCCCACGGTGCGCTTCCGTATCCTCGATCCGGCTTTGTCCCTGAATGGTCTGACCGACCTCACAGTCCCTGCAGCCGAATTGGCCGCCTCGGCGCCACCAGGACGGTTGGTCTTCATCACCGAAAATGAAGTGAACGGCTTGTCGTTTCCACCCGTCTCCGACGCCATCGTAATCTTCGGCCTGGGACACGGGATCGGCATGCTGGACGAATTCGCCTGGCTGCATAACCGTCAAATTCATTATTGGAGTGACATCGATACCCATGGCTTTGCCATGCTTGATCGGCTGCGTACGACCTTCAGCCATGCCCGGTCCTTGCTGATGGACCGGGACACTCTCATGGCTCATCGCTCACTGTGGGGCCGAGAAGGCCAACAACACACCGGTCAGATGAAAAATCTCACAATCGATGAGCGGACTCTCTTTGAAGATTTACGCGCTGATCGGCTAGGCGACGGTGTTCGGTTGGAACAGGAGCGCATCTCTTTCCGTTGCCTGACCGATCTTCTAAAGCAGCTCGATCCGCTGGGGACTGGCTGAAATGCCGTGGGGAGGGTTGATTACACGAAACTACAACTTCATTGTCGGACTCCCAGGGAATCCGACAATGAGCCGGAAAAGAGGAGCAACGCATGACTGGGGGGCCAAGTGCCAACGACATCATGGCTGCGATCAATGAATCGGGCTATCTCATGGAGCAGGAGGTAGCGACACAATTCGAACGGCGCGGCCTGCATGTGAGAACTAATGTCGCATTCGAGGATCCCGATGAAGGCAAGTCCCGGGAGATCGACGTGACGGCGATTAAGCGGGTCGCGGTCGACGAGAACGCCAAACTTGCAGCATTTATCGAGCTACTAGTTGAGTGCAAGAACAGCGCAAATCCGTTTGTATTCATCGCGCGGCCAAAAAACGAAGGGGATCGGCATAGGCGTCCGGAAGAGTTTATCTTCCCTTATAAGTATCAGATGAAGAAGGACCTGGGCGGTGGCCGCAGCATGACGCGCGAGTTAAAGGCCTTCCATCATCTCGGATTCGATCGTCTCTATCAGGCGCATGTTAATGCGTGGAAAGCGGTACAGTTTTGCCGGATCGACCGCAAAGGAAGTAGCTGGCATGCTAATCACGGTGGCCTTTACGACGCCATCTTCTATCCGATGGCGAAGGCGCTCGCCGCCCGGCGGAAGGAGATGCCTCGGCCGTCAGGACCGGATGAGTGGCGCTACATTTGGCTATTTTTCCCGCTGGTAGTAACCTCGGGCGATCTTTTCCTGATAGATTCGAGCGCGGAGTTGCCAAGCCCGGTCCCTGTCGACCATGTCTCATTCGAGCGGGAATTGAAGTCGGGAAAGCTTTCCGGATCGTTCGGAGTGACATTTGTGCGGCAGGCAGCGTTGGAAGCCTTCCTCGGCAGTGTTGTCGACCCACTGGCCGCACTGTCGATCGATCTCATCGAAAACCGCCAGGCATTTTTTAAGACGACGGACTTGCCATGGTCCGATTGACGCGGCATCGAACGCTAACGAGCGGAGCCGAAATCACCCCGTATCGCGAACAGCCCGCAACTAGCTTCATCGCTTTCATTTCACCGTGCGGCCGGTCTCGGGTGTGCCGCGCGGTAAGTTGGACGCTATCAGAGCGTCGATGGAGCGGGGCTGGTCGCACCCGCAGACCAGCTAACGCCGAATGCCCAGATAGTCTCAAGTGAGACAGACAGGTACATTACAACGCTATTCACCGGGTTCAGGATGGCTTGTGAAGACCTTTGCTTATGCGAGTTTCGTCGCGACTGCTTGGTTTCTGTGTTCATGGTTGCCTCCATCATCAACAGCGTGCTCGCGTAGCGAAGCAGGCCAAGGATTAAAAGGAGGGCACCGAACGTTAGCCAGCCTGCGAGAGTTGAACTCCCCGGCTCCCCGAAGAACGCGACCACCATAGCATCGCCTGGCTGCTACGTCGATATTTCCATATTTGGGTTGTTCGCTCGGCGACCGCTAATAGCCCTGTTCGATCGTTACCGAACCGTAAATCGAAATCCTACCTACGCCCGATCAGAATGCCTGCCCAAGATGCCGCGACGCTCCCACCAGTTCGGCCAGCCCATTCACTCGCATCTTGTCGAACACCCGCGCCCGGTGGACTTCCGCCGTCTTGAGGCTAACGCCGAGGTCGGCGGCGACTTCCTTGGTGGCCTTGCCATTGACCAGTAGCCAGAACACCTCTCTCTCGCGCGCGGTCAGCAGGCCGTAAAGCCGCATGGCATCAGCCGCCCGGCCATAGCGGGCACAAAAATCGTGGTGATAGGCACAGGCGCTGGCGACATCGGCCAGCAGCTTGGCATTATCGATGGGTTTCTCGATGAAGCCCATCGCCCCTTGCTGCACTGCCTTGACGGCGGTGGGAATGTCGCCGTGGCCGGAAATCATGATTACCGGCATGTCGTGGCCGTGCGCACGTGAGCGCCGGAAGACCTCGATGCCGCAATCCTCGCCCAAGCGCAGATCGACCAGGGCGCAGCCGATGGCGCGGATGTCGTGCTGGGCGATTAAGCTGTCGGCATCACCATAGGGGCGGGCGTCGTAACCGTTGGTCCGCAGCAGCCACACGATAGCCTCGCGAAAACTGGCATCGTCATCGACGACAGCCACGACAAAGGGCGTTTCGGTCATGACGCAACCGGCAACCAGCAGGTGACGCAGGCGCCGCCATCGGCGTTATTGGTGATCTCCAAATCGCCGCCATGGGCGGTCAGGATGGCGCGGGCAATGGGCAGGCCGAAGCCGCTGCCGCCCGGCTTGGCCGAGGCGAACAGGGCATGGCCGTTGCGCAAGGTGTCTTCCGCAAAGCCGGGGCCGCTGTCCCGCACGCCCAGCACGGCCTTGCCGTTCCCTTCCGTCAGCGCAACCAGCAATGCCCGTTGGGGCGCAGCGGCCATGGCCTCGCAGGCATTGCGGACCAGATTGACCGCCAATTGCTGAAGGGTGGCACGGTTGCCCAAGACCTTGGCCGTGCAGCCGTCCACCTCGAACTGGGCCGATACCCCACTGTCATCGCAAATCTGCCGCAGCAGCGGCACCACGTCGCCCATTACCGTCGCCAGGGTCAGGACTTCGCGCTTGCCGGCGGCCTGGTCGAACTGCGCCTGGTTGGCGGCGATGATCTCGCGCACCCGCTGCACCTCGCGCTCCAGCCGTCCGGTGATTTCCGGAAGTTCCGCTGGATCGATACTTCCTTGCTCGGCCATGGTGTGCAGCGCCTGGGCATAGGTGGAGGCCGAGGCCAAGGGCTGCCTGATCTCGTGCGCCAGCTTGGATGCCGTTTCATGCGTGGTGAAGTGCCGGTACGCCTTGTCCAAGGCACGATCCTGCTTGCGCAGCTTGCGCAAGGCCCCTTCGCGATCCTCGACCGCCCCGGCGAGG
Source organism: uncultured Rhodospirillaceae bacterium (assembly GCA_964404545.1). Taxonomy (GTDB): domain Bacteria; phylum Pseudomonadota; class Alphaproteobacteria; order Rhodospirillales; family Magnetospirillaceae; genus CAYOKN01. The sequence goes on along the minus strand of CAYOKN010000003.1, from coordinate 12,981 downwards.
ATCAGGCTGAGATAACCGATGGACAGCATGAAGTAGGGTGCCCCGGCCACGACCGCTTGGTTCGGCTCCAACAGGCTCGCCGCCGTGATCGACACGTTGGCGAGCAGAGTGGACAAGGCCGCGCCCAAGACGCCGAAGGCGACCGCGTTCCACGCCACCGGCAGCATGACGAAATAGGAGAAGCGCCCCTGGTCATGCCCCAGCAGCAGTTCCGCCACCTCCAGATAGAGGATCATCGCGGTCGCCAGCAGGCCAATGAACAGGATGCGCCCGTCCTTTTGCCGGAAGTGGGATCGCCATGGACGGTCCAGCAGCAACAGCACAGGAGCCAGGGTCACGATGCCCAGCGCGTCGCCGATGAAGAAGCGGGCCGCAAGCGGGCCATATTCCGACCACGGGATCGCCCCATCGGCGCAGAAGTTGAGGACGTTGATGGCAGCGACAATGGCGGGCGTGGCAAGGGACGCGGCGATGAAGCGGTGGATATGCGCCTGTCGGCTGAGGTCCAGCGGCTCTCCAAGCCACCGCCGCAGCAGCGCCACGCCGATCACATAGCCGGTCGGAGGGATCAGCCATGACAGCCACGCGCCCGCCGACGTAACCGCATAAGGATTAAGCAGGACAACGGTGCCGATGCCCACATAGGCCAACGGCCAGAACCGGGGAAAGCGCAGCAGAAAGGCGAAGGTCAGACCAGCGGGTGGATACCACGCGCTGACACCGGGGCCGACATTCATCGCCACGGCCGCCTTGTGGGCAAGAACCCAGACAACGGGATAAAGCGCAATAATAAGTACCTTGCGCAGCCCATCGCGGCTCGATGGCAGCACCATGAACGACCTCGATGATTTGCCCGCTGAAATCCAGGCCATAAACGTACATGGTTCAAGTCTGTCTGTCATGGGCACGTCGCCCCGTCGGGGGCAGCATCCATATCATCGGATTGATGGGGGAATGCTGGCCCGGTACTGTCGTCGCCGACCAAAGGGGGAAGCATGTCAACTGGCATCGTCACCTTGACCGAGCAGCAAGCCCACGCGCTGATCCACGATGAATGGGATGGTGCCGGCCCCGTGCGCCTGGACCAGACGGTGCCGCTTGCCGAGCTCATGGCGAGCAGCGTGGTGCCGAACGCCCGTATGCTGATGGCGGAACTGGAGGGGGCCGGAGCGAAGCTGACGGCCAAGGGCAATCTCAACCGCAAACTGGTCGAATCCCTGGTGGACCGTTTCCGGTGGGTCGATTACGACCCGGCGCGCATCCGGGAAATGAACAAGGTCGTCAACGAGGAGGATTTCATCCCGCTGCATTACCTGCACATCGTCCTCAAGCTGGGCGGCTTGGCGCGTATCGAGAAGGGCATGCTCAAACTGACCAGGAAGGGCAAGGCGATGCTTGCCGATGATGCCGCCGGGACGCTCCAGGCGCATTTGTTCCGCACCACCTTCACCCGGTTCAACCCCGCCTATCTGGACCGCAACGGCCTCGAAGAGTTCTTCGGCTGGCAGATGTCCTTGATCCTCTATCTGATCGGGCAGTTCGCCGACGATTGGCGCCCCGCCGATGCCCTGATGCGCAGCGTCACCCTGCCCAGCGAGGAGGCGCTGAAATCGGAACTGCCCGACAGGCCGGTCTGGGCGTTCGAGTCTCGGGTGCTGCGCTACTTGCGCTGGTTCGGCCTGCTGGAGCGCAAGAATGCCGCCGCCAATGACGACTGGCGGCAGCCCAAGCTCTATCGCAAGACACCGCTTTACGACCGGATGCTGACCTTCGCTCTGTGATGTCCAGCCCTACGTCACGAACTCGGTGTGGCCGGCGTAGCGATGTCCATCCGAGGTGAAGGACGGGATGAACACCTCGGCGACGCGGCCATCCGTCTCGCAACGAATGCGCATGAATTTGTCGATCAGGGCGATGGTGGACGTTGCGTCGCCGACCAGCCCGGTGACGACCTTCTTGGCGGCCAGCATCTCTCCCCGGCCCGCAGTGAATTCCATCGGCGCCCCGTCGAAGTCGATGGCGGGATCGAAGGGGAATGTCTCGACATCCTCATGCCCCGCCATCAGAACCAAGGCTTTCGAGGTTATGCGGAACGTGGTCAGCTTGCCGTTCGATCCGCCGTAAATGGCCTTCACGAGGCGGGCGTTCGCATCCTTCTTGCTGATCCCCAGGGTGCGTTCAAGCCATGCGGCGAAATCACCCGCCACGGGCACCTCCACATTCCATTCCTCAACAGGCTTCGCCACCGCCAGCTTTTCGGTGGCCGACCGGAAGGCGATGGTCGTGGTGTTGTCCGAATTCTCGGTGCGGCAGCGCGCGTCACTGTAGGGAATGGCATCGAGCCAGTTCCAGGAAACCATCCCCGCCTTCTCGTCGAAGCCCTTTACCGCATTCTCATGCCCGGCGACGGTCACCTTCACGACCGCGATCTTTCCGTCCATCTGTGCCGGGCCGTCGATGGTGAACCGGGCACCGTGCGCCCCCAACTTGGCGAGTTGCTGCATGGCCTTGATGGCCTGCGCGCCAAACCAATAGGAACCTTCGGGCAGGTAGTCCTGGTGCGGCAGCACCGCGTGAACCATGCAGGTCTGGTTGCTCCCGTGTGATGACCAGATCTCGCAATGGTCCGACCCGTTGACGATCTTCACGTTCGCGTCGTTGGGATGGGCGACCTTGCCCACGGCGAGGAGCGTCAGCAGCCGGTCCAAATCGGTCACTGGGCGGGCTTCCGGATTGGCCTTCGTGCCTTCCGGCGCGGCATCGAGGATGAACTGCTTCAGCAGCGACGCGCTGGCCTTGCTCTGGGTCGGGAACCCGAGGAGATGGGCAACGCCCTTGTCGTCGAAATACAGGGCGGCAAGGGCGGTGCCGCCCTTGCGGGTTTCGTCCGTGGGAAGCTCGGCTGCCATGCCCTTCTTCAGCTTTTCCAGGCCGGCGTCGTACCGCTGCTGCTTGGAAAGCTCCAGCTTGCGGGCACTTTCCTTGGCCTCGTCAGTCTCGTTCTGTAGCTCCCTCCATTCGATCCGGGCGGCCTCGATGCCTCCCTTGCCTGCGATGAAGGCGGCGACGTCCTCGGCCCCTTCATCGGATGAAGCGGCGAACTCCAGCACCTTGCTGTAGGTGCTGACCGTCTTCTGCCGCCGTGCCTTGTCCGCCCGCCCCGCATCGTCGGCGGGATCGAAGGTGTCGAGGCTGGCATCGAAGAACGCCTTGATGGTGGGAATGTACGGGCTGGCGTTCTTGCCGCGCGGCTTGGCGTTGACCTTCCGCTGTTCCAGCAGCTTCCCGAAATCAGGAGTGCCATGCCATGTGCGGTGAAACTGGAATGCGCGGTCAAGGGCGGCATAGAGAGCGGCGTTCTTGGCATCCTGGGATTTGACCTCATCTCCCACCGCAGTGTTGAAGGCGGTGACGACCGCTTCCACCTCGTGCAATGCCTCCTCGAACCCGATCGCAACCGCACCGCCGTCCATCGAAGCCCCCTTGTGAGATAAGTCGATGGCCGATCTTTGCCCCGAAAGTCGCGATCAGGCAATGAGCTTACTTCGAGTAAGCTCGATTTTAGTGCGTTGAAATCTATCCTTTTTCTCAATATTCATCGGCCAGCATGATTGTCAGTAAACGGATGGTCACCGCCGGATTGGCCGGATCGTCCGACGCGAAGTTCAGGTCGGTGTCGTAGTAGTCGATCTTCCAGATGACGCGGTGAGCGCCAACCGTCATGACCGCGCAATCATGCTCGCCATAGGGATCGTTGTCGGAGGTGAATTCGGAAAACGCTGCGACGGCAGCAAGCACTTCCAGGATGGCTTGATGTCCGAGGGCCTGGATGCCCCTGGTGATGACCACCTTGCCGCGCGTGTGGTCGCGGCGAAGTTGGTCGTTGAGTGCGGCGATGCGTGCTGTGCGGTCCATGCGGCCCTCGCTGTTGCGCGGGCACGTCTCCAGGATTGGGCTTTTGCGCCCGGTGCTGCTGCTATAGCGGCGGAGCGCGCGGGGCGTCTACGGGCTGCTTTTGCCTGCCCCAGCACCCCTGACAGCAGGGCATCCCACGACGAGCAGCGTGCGAGCACGGCAGGGCTGCGCTGAGGCGCGGTAGGAGTTAATCCTCCGTCTCGGCCAGCGCGTCGGTCAAGCTTTTCGGGATTGCGGGAGATGCATTGCGGGTTTCGGGTTTCTGCCGCTTCTTGCTTGTATCGTGGGGCTGGCCGTCATTAAACGCTCCTGCCGCGACGTGAGGGCTGATCAGAACCGCATTTGCCGCCACCTTCGGGGCAATCGCCAACGGCCCCAAATGGGCGTAGTGCTGTTCCAGCATGGCAACGCTGGTGCCCATGTGGGTTGCTAGTTCGATCAGTGACATCGTGCCGTGGACGATCTGCGTCGTTGCGTAGGAATGCCTGAACGAGTACAGGGTGCGCCGCGCTGGCGGGTCGCCATTGTCGTACAGCATGCCGATCTTCTCCAAGATCGTCCGGAACGACGCCTGCATGTTGCCGATCCGGCTTCCGTCGGGCAGCCGGAACACGAAATCGTCATCTTCCTTGCCAGGCCCTTGCCATGCCATCAACGCCTTGAATGGCGGGGCCGCGACCCCAGCCGGTGCGGTGATCGCCCGTTGACGAACCCGGCTGTATTTGATGGTTTTGCCTGCGGTGATGATGATCTTAACGAACTTCTGACCTTCCCGCTCCCAGGCAAGGTCAACCTGCCGCCAGCGGAGATTGTCCAGTTCTTTGCCGGGGCGTGCGCCGGTCAGCAGCAAGATGCTGACGTAGTAGTAGAGCAACTGGCGGATTTCGCGGGTTTTCTGCTTCCGGCCTTCGGGGATCAGGTCCCACATCTTGACCAGCAAAGGCGCGATTTCGTCTTCGTCGAAATGGGGACGGCGCATGCCCGGCTCGCCGTCATTGACGAGCTTGGGAACCTGCCATTCGTTCATCCAGCCGTAGCGCACCGCTGTCTTGAATACGTTGCTGAGGCAGGCGTTATGGCTGGTAACCGTCGATTTGCTGAACGGTTTGCCGTGTTGCAGGCGCTTCCAGGTGTTCCAGCCGATAATGTCCTGCGGGCTGATTTCGTCGAGTTTCTTGCCGCCAAGGTGGGGGTCGATCCATTTTTTGATCGTGCGGCGGTAATCATCCGCGCTGGCGAGGTTGCTGCTTTCTAGGTCTTGGATGTACTGCGCCGTGGCGTCCCGGATGAGCTTCGTGCGTGGCACCTGCTTGTGCCGCACCCGATACATCATGTCGTCGTATTGATCGCAGGCCCATTCCCCGGCCTCGCGGATGTCCGTCTTGCCGGTGGACAGTCTGATCCATTCGCCGCGCACCTTCAGATGCGCTTGCCAATAGGATGAGCCTTTGCGGATTTTGAGAACGACATTGCCATCGCGCAGCTTGCGCCAAGGGTCGTCAATGCGTCTGGGCATGCGCTGCACCCAACTCTAAAGTTTGGTGCCCCGGGCCGGACTCGAACCAGCACGCCTTTCAGCACCTGATTTTGAGTCAGGCGTGTCTACCATTTCACCACCGGGGCACTGCGGTATGCAGCAGCGGAAGCATTTAACACAAGGCGCATGTCGTCGCCAGTGAAAAAACACCACGGACAGCACACAAAGGGAATTGTGCTATAAGTGTGCGATAGCGTCAATGGGATAGAAAGCGTGCAAAACTGCGGATTGTGCGCGCCGTTGCGCTAGCAGCGACCTATTTTGAGTCGATTGCGTCTACCAATTCCGCCACTGGGGCACCGCAAGAGAGGCGATCATAGCCGAGCGCCGCCTTTGGTCAATGGAAGACTGGAGATATGTTCGATTGCGCCAGCGCCCCGGAGGATGGTAAGGCTGGCCCCGGTTTTCGAGACCTTGGTGGACATATGCTGGACCGTACCTATGCCTGGATGATGGACCTGGCGGGCAAGCGGCAGGCCATCTGGTGGCTGGCCTTCATCGCTTTCCTGGAATCCTCCATCTTCCCCATTCCGCCGGATGTGATGCTGGTGCCCATGATCCTGGCGGCGCGCGAGCGGGCTTGGTGGCTGGCCATGGTCTGCACCATGTCCTCGGTGGTGGGCGGCTGGGCCGGCTATGGCATCGGCTATTTCCTGTTCGAGGCGGTGGGGCAGCCCATCATCGACCTCTATCACCTGCAGGATGCCTTCGTCCGATTCTCGTCCACCTTCAACGAGTACGGGGCCTGGATCGTGCTGATCAAGGGCATGACCCCCATCCCCTACAAGCTGATCACCATCACCGCCGGCGTGACCCACCTGGATTTCGGGGTGTTCACCCTGTCCTCCATCGGCTCGCGGGGCATGCGCTTCTTCCTGGTGGCCGCCCTGCTGTGGCAGTTCGGGCCGCCCATCCGCGACTTCATCGAAAAGCGCCTGACCCTGGTGACCACCGCCACGGTGGTGGCCGTGGTGGGCGGGTTCGCAGCCATCAAGCTGTTCTGATGACCCTGCCGCGCCTGACCGGGCGGCTGCTACCCGCCGCCCTGATGCTGGTGTCGCTGGCCTCTCTGGCCAGCGCCTACACCGCGCAATATGCCTTTGGCATCCTGCCCTGCGTGCTGTGCCTCTATCAGCGCATCCCGTTCTGGATCACCGCCGCCCTGGGCGCCGCCGCGCTGTCCCTTTGGCCGCGCGGGCGGCTGGTGCTGTTGGCGCTGATGGGGCTGACCTATCTGGCCAATGCGGGCATCGCCGGCTTCCATGTGGGGGTCGAGCAGCTGTGGTGGGCCGGCACCGACGAATGCGGCGCCGCCGGCGGCGGGCTGGGCGCCGTCAGCCCGGCCGAGCTGATGCAGGCCATGAGCCGCCCCACCACCGTGCGCTGCGACGAGCCACAGTGGGAATTGTTCGGGGTCACCTTTGCCGGTTACAATCTGCTGCTGTCGCTGGGGCTGGGCATCGTGGCCCTGGTTTCGGCGGCGCAGATCAGCAGGGAAGAGAAGGCATGACCGACCAGACCAAGCCCCAGGTGAAGGTGACCGGCGACGACCTCATGCCCGGCGACCCCTCGCGCCAGGAACTGATCCGCCGCATGATCCGGGTGGACCAGGCCGGCGAGACCGGCGCGGTGCGGATCTATCAGGGCCAGATGGCGGTGCTGGGCAAGCGCGCCTGCGCCCCCACCCTGAAGCATATGCACGAACAGGAAGTGCACCATCTGGAGACCTTCCACCGCCTGGCCCGCCAGCGCCGCGCCCGGCCCAGCCTGCTGTCGCCGCTGTGGCATGTGGCCGGCTTCGCCCTGGGCGCCGGCACCGCGCTGCTGGGCGAAAAGGCCGCCATGGCCTGCACCGTGGCCGTGGAAGAGGTGATCGACGAGCATTATGCCGAGCAGATCAAGCGCCTGGGCAAGGACGAGCAGGAGCTGAAGGACACCTTCGAGCAGTTCCGCCAGGAAGAGGTGGAGCACCGCGACATCGGCTATGCCAACGGGGCCGAACAGGCTCCGGCCTATCCCCTGCTGACCGGCTTCGTGAAAACCGGCTCGCGCTTCGCCATCTGGCTGGCCGAACGGGTTTGAAAGAGTAACCACCGAGGCACAGAGGCACAGAGGAGCCTGGTCCGTTCGACCTACTTCGCCCCCTCTGCGCCTCTGTGCCTCGGTGGTGAATGAATTCTACTCCCCCATATTCAGCAGCAGGCCCTTCACCCGGGCCTGGTGATAGGTCCAGAAGAACAGCCCGGCGGCTCCGCCCAGATAGAGCAGGTTCAGGCCCAGTGCCCAGGCCATGTGGTCCCAGGGCAGGGGCTGGCCGAACATGACGGCGCGCATGCCCTCGAACACATGGGCGGGCGGCAGGGCCAGGGCCACCGGCTGCAGCCAGCCGGGCAGCACATCCACCGGATAATAGATGGCGCCCAGCGGGGCGATGGCGAAGATGGCCACCCAGGCCAGGCTTTCCGCCCCCAGGCCGTGGCGCAGCACCATGGCCGACACCGACAGCCCCACCGCCCAGCCGGTCATCATCAGCAAGGCGAAGAAGGCCACCAGCGGCAGGCCCAGGCCATAGATGGAATAGTCATAGAACCACAGCGCCAGCAGCGTGGCCGGGATCACCCCGATCAAGGTGCGGATCAGGCTCATGGCCACCAGCGCCACCACCAGCTCGGCAGGCCGCAGCGGGCTGACCGACAGGTGGCCCAGATTGCGCGACCACATCTCCTCCATGAAGGAGAGCGACAGGCCCAGATTGCCCCGGAACAGCACATCCCAGAGCATCACCGCGCCCAGCAGCAGCCCGGTGGCGCGGGCCACCACACCGCCTTGCTGGGCCAGATACAGGGTCAAAAACCCCCAGATCACCATGGAGACCGAGGGCCAGTAGGCCAGCTCCACCAGCCGCGTCCAGCTGCTGCGCAGCAGATAGAGATGGCGCAGCATCATGGCCCAGACCCGGCGCCACGAGAAATCGGGAGTGGGATGGGGCATCATTGCGCCGCCTCCCCCTCACCCCGATCTCCCGCACCCCGGGCGATATCCAGGAACACTTCCTCCATGGTGGCGCGGCCATAGCGGGCGATCAGCGCGCCCGGCGCGCCCTGGTCCACGATGCGCCCGGCCTTCAGCATCAGCACATGGTCGCACAGCCGCTCCACCTCGGTCATGTTGTGGCTGGCCAGCAGGATGGTGGCCCCGGTGCGGCGCTGATAGGCCTGGAAATAGCCCCGCACCCAGTCGGCGGTGTCGGGGTCAAGCGAGGCGGTGGGCTCGTCCAGCAGCAGCAGTTCCGGCTCGTTCAGCATGGCCTTGGCCAGCGCCACCCGGGTCTTCTGCCCCGCCGACAGCTTGCCGGCCGGCCGGTCCAGCAGGTTCAACAAATCCAGCTCCTCGGCCAGTGCCCGGATGCGTGCCTTGACGCCGCGCACGCCATAGAGATGGGCATAGACGGTCAGGTTCTCGGCCACCGTCAGCCGATGCGGCAGGTCCACATAGGGCGACGAGAAATTCAGCCGGGGCAGCACCCGATGCCGATGATGGGCCACGTCCTCGCCCAGCACCCGGATGCTGCCCGAGCTGGGCAACAGAAGGCCCAGCAGCATGGACAGCGTGGTGGTCTTGCCCGCCCCATTGCCCCCCAGCAGCGCGGTGGTGGAGCCCAGCGGCACGCTAAAGCTGATGCCATCCACGGCCCGCACCGGGCCATAGCTTTTCACCAGATCCTGAACGGTGATGGCGTCGGTCACGAACCCTCTGCGTCGGCTGGAGGAGCGATCAATACGCAGATGAAGGGGATTAACGCAGGTGACCGCAGATAAGGATTTTTTTCTTCATCTGCGTTCATCTGGGTTCATCTGCGTATCTTTGAGTGTTTCGAACAGATGGTTCCGCCTCCAGCCTAGCGCCAGTGCGGCTCCTTGGCTTTCAGGTCGGCCAGCATCTGTTCCACCAGGCGGCCCTGGAACAGGCCAATGCCGCGGGCACGGCCCCATTCGATGGCGGCGGCCTGGTCCACGCGGTTCAGGATCACCTTGGACGGGCTGGCCAGCTTCAGGGCATCCTCGAGGCCCGGCACCTCGGGCAGGTCGGGGTGCCAGCTCATCTTGATCAGGTCCACCCCCAGGCGCTGGCGCGACAAAAAGGGCATCAGGGTGTGCTCGACCCCGTCCAGGCAGACCCGATAGCCCCGGTCATGGGCGAATTCCCGCGCGAACAGGAAGGCATCCAGGTCGGCGAACACATCCACCTTGTTCAGTTCCAGGATGATGGTGCCCCGCGCGCTGCTGGTCACCTGGTCGTCGAAATTCAGGAAGGCCTCGGACAGCAGGCTCTGAACGTTCAGGTTGATGGAGACATTGGCCTCCATGGTGCGGTCGTCGCGGCGCAGCAGGATGGACAGCACGCGCTTGTCCAGGCTTTCGGTCAGGTGCTGGAACAGCCAGGGGCTGGAGGCCAGGTCCACATTGGGCAGGAAGGTCTGCCGCAAATCGGCGATGGAGATGAAGATTTCCGACGCCACCGGATGCGGCCGGCCGGAATTGAACGAACAGATGGACTGCCGGCGCAGCAGGTTGGACAGGTCCGAGCCCTGCACCGCCTTTTCCATGCGGGCCAGCACCTGGGGGGTCAGGGGATCGCCGCCGCCCTGGCGCTGGCGCGGGGTGGGAGCGCTGTCGGCCAGCTCGCGCTTGCGCTGGATCTCCACATCCTCGGCCAGATGGGCGGTCAGCTCCTGGAAGCGCACATAGTCGTGCTCCAGGTCCAGCCAATGGGCGAAGCCGCCCATTTCCTGTTCCGACAGGGGGTCGGACAGCATGGGGTCGTCGCCGAACAGGAAGCGCAGCTTGGCCACCACGCCCTGCACCTCCTCCATCACCTCGCGGTCGAACAAGGCCACGATATCGTCATTGGGCAGGCCGAAGACCTGGGCGCGCAGGCCCTTCACCAGGTCTTCGAAGCTGGACAAGGCGATGCGCACCAGATGTTCCGGCCGCGACTTCTGGCGCAGGGCGGACAGCCGCACATGCACCGCATGGCGGCCGCGCCGCTCGTTCTCGAGCCGTTGCGCCACCTTTTTCAGCAACAGATGCTGGTCGCTCATCACGCGCCCTCCCGCACCGGCCGGCGGGGCGCGGCCATCACCGGTTCGGCGTCGATCAGGTCCAGATGGCCGCAGGCCGCCCGGTCGGCGCCCGCCACCAGGGCGCGGCGGTTGATGCATTGGGCCAGGGTGCAGGCGCAATTGGGCCCGCAGGCATTCTTGGTCATATAGCCCAGCATGGCGTCCACATAGCGGCCCTGAAAACGGCTGATGCCGTTGATCAGGCCCCAATGGATGGCGATTTCCGTATCCACTCGGCTAAGGATGGCGCGGTTCCAGCCGGCATAGTCGAAGGTCTCGCGCACAAAGCGGTTGGCCTCGTTCTCCTGCAGGCCGGGGGTCCAGGACAGCTTGTAGAAATCAGCCCCCAGAAGGCTGGTCTCCACCAGGTCCAGGGTGGTGGCGTCCAGGCCGTCGATGCAGACCTTGTGGCCCCGGCCCTGCAGCCAATCGCGGGCCTCCAGATATTGGTCGATATGGGCGAACACATCCAGCAGCTGCAGCTCGGCGATAATGGCCGAACGGTGGTTGGCCCATTTCTCGAACCGCTGGAAGGCCGGCGTGGCGATGGAGCCCACATTCAGGTTCAGGCTGTAGGTGCCGGGCTGGGTTTCCAGCGTCAGTTCCATCAGCACATCCAGCAGCTTGGCATCCATGGCCATGGACAGATGCTGGAACAGCCAACGGTTGGCGGTGAGCTGGCGGCCCTTGAGCACGGCGTCGGTCAGGTCCGGCACCGACACATAGAGTTCCTGCATCATCACCGGGGCCTTGGCGCCCTGGATCTGCACCGCCATCTGCCGGCGCATGAGCGGCGCCACATCGATCTTGTCCAGCGCCGCCAGCGCCTGGGCCAGCCCCTCGGCGTCCATGGGCTGGGCCGGCGCCCCCTTGCCGGGCCCGCGCGCCGGAGCGGCGGCGGCCTTGGCCAGTTCCTCGGCCACCTTGACGAACTCGGTGTTCTGCCATTGCAGGTCATAGACGGTGCAGAAACGGTCCGAGGCGCGCGCGCCGCCAAAGGTCAGCGGGTCCTTGGCCCACAGGCCGCGCACCTTCTCGATCAGGCCGTCCACGTCGTCGGGCTTGGGCTGGGCCAGGATCAGCACGATGTCGCCGTTCAGCAGCTTGAAGGCCTGGCCTCGGTTCAGCCCCACGGTGGGTTCGCACAGTCTGAGGGCCACCCGCAGATAACCCTCCTGGCGTGCGCCCGGCTTCAGCCGTGACAGGTGGAAATGCAGCGCGACCCGTCCCTCGGCGGCCCGGCCCAGGCGCTTGGCGGTGTCCAGGAGGACACTCTCTTGGGTGACCACCGGACGATCGCGGCTTACTCCCTGCATTCCGTTGCTACCCCCCCAAGGCCGCTGCGGCACTCCGTTCCGGGAATTGCCCCGTCAGGCCCGCCGCTACACCTCAAGGATCGTACCACAGCCTGCCGCCTCCGAGGAGAGATGCATCTCGAGCCCGCCCCCGCCCTGCAAAGCGCCTGCGTGCCGGACGGCAGCCTGGTCTATGCCGTGGGTGACGTGCATGGCCGCGCCGATCTGCTGCGCGACCTGCTGGAGCGCATCCGGGCCCATGCCGAGGGAATCCGCGCCAGCCGGCGGGTGCTGGTGTTCCTGGGCGATTATGTGGACCGGGGCGCCGACAGCCCCGGCGTGCTGGAACTGCTGTTGGCCGGGCCGCCGCCGGGCTTCGCGCAGGTCTGCCTGATGGGCAATCACGAAGCGGCGCTGCTGGCCCTGCTGGACGGCGGCCCCGCCGGCCCCTGGCTGGCCATGGGCGGGGCCGACACAGCGCGGGCCTATCTGGGCGAGGAGGCCGCCGGGCTGGCCGAGGACGATCTGCGCGCCCGGCTGCGCGCGGCGCTCCCCGCCGCCCATCTGGCCTTTCTGCGCGGGCTGGGGATGAGCCATGCCGAGGGCGGCTATTTCTTCGTCCATGCCGGGGTGCGCCCGGGGGTGCCCCTGGACCGCCAGGAGCCCCGCGACCTGTTGTGGATTCGCCGCGACTTCCTGATGTCGGGCCATCACCACGGCAAGACCGTGGTGCACGGCCATTCCGCCGTCGACCAGCCGCAGGTGCGGCCGAACCGCATCGGCATCGACACCTCGGCCTGGTCCTCGAACCGGCTCACCGCCTTGGCGCTGCACGGAGCCTGCCGCGGCTTCCTGCAAACCGCCTGACGTTCTTCCTCTAGTGCAAGGTGACATGTCCATGCTGAACGAGAAACGAGTGATGGTGACCGGCGGCGCCGGCTTCCTGGGCTCCCATCTGTGCGAGAAGCTGATCGACCTGGGCCATGACGTGTTGTGCGTGGACAATTTCTATACGGGCCGGCGCAGCAATGTGGGCTCGCTGATGGGCAATCCGCGTTTCGAGATGATGCGCCACGACGTCACCTTCCCGCTCTATGTGGAAGTGGACGAGA
>CAYOKN010000002.1:0-56516 GCA_964404545.1 uncultured Rhodospirillaceae bacterium | reverse complement strand
TCTCGTTGATGGAAGCCGACAGCTCCTCGGCGGCCGAGGCCACGGTCTGCACATTGGTGCTGGCCTGGTCCGAGGCCGAGGCCACGGCGGTGGCCTGACGGCTGGCTTCCTCGGCCACGGCGGACATGGCGCTGGCGGTGGACTGCATCTCGGTGGCCGCCGAGGCCACGCCGTTCACCACACCGGACACCTTGCGCTCGAAATTGTCGGCCAGGCTCAGCATTTCCTGGCGGCGCTGTTCCTCGGCCTTCCTCTTCAAGGCTTCCTGCTCGGCCTGCAGGCGTTCCATCTCGATGGCGTTCTCCTTGAACACCTGCACGGCCTTGGCCATCTCGCCGATTTCGTCCAGGCGGTCACGAGCCGGGATATTGATGGACTTGTCGCCGCTGGCCAGCACGCTCATGGCATGGGTCATGGCGGTGACCGGACCCACGATGCCACGGCTGATCAGCCAGGCCAGGACAAAGCCCGCCACCACGGCGATAATTGCCAGCACAGTCACGGTCGACCGGCCGCTGGACAATTCGCCATTGGTCTCGGCCTCGATCTGGGCGGACATCTTGCCCCCCAGATCCTTGATGGCCTGGGCCTCCTCGGCGATGGTGCCGCCGATGCTCACCAGCACGCTCAGATAACGCTCACGCTCGGCGGTCAGGGGAATCAACTCCTGCACGGCGGCGCGGTAGTCCATCAGCTGCGCCTCGGCCTCTGCCTTGCCGGCCACACCGGCCAGGGCGGCAGCCCCCTCATCCAGGTGCTTGGCCGCGTCCTTGGCGAAGTCTTCCTTGGCGGTGTCGATATAGCGGGCCACGTTCAGGCGGGCCAACAGCACATGCTCGACCACTTCGGCGGCCTGCACGGCGCCGGCCATGTCGCCGCGGGCGGCGGCGCGCTGGCGCAGGGTGGTGGCGGTGTCCACCAGCTTGCCGCCCACGGGCACCACGCGCTGGTCGATCAGCGCCATACGCTTGTCGATGACCTGGACGGTCCCGCCCAGTTCCTTCATGTAGGTGGTGAAGGCGGTATCAAGGGCGTCGAAATGCTTCTTCTGCTCGGCGTCGCTGATCAGCGGCTTGGCTTCGCTGATGGTCTTGGTCACTTCCTTACCGGCAACCTCGAACGCATCGCGGGTCTTGGCGCTCGGGGCGATAAAATATTCACGCACCTGGCGGCGGAAATGCACCACGTCCCGGTCAGCCTGCACCGACAGGGTTGCAAGCTTGCTGACCTTGTTGAGGTCGCCCACCTGACTGGCGACCGAACCGAACACCACAACGGCCACAACCGAAAGGATGCCTAGCAGGGCGATGACCGAGCCGAAGCCCATGTAAAGCCGTGCACTGACGCGCAAATTCGCAACCATGTTATGCCACCCACTTCCCAGGACGGATCGTCCCTCGATAATCAGAGAGCCCACCCACTTTTGGATAGGTCATTTCCGTTCTTACCAGAGAGCAGTGTGCACAACAATCGCGCAATTATCGCCAAATATTTAATTACATTTCTGTCAGACACTTAGCAGAAATATAAGGAAATGATCATGAATGAATTTTGCGGTTGATCGATCCGTAGGCAGTATCCCCCTCTCCTCCAAATGGAGGAGAGGGGCCCGGTTCAGTCCGAACCGGCGCTCTGCTCTTCCGACTTGTGCAGGCCGGTCCAGGTCTTGGCCTCGAACACGATATAGGCGTCGATCATCGAGCGGTAGATATGCTCCATCAGATCCGGGTCGGCGCCATGCTCGCGGGCCAGATGGCGCACCCTCAGCACGATCTCCTCGATGCGCGAGGGCACCACCACGTCGGCCTTGGTGGGCTTGAACCGCGCCGCCTGGTGGACGAACCCCGCCCGCTTGGACAGGAGCGCGACGATCTGGGTATCCAGGTCGTCGATGTTGCGGCGGACTTCGGCCAGGTCCTTGCACTGGGTCATGGTCATTCCTCAGTAGGCATATTCACGGAACAGCGGGTCCACGCTGCCTTGCCAGCGCCCGGCGAAGCTTTCCAGCATGTCCTCGGCCGGGGTGCGCCCGGATTCGGCGACATGCTGCAGCGGCGCCAGGAAAATGGTCTCGTCCCGCCCGTGGCGGTCCAGCCGGGCGCGGCGCTTCAGCCCCTGATGCGCCAGGTCCAGGCAATCCAGCGCCAAGTCCTGCACGGACAGGCCGCGGAAGGGCGTGGCCAGCCCGGTCCGGGGCACCTCGGCGCGCAGGGCGGCATGCTCCTCGGGGGTCCAATCCTTGACCATCCCATGGGCCGCGTCCAGCACATCCGGATCATACAGAAGCCCAGCCCAAAAGGCCGGCAGAGCACAGAGCTTGCGCCAGGGGCCACCGTCGGCGCCGCGCATTTCCAGGTAACGCTTCAGCCGCACCTCGGGGAACACGGTGGTCAGGTGATCCGACCAGTCCCCCAGGGTGGGCAGCTGGCCCGGCAGGATGGCCAGGCGGCCCTGCATGAAGTCGCGGAAGCTGAGCCCCGAGGCGTCCAGATACTGGCCGTCGCGGTACACGAAATACATGGGGGCATCCAGCACATAGTCCACATACCGCTCGAAGCTCATGCCGGGCTCGAACACGAAGGGCAGGATGCCGGTGCGCTGGGGATCGGTGTCGGTCCAGACCCGGCTGCGATAGGACAGGAAACCGGTGGGCTTACCCTCGACGAAGGGGCTGGCGGCCCACAGCGCCGTGGCCACGGGCTGCAGTGCCAGCGACACCTGGAACTTCTTGACCATGTCCGCTTCGGACGCAAAGTCCAGATTCACCTGCACCGTACAGGTGCGGAGCATCATGTCGATGCCCAGGGTCCCCACCTTGGGCATGTAGTCGCGCATGATCTTGTAGCGGCCCTTGGGCATCCAGGGGATGTCGTCACGGCGCCATTTGGGATTGAAGCCGCAGCCCAGGAAACCGATGCCCAGCGGCTCGGCCACGCGCTTGATCTGGGTCAGGTGCTGGTTCACCTCGGCGCAGGTCTCGTGCACCGTTTGCAGCGGCGCGCCCGACAGCTCCACCTGGCCGCCCGGCTCCAGGGTGACCGAGGCGCCGTGCTCGTCCATCAGGGCAATGACCTTGCCGTTCTCCTCGACCGGGCGCCAGCCGTTCTCGGCGGCCAGGCCGCGCAGCAGCGCCTCGATGCCGCGCGGCCCCTCATAGGGCAGCGGCCGCAGGTCGTCCAGGGTATAGGCGAACTTCTCGTGCTCGGTGCCCATGCGCCATTGATCGGCGGGCTTGCAGCCCTGCTCGAGATACTCCACCAGCTGACGCTTATGGGTGAGGGGTTCGCCGCTCGGCTGCGCGGGTGCGGACATGGGGTTGGGGCTACCTTGTGCGAAAGGGTCAGTCGGCGGAGCGCCAGGCCGGGCGGCCGTCCCAATCGCCCCGGGCGGCCTGCAGGCAGGCCAGGGCGGCGAAGGCGGCGGTATCGGCCCGCAACACGCGGGGCCCGAGCCCGACCGGCACAGCAAACTTAAGCGCGCGCAGGGCGTCAAGTTCCGTTTTTGCGAAACCGCCCTCGGGGCCGATCAGAACCGCCGCCGGTCCTTCGGGCAGGGCCTTGGCAACATCGAGGATCGGCGCGCCGCCGCCGGTCTCATCACAGAACAGCAGACGGCGGCGTTCGTCCCACCCCGCCAGCATTTTCTCCAGCGCCACCGGCTCGGCCAAGGGCGGCACGCTGCGCCGCTCGCACTGTTCGGCTGCCTCGGTGGCGCGGGCCTGCAGCCGGGCCTGGTTGACGCGGGTGACCACGCAATGGCGGGTGAACACCGGCTGGATCAAGGACACCCCCAGCTCGGTGGCCTTCTCGACCATGTAATCGGTGCGGTCGCCCTTGATGGGGGCGAAGCACAGCCACAGGTCCGGCTCCTGCCGCTGCTCCAGCATCTGGCTGGCCAGGGCCAGCAGGGCCGACTTCTTGCCGGCCTCGGCCAATTCCGCCCGCCATTCGCCGTCGCGGCCATTGAACAACGCCACCGCCGTGCCGGGCTTGGCCCGCATCACATGCAGAAGATAATGGGACTGGTCCGGTCCCAGGGTCACGGACCCGCCGGCAGTCAGCGGCTGGTCCACATAGAGGCGGATTTTCGGGACGTCCATCGGGGCAGACTTGAGTGTGGAAGAGAAGGTCCATACTGTAGCCCGTCATGACCGGAACCGGAACACTGCACGGCGACATGCCGGCCGACAGCTGGGTCGAGCGCTTCGCGCCGGCAGCCATGCGGCCCTATTTGAAGCTGATGCGGCTGGACCGCCCCATCGGCACCTGGCTGCTGCTGTTCCCCTGCTGGTGGTCCATCGCACTGGCCTCTGCCGAACTCCCCGACCCGAATTGGCCCGACTGGGGGCTGATGGCGCTGTTCGCCGTGGGTGCGGTGGTCATGCGCGGCGCCGGCTGCACCATCAACGACATCGTGGACCGCGACTTCGACGCCAAGGTGGCGCGCACCGCCCTGCGCCCCATCCCCTCGGGCCAGGTCTCGGTGCGCCAAGCCCTGCTGTTCCTGGGCCTGCAGCTGCTCGTGGGGCTGGTGATCCTGCTGCAGCTGAATGCCTTCACCATCCTGCTGGGCGTGGCCTCGCTGGGGCTGGTGGTCAGCTATCCTTTCATGAAGCGCATCACCTGGTGGCCGCAGGCCTGGCTGGGCCTGACCTTCAATTGGGGCGCCCTGATGGGCTGGACCGCCGTGCAAGGCGGGTTGGACCCGGCGCCGCTGGCGCTCTATGCCGCCGGCATTGTCTGGACCCTGGGCTATGACACCATCTATGCCCACCAGGACAAGGAGGACGACGCCCTGATCGGGGTCAAGTCCACTGCCCTGCGCCTGGGCCGCGCCACCCCCGCCTGGCTGGTGGGCTTCTACGGCCTGACCCTCGCGGGACTGGCCGGCGCCGGCTGGCTTGCCGGGCTGGCCTGGCCCTTCTACGCCCTGCTGCTGCCCGCTGCCGCCCAGCTGGCCTGGCAGGTCTTCACCCTGGACATGGATTCCCCCAAAGAGTGTCTGATCAAATTCAAGTCGAACCGATGGTTCGGCTGGCTGGTGCTGCTGGCCATCCTGGCGGGCCCGGTTTGAACCACCGCCAACGCTTCATCCTGGACAACACCCAGGTGGCCGCCCCGCCGGGCTGCCCCGAGATCAAGCTGCATCTGGCCACCGAGATCACGCCCCTGTGGCAGGCCACCGAAACCTTCCTGGCCGAGACCAACACCCCGCCGCCCTATTGGGCCTTTGCCTGGGTGGGCGGCCAGGCGCTGAGCCGCTATGTGCTGGACACCCCGGAACTGGTCCGCGGCAAGCGGGTGCTGGATTTCGCCGCCGGCTGCGGCATGACCGCCATCGCCGCCGCCATGGCCGGCGCCGCCGTCTCGGAAGCCGCCGAGATCGACCCCATGGCGGTGGATGCCCTGCTGTTCAACGCCGACCTGAACAAGGTGGCGGTGCAGGCCGTGTGCGACGATCTGGTGGGCCAGCCGAACCGCTGGGACGTGATCCTGGCTGGCGACATCTGCTATGAGCGCCCCATGGCCGAACGGGTCTTTGTCTGGCTGAAGGACTGCGCCCGCCAGGGCGCCGCCGTACTGATGGCCGATCCGGGCCGTAGCTATCTGCCCAAGACCGGCCTTTTGCGCCTGGCCAGCTATCCCATCCCCTGCTCGCTGGAGCTGGAGGACCGGGAGATGCGCGAGGCCAGCGTGTTCCGCATCGTGGGGTAGGCAGCCCTTACCCCGGCAGGCACTTCAGCCAGCGCACCACGGTCTTGGTGCGTTCGCTGAACAGCTTGGGCGCGAACCAGGTGCCGGCGCAGCGTTTGACCAGCTCGGCATAGGATGGATAGGCGGCCAGGGTGCGGGCCAGGTCCGAGACGGTCAGGCCCTTGGCCATGGCCAGCACCACCGGCTGGATCAGTTCGGCGGCGCGCGGGGCGCAAAGGCCGCAGCCCAGCACCCGGCCGCGCTTGTCCACCAGCATCTTCGCCAGCCCCTCGGCCTCGCCGTCGCAGACCGCCCGGTCCAGCTCGGCCACCGGGAAGCGCAGCACCGAAAAGGCCAGCCCCTGCTCCCGCGCCTCGGCCTCGGTCAGGCCCACCTGGGCCAGTTCGGGGTCGCCATAGACCACCCGGGGACTGGGGGCCCGGGCCCGCACCGGCAGCCGGAACAGGGCATTCATCAGCACCAACCCGCCATGCCAGCCGGCCACATGGGTGAAGCCGCCGCCGGCAGCGTCGCCCACCGCATAGATGCGCCGGTTGGTGGTGCGCAAGGCGCGGTCCACGGCAATGCCCTGGCGGGTGAAGGCGACCCCGGCCCTGTCCAGCCCCAACCCCTCCACCGCCGCCTGACGGCCGGTGGCGCACAGCAGGTGGCTGCCCGCCAGGCTGCTGCCATCGGCCAGGTCCAGGGCCATGCCGCCATCCTGGGCCCGCGCGGCCCGGGCGGCCACGCCCTCGATCAGCGTCACCCCCTCGGCGCGCAGCCGGCTACGCAGCACCTCGGCCAGTTCGGGATCCTCGCGGCCCAGCAGGCTGCCGGCCTCCACCAGGGTCACGGCGCTGCCCAGCCGGCGGAAGGCCTGGCCCAATTCCACCCCGATGGGTCCGCCCCCCAGGATCAGCAGATGGCGCGGCTGCTCGGTCAGCTGGAACACCGTTTCATTGGTCAGGATCGGCAGATCCTCGATGCCCGGGATGGGCGGCAGCGCCGGACGCGAGCCGGTGGCCACTACGAAGCGCCGGGCCTTGATCTCAAAGCCGTCGGCCTGCACCCGGTCGGGACCGGTGAAGCGGGCGGCCGAGCGGATCACCCGCACCCCCAGCCCCTGGAAGCGGGCCTCGGAATCATTGGGCGCGATGGTCTCGATGGCGCCCCGCACATGGGCCATGACCGCAGTGAAATCCACCGGGCTGTTGCCGCCCGCCAGGCCGAAGCGCGCCGCCCGGCCGGCGGCATGGACGGCACGGGCGGCGGCGATCAGCGCCTTGGACGGCACACAACCGGCATTCAGGCACTCGCCGCCCATCTCGCCCCGTTCCAGCAGCACCACCGACGCCCCCATCTGGGCCGCGCCCGCGGCTACGGTCAGGCCGGCGGCGCCGGCGCCGATCACGCACAGATCGGGGGTCAGAAGTTCGGTCATGGCGTTTTCCCCTTCCACTTCTTCCACGCCACCGGCAGCAGCGCCAGCACCGCGATCCCCAGGATCGGCAGCAGCACCTGGGGTTCGAAGATCACCGCGGGATCGGGCCGCCCGCCCCGCTCGATCACCCGGGCAAAGCCCGCCCCCAGGCTGGCGAAGACGATGGTGCCGGGGATGATGCCCAACAACGTGGCCGCCGCATAGACCGGCAGCCGCACCCCCAGCAGCGCCGGCACCAGATTGACCACCCAAAAGGGGAACAAGGGCACCAGCCGCAGCACCAGCAGGAAATTGAAGGCATGATCGCGGAAGCCGCTTTCCAGCCGGCGCACCCAGGGTCCGGCGCGCCCCGCCACCCAGTCGCGCGCCACATAGCGGGCCACCAGGAACACCGCCACGGCGCCGCCGCTGGCGGCCAGGACGGTGAAGACGGTGCCGCCCACGGTGCCGAACAGGGCGCCGCCCAGGATGGTCATCCAGACCGCGCCGGGCAGCGACAGCCCCACCCCCAGCAGATAGAGCACCATATAAAGGAGCCCGGCCAGGGCATAATTGGCCTCGACCCAGGCGGCCAACTGGCCGTAGCGAGCCTGCAACAGGCCGAACAGCTGCTCGGGGTCCAGCACCAGCGCGCCGGCCAGCGCCGCGGCCAGCAGCAGCCCGCCCAGCAGCCAGCGCAAGGAGAGGCGAGCGGACGAATGAGGGGTGGTTTCGTAGGTCATGCCCCTGAAGGTGGCGGCTGTTGCGCCCATGCGCCAGTAAACTCCTGGTGAGGCGGACGCCACGCACTCCAGTTGACTCTCACCCGGGCTTTCCTTATAAGCCTTCTCTTTCTGAAAAGACGGCGCCTTTACGGACACCGGGAGATTCAAAGTGAAGCGTACCTATCAGCCCAGCAAGCTCGTTCGCGCCCGCCGCCATGGCTTCCGTGCGCGCATGGCCACCGTTGGCGGCCGCCGCGTTGTCAGCAGCCGCCGCGCCAAGGGCCGCAAGCGTCTGTCTGCCTAAACCTTCGGGTTTTCGGGCCAGCGGGGTGGCGGTCGCACGCCTCAAAGTCAGGGCGGATTTCCTGCGCATAGCGGGATTGCGCCGTAAATGGGCCACCCCCGGCCTGATTCTTCAGGCCGCGCCTCAGCCGAAGCCGGAACCGACCCCCATGGGGGCGTCGGAACCGGCTGTGCTGCCTGGCATCCGAGTCGGTTTCACCTGCAGCAAGAAAGTAGGCAACGCGGTCGCCAGGAACCGCGCCCGGCGCCGCCTGCGCGAGGCGGCGGAACGGATTTTGCCGCTGCATGCCCAACCCGGCATGGACTATGTCCTGATCGGCCGCACCGAATCGGTCGGCCGTCCCTTCCATCTGTTGTTGCAGGATTTGACGCAGGCGTTAAAACGTCTGGGCGCCTACCGTTCCAGCGGTGACGGCGCCTGAACACGTTTGCTATTGTCCGACGTTTGCTATTGTCCACCGCTTCCAGACCCAGGGCAAAAGGATAGCATGAGCCTGGCCAGCCACCTGCTGCGCGCACTGATCCGCGGCTACCAGCTCCTGATCTCGCCCCTGCTGCCGCCGGGCAGCTGCCGGTTCACGCCGTCCTGCTCGGCCTATGGCATGGAAGCGGTGACCCGCCACGGCGCGTTCAAGGGCGGCCTGCTGGCGGCTTGGCGCGTGCTTCGCTGCAACCCCTGGGGCGGCAGCGGTTTCGATCCCGTGCCCGAGAAGTTCGGGCATGCGCATAAGGACGGCAGCGGTTGCTGCTCGTCCAACCATTGACCCAAGAGCGGGCAGAACAGGGCCGCTCCCGGATTAGGACGTCATGAACGAACAGCGCAACCTGATCATCGCCATCGTGCTCTCCATCCTGGTGATGCTGGGCTTCCAATATTATTTCGCCCCGCCGCCCAAGCCCGCGAGCACGCCCGCCCAGACCGCTGCCGACGGCGGCCCGGTGCCGGTGCCCCAAGGCCAGGTCAGCGCCCCCGGCGTCCTGCCGCAGATGGCCGGCGCCCCGGACCGCAAGGCCACCATCGCGGCGGCTCCGCGGGTGAAGATCGACACCCCGGCGCTGCATGGCTCGATCAATCTGAAGGGCGGGCGCATCGACGACCTGACCCTGGTGCGCTATCACGAGAAGCCTGACACCAGCTCGCCGGAAGTGACCCTGCTGTCGCCGCCCGGCACCAATCATCCCTATTATGCCGAGTTCGGCTGGGTCGCCGCCGATGCCGCCGTGACCGTGCCCAACGCCGACACCGTCTGGCAGGCCTCGGGCGAGGTGCTGACCCCCAAGCAGCCGCTGGAGCTGACCTGGACCAGCCCCCAGGGCCTGACCTTCAAGCGGGTCATCTCGGTGGACGAGAACTATCTGTTCAGCGTCAAGCAGTCGGTGGCCAATGCCGGCGGCCAGCCGGTCACCCTGTTCCCCTATGCGCTGATCTCGCGCCAGGGCAAGCCCAAGACCGAGGACTACTACATCCTGCATGAAGGCCCGCTGGGCGTGCTGGAGGGCTCGCTGAAGGAAGTCAAATACGGCGACCTGGACGAGGACGGCACCATCAAGGCCAAGACCCAGGGCGGCTGGCTGGGCTTCACCGACAAATACTGGCTGACCGCGCTGGTGCCGGCCCAGGGCCGCGAGCTGACCGGCCGCATGCTGCACACCCGGGTCGAGGCGGTGGACAAGTACCAGACCGACTTCACCGGCGAAGGTCGCGTGGTGGCCCCGGGCGAGACCATCAGCGACGAGACCCACCTGTTCGCCGGCGCCAAGCGCAAGCACCTGCTGGACGCCTATGCCGAGAAGCTGAACGCGCCGCTGTTCGAC
The DNA here is from genome assembly GCA_964404545.1 of uncultured Rhodospirillaceae bacterium. GTDB lineage: Bacteria > Pseudomonadota > Alphaproteobacteria > Rhodospirillales > Magnetospirillaceae > CAYOKN01. The sequence goes on along the minus strand of CAYOKN010000002.1, from coordinate 46,560 downwards.
CGCGCCATCGACTTCGGCTGGTTCTGGTTCCTGACCATTCCCTTCTTCGACCTGCTGATCTGGATCCATGGCCATGTGGGCAATTTCGGCATCGCCATCCTGGTGATCACCGTGATCCTCAAGGGCGTGATGTTCCCGCTGGCCAACAAGTCCTACAAGGCCATGTCGAAGATGAAGAAGCTGGCTCCCAAGGTTAAGGAGCTGCAGGAACGCTTCGCCGACGACAAGATGCGGCTGAATCAGGAAATGATGGCGCTGTACAAGCGCGAGCAGGTGAACCCGGCCTCGGGCTGCCTGCCCATCCTGGTGCAGATCCCGATCTTCTTTGCCCTCTACAAGGTGCTGTTCGTGGCCATCGAGATGCGGCACGCGCCCTTCTTCGGCTGGATCAACGACCTGTCGGCCCCCGATCCGACCACCGTGTTCAACCTGTTCGGCCTGATCCCCTGGGATCCGCCGGCCTTCCTGATGATCGGCCTGTGGCCGCTGATCATGGGCGTGACCATGTATCTGCAGCAGAAGCTGAACCCGCAGCCGGCGGACCCGATCCAGGCCAAGATGTTCACCTTCCTGCCCATCGTGTTCACCTTCCTGCTGGCCACCTTCCCGGCCGGTCTGGTGATCTACTGGGCCTGGTCCAACCTGCTGTCGATCCTGCAGCAGTGGGTGATCATGAAGCGCGCGGGGGCGGTGTGAGCCTGACCCCCGAGGAACAAGCGCAGCAGGCGGCGGCCCTGGAACAGGGCCGCCTTCTGTTCGCCAAGGAATGCACCTTCTTTTTCGGCTCGTCCACGTTGGCGCAGATGCCGCCGGCCACCCTGCCCGAGGTGGCCTTCATCGGCCGCTCGAACGTGGGCAAGAGCTCGTTGATCAACGCGCTGACCAACCGCAACACCCTGGCCCGCACCTCGAACACGCCGGGGCGGACCCAGCAGCTGAACTTCTTCAATCTGGGTGAACGCCTGGTGCTGGTGGACATGCCCGGCTATGGCTTTGCCCAGGCGCCGCTGGACGTGGTCAAACGCTGGCACCAGTTGGTCAGCGGCTATCTGCGCGGCCGCGTCACCCTGCGCCGCACCCTGGTGCTGATCGACGCCCGCCATGGCCTGAAGCCGGTGGACGACGAGACCCTGGACCTGTTCGACAAGTCGGCGGTCAATTACCAGATCGTGCTGACCAAGACCGACAAGGTGAAGCCCGGCCCGCTGGCCCTGGTGGTCGAGCAGACCGCCGAGCGCATCAAGAAGCGGGTTGCCGCCCATCCGGTGATCCATGTGACCAGTTCGGAAACGGGGGCCGGCATCCCCGAACTGCGCGCCGAACTCCTGCAATTCGCCAAGCCCGCCATCGGAGCCTGACATGACCGAGCATCAAGACCGCGATATTTGGATCGACAAGGCCAAGACCCTCTCCGAGGCGCTGCCCTATATGCGGCGCTATGCCGACGAGACCCTGGTGATCAAATATGGCGGCCATGCCATGGGCGAGGCCAAGCTGGCCCATGTGTTCGCCCGTGACGTGGTGCTGATGAAGCAGGTGGGCATGAACCCCATCGTGGTGCATGGCGGCGGCCCGCAGATCGGCGCCATGCTGAAGCGCCTGAACGTGCAGTCCACCTTCGTGGACGGCCTGCGCGTCACCGACCAGGCCACCGTCGAGGTGGTCGAGATGGTGCTGGCCGGCTCCATCAACAAGGAAATCGTCGCCGCCATCAACCAGGCCGGCGGCTTTGCCGTGGGCCTGTCGGGCAAGGACGGCCATCTGATCCGCGCCCGCAAGCTGCGCCGCACCCAGCGTGACCCGGACTCCAACATCGAGAAGATCCTGGACCTGGGCTATGTGGGCGAGCCGGCCGAGATCACCCCGCACATCCTGGACTTCTTCCGCGAATCCGATGTGATCCCGGTGATCGCCCCGGTGGGTGCGGGCCCCAATGGCGAGACCTACAACATCAACGCCGACACCGCCGCCGGCGCCATCGCCGGCGCGTTGGGCGCCACCCGCCTGCTGATGCTGACCGACGTGCCCGGCGTGCTGGACAAGCAGGGCAACCTGATCCCGGAAATGACCGCCACCCAGGCGCGCATGCTGATCAAGGACGGCACCATCACCGGCGGCATGATCCCCAAGGTGGAAACCTGCCTCGAGGCGGTGGACCAGGGCGTGGACGCCGCCGTGATCCTGGACGGCCGGGTCGAGCACTGCCTGCTGCTGGAAATCTTCACGCCCCACGGTGTGGGCACCCTGATCCGCCGCGACGGCGGGGTCTAAGGGGCATGACCGATCGATCTGCGGGGACGCGGGCCCGGCCGGAACAGTGGGTGTTCGATCTCGACAACACCCTCTATCCAGCCTCCTGCAACCTGTTCCCGCAGATCGACGTCCGCATGAAGCAGTTCATCGCCGAGCGCCTCCACATCCCGGTGGAGGAGGCCTTTGCGCTTCAGAAGAAATATTACCGCGACTTCGGCACCACCCTGCGCGGCCTGATGCTGGTCCATGGCATCGAGCCCGATACCTTCCTGCACTATGTGCACGACATCGACCATTCGGTGCTGGTGCCCAACACCCGCCTGAAAGCGGCGATCCGCGCCCTGGAAGGCCGCAAGCTGATCTTTACCAACGGCTCCGAAGCCCACGCCCAGGCGGTGCTGCGGGCCCTGGACCTGGACCAGGAATTCGAGGGCATCTTCGACATCAAGGCCGCCGGCTTCATCCCCAAGCCGCAGCCCGAAACCTATGCCGCCATGGTGGCCCGCCACGGTCTGGACGCCCGCCTGGCCGCCATGTTCGAGGACATCCACCGCAATCTGCTGCCCGCCCACGCCATCGGCATGACCACGGTCTGGGTGCGCGAGGACGGCCATTCCCACTGCCCCCACGGCAATAGCGCCGACGAGGACCTGAGCCACGTCCACCATATCACGGAGGATTTGGCGGAGTGGCTGGAGCGGGTCTCCCCGTAAGCGAACAACCAAGCTGGGACACGAAGGAACGAAGAAAAAAAGAAGGTCACGAAGGTTGGTTTTCCTTCGTGGTCCTTCGCACCTTCGTGCCTTCGTGGTGAAATCTTCTTAGAGACGAAAAGGCAGGTCGATTACCGCCCCAGCCCCGCATTGAACTCGGCGATTCGGCGGTCCAGTTCGTCCTGCTGCTCGGTCACCTTGGCCAGTTCATAGACCCGGGCCGCCAGTTCCAGGCGTGAGGCGTTGGCGGCGGCGGCTTCCAGGGTGGCCTTGGCCTGGTTGCGCAGCACCTCCAGCTTCTTCTTCATGGCCTTCAGGGCTTCCAGCGCCTTGCCCTTCTCGCCATGGGCGCCGGCCAAAGCCTCTTCCAGGGCCCAGATCTGCTCGGTCAGTTCCACGATCTGCTGAGTCTCGGCCTTCTGTGCCTGCATCAGCTCGTGATAGGCCTGGGCCATGTTGAGATGGTCCGCCGCCAGTTCGGCGATCTTGGCCTCGGCGTCGCGCAGCAGCTGTTTCAGTTCGGCTTCGTTGCTCACCTGCAAAACTCCTAACCGCGCCCGCGGTAATTGGCCACACCCTGATCCGGAACCCACACTCCCTCGGGCGGCGCTCCGGTCTGCCAGAACACGTCGATGGGAATGCCGCCGCGAGGATACCAGTAGCCGCCGATGCGAAGCCAGTGCGGTTCCAGCGCATCCACCAGCCGCTGGGCGATGCCCACGGTGCAGTCCTCGTGGAAGGCGCCGTGATTGCGGAAGCTGCCCAGGAACAGCTTCAGGCTCTTGCTCTCCACCAGCAGCTCATCCGGCACATAGTCGATCACGATATGGGCGAAGTCGGGCTGGCCGGTGATCGGGCACAACGAGGTGAATTCCGGCGCCGAGAACCGCACCAGATATTGGGTCCCGGGATGCGGATTGGCCACCGTCTCCAGCACCGCCTTGTCCGGCGACTCCGGTAGGGCGGTGCTGCCCCCCAGCATGGTCAGGTTCTGGTAAATGGAGTCGGTCATGTTTTGGTCCCTCAAACGCCGGAGATTCCCCGGAGCGCGGGCGCCCTCGCCCGCACCCCTTTATCCCTTGCTACTCCGCCGCCACCTCGGGCAGCGCCGCCATGGCTTGGGTCAATGCCGCCTCGTCATGGGGCATGTCCACCAGCTTGCCGGCGAAATAGTCGGTATAGGCCTGCATGTCGAAATGGCCGTGGCCCGACAGCACGAACAGGATGGTCTCGGCCCGGCCCTCTTCCTTGCAGCGCAGGGCCTCGTCGATGGCGGCGCGCACGGCATGGGTGCTTTCCGGCGCCGGCACGATGCCCTCGCTGCGGGCGAACAGCACGCCGGCCTCGAAGCAGGCGGTCTGGGCATAGGACTTGGCCTCGATCAGGCCCAACTCCTTCACATGGCTGACCAGCGGCGCCATGCCGTGATAGCGCAGGCCGCCGGCATGGAAGCCCGGCGGGACGAAGGTGCTGCCCAGAGTGTGCATTTTCACCAGCGGGGTCAGATGGGCGGTGTCGCCGAAATCATAGGCATAGCGGCCCTTGGTCAGGGTCGGGCAAGAGCTGGGCTCCACCGCCAGGATGCGCGCCTTCTTGGCCCTGCCCTTCAGGTTCTGGCGGATATAGGGAAAGGCGATGCCGGCGAAATTGGAGCCGCCGCCGGCGCAGCCGATCACCACATCGGGCTCGTCGCCGGCCATCTCCATCTGCAGCATGGCCTCTTCGCCAATCACCGTCTGGTGCAGCAGCACATGGTTCAGCACGCTGCCCAGGGCATATTTGGTGTCGTCGCGCTGGGCCGCGAGCTCCACCGCCTCGGAGATGGCGATGCCCAGCGAGCCGGTGCTGTCCGGGTTCTGGGCCAGGATGGCGCGGCCAGACTCGGTCTCGGTGGAGGGGCTGGCGATGCAGCGGGCGCCATAGGTCTGCATCAGCGCCCGGCGATAGGGCTTCTGCTGATAGCTGACCTTGACCATGAACACATCCACCTCCAGCCCGAACAGGCTGGCGGCAAAGGCGATGGAGCTGCCCCATTGGCCGGCGCCGGTCTCGGTGGTCAGGCGCTTGACGCCTTCCTGCTTGTTGTAGAAGGCCTGCGCCACCGAGGTGTTGGGCTTGTGGCTGCCGGCGGGCGAGACGCCCTCATATTTGAAATAGATCTTGGCCGGGGTGCCCAGCGCCTTTTCCAGGTTGCGGGCGCGCACCAGCGGCGCCGGACGCCACATCTTATAAACGTCGCGCACGGGCTTGGGGATTTCGATCCATCGCTCGGCCGAGACTTCCTGCTCGATGATGTTCATGGGGAAGATGGGCGCCAGGTCGTCGGGCCCCAACGGCTGCCCGGTGGCCGGATGCAGCGCCGTCGGCGGCGCCTGGGGCAGGTCGGCTACGATATTGTACCAGGCGGTGGGGATCTTCTCTTCCGGCAGAACATATTTCACCGACTCGGACATTTGGGGTCTCCTCTCTTCCTTTGTTTGTCCCTCAGGCGCCGGGCGCCGCCTCCGGCGGCTTGGCTTCCCTCCGCTTTGGGCTTGGCTACGCTGCGCCGTCGCTCCGGCGGCCTCAATGGCCTAGTCGCTTCGCTTCCTTTACCGGAGCGCGGGCGTCCCGCCCGCTTTTCTCCTTCTACAGCGGCTCGATGTCGCCCAAGGCTTGCTGCGCTTCGAACTCGCGCGCGAAATCCTGCACCCGGCCATCGGCGATGGCCGCACGCAAGGACCGCATCAGGTCCTGATAATACTGGATGTTATGCCAGGTGAGGAGCATCGCCCCCAGGATCTCTTCCGCCTTGTTCAGGTGATGCAGATAGGCCCGGCTATAGGAGCGGCAGGCGGGGCAAGAACAGCCCTCGTCCAGCGGACGCGGGTCGTCGGCATGGCGGGCATTGCGGATGTTCACCGTGCCGCGGCGGGTGAAGGCCTGGCCGGTGCGGCCGGATCGGGTGGGCATCACGCAGTCGAACATATCGATGCCGCGCAGCACCGCGCCCACGATGTCCGAGGGCTTGCCCACGCCCATCAGATAGCGGGGCTTGTCGGTGGGCAGCAGCGGCGTGGTGAAGTCCAGGGTGGAGAACATCAGCTCCTGCCCCTCGCCCACCGCCAGGCCGCCCACGGCATAGCCGTCGAAGCCGATCTCCTGCAGCGCCTTGGCCGATTCCTCGCGCAGCGGCTGATAGACCGAGCCCTGCACGATGCCGAACAGGCCATAGCCTTCGCGCTGCTTGAAGGCATTGCGCGAGCGGACCGCCCAGCGCATGGACAGGCGCATGCTTTCCGCCGCCTGCTTTTCCGTGGCCGGATAGGGCGTGCATTCGTCAAAGGCCATGGTGATGTCCGCGTCCAGCATGCGCTGGATGTCCATGGACCGCTCGGGCGTCAGCAGATGCTTGGAGCCGTCGATATGGGATTGGAAGGCCACGCCCTCCTCGGTCAGCTTTCGCAGCTGCGCCAGGCTCATCACCTGGAAGCCGCCGCTATCGGTCAGGATCGGCCCGGGCCAGTTCATGAACTGGTGCAGACCGCCCAGCCGCTCGATCCGCTCGGCGGTGGGGCGCAGCATCAGGTGATAGGTGTTGCCCAGGATGATCTCGGCGCCGGTGCTGGCCACCGACTCGGGCTGCATCGCCTTGACCGTGCCCGCCGTGCCCACGGGCATGAAGGCGGGCGTGTGGATCTGGCCATGGGCGGTGTTGACCCGCCCCAGGCGGGCCGCGCCGTCCTGGCTCAGAAGCTCGAAACCGAAAGCCGTCATTGCTGATCCCCGCGATGCAGCAGGCAGGCATCGCCATAAGAGTAGAACCGATAGCCCGAGGCGATGGCATGGGCATAGGCCGCCTGCATGCGCTCCAGGCCTGAAAAGGCCGACACCAGCATGAACAGGGTGGACCGAGGCAGATGGAAATTGGTCATCAGCAGGTCCACCAGCCGGAACCGGTAGCCAGGGGTGATGAAGATGCCGGTGCGATCGGCGAAGGGGTGCAGGCGTCCCGCTTCGTCGGCTGCCGATTCCAGCAGCCGCAGCGAAGTGGTGCCCACCGAGACGATGCGCCCGCCCTCAGCCTTAACACTGTTAACAAGATCGGCCACATCCGGCGACACCACGCCTCGCTCGAAATGCATCCGGTGATCGCGGGTGTCGTCGGCCTTGACCGGCAGAAAGGTGCCGGCCCCCACATGCAGAGTCACCGTGGCCCGGCGCACACCCCGCGCATCCAGGGCCGCCAGCAGCTCCGGCGTGAAATGCAGTCCGGCGGTGGGGGCGGCCACCGCGCCTTCGTGCCGGGCAAAGATGGTCTGGTAGTCCTCACGGTCGCGGGCATCGCCCTCGGCCGGGCGCTTGATATAGGGCGGCAGGGGCATCACGCCATGGCGCTCCAGCGCCGCGAACAGCGCATCGCCGGCCTGGCTGAACAGCAAGCCAACATCGCCGCCCTCGGCCTTGTCGGTCACCTGGGCCGAGAAGTCCTCGGCGAAGGCGATCACATCGCCCTCCTTCAGCTTCTTGGCGCCCTTGGCGAAAGCACGCCAACTGGCCGGGCCGGTCTGCTCATGCAAGGTCACCTCGATTCCCGCCTCGCCGCGCCGGCCGCGCAGCCGCGCCGGGATCACCCGGGTGTCATTGAAGACCATCAGGTCGCCGGGCCGCAGGCAGCCGGGCAGGTCGCGCACGCCCAGGTCGTCCAGCCCATCGGTCCGCACCTGCAGCAGGCGGGCGGAATCGCGCGGCGAGGCCGGCCGTTCGGCGATGCGGTCACGGGGAAGCTCGAAGTCGAACAGATCTACTTTCATGGCGGCCATGGGCTTGGCACGGCCCGGCGCGCAAGTCAACGATTTCACCGAACCGTAACGCCGTTTGGTTGAGCGATCGGTAAACTTCCCTCCCTGGCATGGCAGTCAGGGGAATGGAATGGCTCAGGCCCGCAATCGGACGCCCGGATTATCCCGTCGGCGGCTCCTCGCGCTGCTGTCTGCCCTTGCCTCCCTGCTGCCCTTTTCCCTGCGCCCGGCCCGCGCCGACAGCGGCCTGTACCGCTGCGGCACCAAGGACTGCGGCCATGTTTACGACCCTGCGGTCGGCGACCCCGACAAGGCCCCGCCCTTTCCTCCCGGAACGCCGTTCGAGGCGCTGCCCGAGGACTGGCTGTGCCCGGTCTGCGCCGCCCCCAAGGACAGTTTCCGCAAATACACGCCCTTGAAACTTTGACCCATTTCTCCACGGAGCATTACGACCCATGAGCGACCTGAACGACCTGCCCTTTCACCAGCGGCACGATTCCGACGTCGAGGGTGTGAACCCCACCATCGAAACCGGCAACCGGCCCATGAGCGCCATCATTGATGCCGCCCTGACCCGCCGCCAGGCCCTGGCCGGCCTGGCTGCCACCGCTGCCGCCGGCACCGTGCTGGGCAGCTTCGCGCCCAAGGCCGAGGCTGCCGGCATGAAGGGCGAGTCCTCGCTGACCTTCACCGAGACCATGCATGCCATCCGCGAGAACCACCATGTGGCGCCGGGCTACAAGGCCAATGTGCTGATCCGCTGGGGTGACAAGGTGGCCAAGGACGCTCCGGCCTTCGACATCGCCAAGCAGTCGGCCGAGGCCCAGGAAAAGCAGTTCGGCTACAACAACGACTTCATCGGCTATATGCCGCTGCCCGCCGGCTCGAAGAACTCCGAGCATGGCCTGCTGGTGGTGAACCATGAATACACCAACCCCGAACTGATGTTCTCCGGCCTGACCGCCGAGGACGCCATGGACAAGGTGACCAAGGAACAGGTCGAGGTGGAACTGGCCGCCCACGGCCTGTCCGTGATCGAGGTCAAGAAGGTCAAGGGCGCCTGGCAGGTGGTGGAGAACTCCCCCTATGCCCGCCGCATCTCCATGCGCTCCACCGCCATGGACATCACCGGCCCGGCGGCCGGCCATGACCGCCTGAAGACCAAGGCCGATCCCACCGGCCGCAAGGTCATCGGCACCCTGAACAACTGCGCCGGCGGCAAGACCCCCTGGGGCACCGTGCTGAGCGCCGAAGAGAACTTCCACCAGTATTTCGCCGGCGAGCCGGCCGGCCCGGAAGCCGACAGCCACAAGCGCGTGGGCATCAAGAACAAGCCCGAATATGCCTGGGGCAAGTATGTGGAGCGCATGGACGTCACCAAGGAGCCCAACGAGCCGAACCGCTTCGGCTGGCTGGTCGAGGTGGACCCCTATGACCCGACCTCGACCCCCAAGAAGCGCACCGCGCTGGGCCGCTTCAAGCACGAGGCTGCCTCGGTCGCCATCAATCCGGGCGGCCGCGTGACCGTCTATACCGGCGACGATGAGCGGTTCGAGTACTTGTACCGCTTTGTCTCCATGGGCACCTACGACCCCAAGAACCGCAAGGCCAACATGGACCTGCTGGACGATGGCGTGCTCTATGTGGCCAAGTTCCATGACGATGGCCGCCTTGAGTGGCTGCCGCTGATCCAGGGCAATGGCGTGCTGAATGCCGCCAACGGCTTCAAGACCCAGGCCGACGTGTTGATCGAGGCCCGCCGCGCCGCCGACCTGATGGGCGCCACCCCCATGGACCGGCCCGAGGACGTGGAAGTCAACCCCGTCACCGGCCGCGTCTATATGGCCTGCACCAACAACACCAGCCGCAAGGCCGAGCAGGTGAACAAGGCCAATCCGCGCGCCGAGAACGCCTTCGGCCACATCATCGAGATCGTGCCGCCGGGCAAGGACGGCGCCCGCGACCATGCGGCCATGGAGTACAGCTGGAACATCTTCCTGCTGGCCGGCAACCCGGAAAAGCCCGAGCACGGCGCCAAGTACCATGCCGCCGTCACCTCCAACGGCTGGCTGGCCGCCCCGGACAACGTGGCCTTCGACAAGAAGGGCCGCCTGTGGATCTCCACCGACCAGGGCAGCGCCCAGGCCAAGAACATGATCCCGGACGGCATGTACGCCACCGACACCGACGGCCCCGGCCGCGCCCTGACCAAGTTCTTCTATGCCTGCCCGCGCGACGCCGAGATGTGCGGCCCGGAATTCACCCCCGACGGCAAGACCCTGTTCGTGGCGGTGCAGCACCCGGGCGAAGGCAAGAAGAGCACCTTCAAGGACCCCTCGACCCGCTTCCCCGACTTCAAGCCCGGCATGCCGCCGCGCCCGTCGGTGGTGGTGATCACCAAGGAAGACGGCGGCGAAATCGGCGCCTAAGGCCGCTCGCCCACCCTTCGGGAAAGGGGGCCTCCGGGCCCCCTTTTCTTTTCTTTACGCGGCACTTGCAGCCCACCCCGCCTTGCGCTATCTTCCGGCCTCCCCCGACCGGGAACCAGCGCGGAGAGGTGCCGGAGCGGTCGAACGGGCCGGTCTCGAAAACCGGAGTACCCGCAAGGGTACCGTGGGTTCGAATCCCACCCTCTCCGCCAATTATCTTCTAAGCCCTTGATAGGGCTAGAAATCCCAGAAAACCAAGGCTTCCAGCTTCCCGACTGTTACACCGCTGTGTTACACCGGGAGCATGGACGACGTGAAGCATCCCCGCCTGACCAAGCGTGGCCGCATGTTCTGGATCAGGGCCAAAGTGCCCGCTGATCTGAAGGCCTATTACGCCCCCAAGACCGAGGTCATCTACAGCCTGAAGACCAGCGATCCCCGCGAGGCGCTGGAGAAGGTGCGTATCGAGTCGGTCAAGGTGGACCAGGAGTTCAACACCGCCCGCCGCAAGCTGAACGCCGAGCTGCGGAACAGCCTTAGCGACAACGAGATTGAACGCCTTGCCGCCATCCACCTCCACACCTTGATGGAGGAGGACGAGGAACTGCGGATGGAAGGGGCGGACGAAGGCGACCTGTACGCCAGCGTCGCCCAGCAGGTTGTCGCAGCAGGCGGAGTCGCCACTTTCTCCGAGGATCAGGTCCGCGCCGAGTTCGGGTTGAGCCAGCGCGAGTATGACCGTATCAGCGAGACGTTGGAGTTCATCGAACCCGACCTGCGGCAGGCCTTGGCGCGAGGCGATACCGGGATCGTGCGGGACGACGTCGAGGAACTGCTGAACGCCAACGGCATCAAGCTGGCCAGCAACGCCCCGGCCTATCGCAAGCTGTCCTTCGCGGTCCTCAAGGCCAGCCTGAAGGCGCTGGAAGGCAAGAAGCGCCGCCAGCAGGGCGAGCCGGTGGACACCCCACCTGCGCCTGCCCCGTTCCTGACGGTGGTGTCCAGCGCCGCCGATGACGAGAACCCGCCCCTGTCGGTGATCTTCGACCGCTGGAAGGCGGAGCGAAAGCCGCCTGCAAAGACGGTGTCCGACTTCGGCACCTATGTTCGCCGGTTCCGCGAGATCAACGGCGATGTTCCGATCAAGGACATCAACGCCGGGCACATCCGCGCCTTCAAGGCCGCGATGCTCGCCATGCCTGCGGTGCTGAAGAAGAAATACCAGGACATGACCGTTCCCCAGGTCCTGGCCGCGTTCAAAGACGACAGCACCACGCCACGTCTGTCACCGCGAACGGTGAAGGACAAGGCGCTGGGGGCGATCAGCGCCATCCTGGGCTATGCCAAGAAGAACCATTACCGCACCGACAACCCCGCGTCGGGCTTCGAGGTTGCGGGATCGGCCCGCATCGAGCCGCCGCGCATACCGTTCTCCATGGACGACTTGAAGACCATCTTCACCTCGCCGGTCTTCACCGAAGGCTTTCGTCCGATTGGCGGTGGCGGTGAGGCTGCCAAGTGGCTGCCGCTGCTGGCCCTATTCACCGGTGCCCGCCTGGAGGAACTGGGACGGCTGACGCCCGCCGATGTCCGTTCGGAAGACGGCGTCACCTATCTGTTCATCAACACCATCGGCGAGGGCAAGCGGGTGAAGAACCGCTCGTCCCGGCGCAAGGTTCCCGTCCATGCCCAGTTGGTGGCGCTGGGCTTCCTGGCTTATGTGGAGGACCGCCGCAAGGCCAAGGACGCCTCTTTGTTCCCCGACCTGAAGTCCAAGCGGACGGAGATTACCGCCGCGTGGTCGTCGTGGTGGGCGCGGTACATGGACTCCATCGGCATCGACGACCGCCGTAAGGTGTTCCATTCCTTCCGCCATCTGGTGAAGCGCACCCTGCGGGATGCCGGTGTGGACAAGACCTTGCGCGATGCCCTGATGGGCCATGCCCATGAGGACGTGGCCGAGGATTACGGCCTGGACGAGGAAGGCTTGGGCTTCTCGCTGCCCACGCTGGACGTCGCCCTCCAGCGGCTGGCCTATCCGGGGTTGGACCTCTCCCACCTGCGGCCCGATAATCTGGCGAAAAAATCTGAGAGCCCTACGAACTAGGTGGCAAGGTCGTCATCCCCCCGTGGGAGGGGCAGGACTGAACGGTGACGTAATCTCCAACGCTGGCATCCCACACCGTATGACGCTCGGTCGGATGGTCCTCGCCAACCTCACGCATCAGGGCGCAAAAGTCTGCGAGCGCAATGGCGAGCAGCCTTTGCTTCCTTCCCTGCCGTGAGGACACCAGAAAGCCATCGACATGGCCCACTTCGTTCACTCGCAGGAGGAAGACGTGGCTGTGGATGATTTGGTTGACCAGGGCGGTCGCGGTCAGCCGAGCACCGGAACCTGCCTCCAGGTCGAAATGCTCGTCCACGCGATGCCAGTTCCAGGGAGCCATCGCGGGGGACACGCGCTTGAACGCTAGGCAGAGCACTGGCGTGTTTGGAAGTGCGGTGCAGACCTTGTCGGCCTCGAACAGCTTCCGGATCGCATAGGAAGCGCCGAACACCTTCTTCTCGAAGATCATCCCCTGGCGCAGAGGTCGGTTGGTCTTGGTCGCCCAGCGTTCAAGCAGGCTCGCGTCCTTCAGTAGATCGGTCTTCCATGGCGTTGCATCCCAGATCATCGCCCCCTCCAGCGTTCAAAAATCCCCTCGCGAGTACGCGGGCGACAATGGCGGAAATCCGCCAGCCGCATCAAGCGCAGCGCGGCGTTCAAAAACCAGTTGTTTCTCGAACGCCTGTTGCCAGGACCTAACCTTTCTTGTTTTCACTCGACTGCTCGTTGTTGACACTTGTCTGGCGCTTGAGGCATGTTAAGTCCAACCTGTTATGGTCGAGAGAGGGCGAGATGCAGATAGTGTTGTCAGCGGATGACTTCCAATCCCTAAGCGAGGATGCGCAGCAGCAGATCCTCAATCTGCTCTATGGCACCCCCATTAACCCCACCGTCACCGGAACCGAGTTCAAGGGATTGGTGGACCTCACGCCAGAAATGGTGGGGAAGTTTATGGAAGGGGTGGGCTTCTGGACGCGTGAGCGCCTACGCCTGATTGCCGAACACGGCGGACGCGCGACTTGGGAACTTCTGGATGATGGCACGAACGGAGAGCTAAACCAGGGCTTCCAGTCGGGCGTAACGCGGCGCATCAGAAAGCTCCTGGGAGACCCCTCGGCAAACCTCCTCGGCTGGCGCGAGGGTTATGACGAGGCTGGGGAACGAGATCTGGACTTGGGCGAGTTCTACGTGACCCACGAAACCCAGAGGGCGCTTCTCGCCTACTTCCATGGGCAGGACAAAGCGGAGCGCAAATGATGGCTCGTCGGGCTGCCATTTACCTTCGCGTCTCGACGGACGGCCAGACCACCGAGAACCAGCGCCTGGAGTTGATGGCCGTTGCCGAGCGGTCTGGCTGGGAGGTGGTCGAGATCTACGAGGATGCGGGCATTTCCGGGGCCAAAGGGCGCGACAGGCGCCCGGCCTTTGACCGGCTCACCAAAGACGCCACCCGCCGCAAGTTCGATGTGGTGATGGCGTGGTCGGTGGATCGGCTGGGCCGCAGCCTCCAGGACCTGGTCGCCTTCCTTTCCGAGGTTCATGCGCTGGGCGTTGATCTGTTCCTGCACCAGCAGGGCATCGATACCACCACGCCAGCAGGCAAGGCCATGTTCCAGATGCTTGGCGTGTTCGCCGAGTTCGAGCGTTCGATGATCCAAGAGCGGGTCAAGGCCGGTCTGGCTCGCGCCCGATCCCAGGGCAAGACCCTGGGACGGCCGCCAGTTGCGGCAAATGTCCGGGACGCCGTCCTCAAAGCCAGGGCGGAAGGGCTGAGCATCCGAAAGATCGCGGAGAGGGTCGGGGTGTCTCCCGGAACCGTCCACGGACTTCTCAGTGCTGCATAGCTTTGACCTTGTTACCGCCTGCGGGGTGGCTACTTTGATCGCCTGTTACCCATGACCCAACTCGCCGAAGACGACAAGCCCCAAGAACAGCCCACCGACGACCGCCCCTTCAACCCGTTCCGCGCGCCCCAGGCCGTCAAGGCCCACGCCATCGTCGCCGATGTACTGGGGCAACTGCAAAGCTACGAACGGCGCATGGGCCTGCGTCAACGCCAGCGCAAGCCCGCCGATCAGCAGACCTTCGAGGACACGGTCGCGGCGGTGGTCTGCGACCTGATGCACCGTTTCATCACGAAGCCCACGGGCTGGGTGTCGGTGTCGCTGTCCAACCAGGACTTGGGGCGGGCCAGCCGCTACCGCGCCGCCGCCATGAACAAGACCCTGCCCGACATCCTGAAGCGGCTGGCCGAGCCGGAAATGGCCTTCGTCGAGATGGAGATCGGCCACCAGGGCTTCTTCGGTCCCGCCCGCCGCACGGTGATGAAGGCCGGTTCACAGGTGCTGACACGGTTGCACGACCACGGCATCGGCCTGGACGATCTGACCCAATCTACGGGCCAGGAGGTCATCATCCTCAAGCAGGCCAAGGGCGATTATTGGGATGAAGGGGGCTTGGTCGAATACGACGACACCGACCGCACCCGGCAGTACCGCGAGGAGGTGCAGACCATCAACGCGTGGCTGGCCCAGGCGGACATCCAGTTCGACCCCATGGACGACCTTGTTGTCGATGACACCGACCGCCTGCTGCGGCGCTATTTCAGCCGGGGATGGTTCGAGAGCGGCGGGCGTCTGTTCGGCGGCTTCTGGCAGCCCATGCCGAAGTGGCAGCGGCACAAGGGCCTGCTGATCGACGGCGAAGAGGTGACGACCCTGGATTTCGGCCAGATGGCCCCGCGTATCCTGTACGGCATGGCGGGAGTTCCGGCTCCGACCACCGACGCCTATCTGCTGCCCGGCCTCGAAGCCCACCGCAGGGGCGTGAAGAAGGTGATGAACGCCCTGCTGTTTGCAGACAAGCCGTTGGCCCGTTACCCCGCCGACACCAAGAAGCTGTTCCCTCCCCGCATCTCCTTTCCCCAGGTGGTCGAGGCCCTACGGCAAGCCCACGCCCCCATCCGCCATCTGTTCGGCACAGGCATCGGTCATCAGGTCCAGTACTTGGAAAGCGAAATCCTGGTGGATGTTCTGCTGGCCTTGAAGGCGGAGGGGATCATCGGTCTTCCCGTCCATGACGCGGTGATCGTTGCCAGGTCATCCATCCCCAAGGTCACCATGATCATGCTGGAGGTCTTCAAGACCCATACCGGGGTGGAGGGGATGGTATCGGAGGATGGGGGATGATGATGGTCATCACCTCTCAAGACATCTTCACCCTTCTCCTTATGAGGGACTCTTAAGCCATGACCAGCCCCGAGACTACCCGCCGCCGCAAGCAAGAGGTCAAGGCCAGGGCAGCGGAACCGAACCACATGTTCGGCTATTGCCGGGTCATGGGCTGCGGCAAACCCGCCCGCGCTGGCACCAGCGACGGCCTGGACACCCGCTATTGCCGGTCCCATGCCGAGCATCTGCAACGCCACGGCAGCCCGTTCAAGCGGTCCTATACCGGCAAGGAGCTGGCCCCGTATCGCCGTGCTGCGCTGAAGTGGGTGAAGGCCAACGCCGACCTGTTCTGGGTCAAAAACGCCATAGACCGGGTGCGCGGGCTGTACCAAGGGGCCGGTCCCCACATCGAAGCCTTCCGCCTGCGCGGCCTCTCACCCCAGGACCGCGCCAAGGCCCACTGGGCGCGGATGCGCAAGGCCGAGATCGACCCCGCCCAGGTGCTCGCCGCGTGGCTGGCGGTCGAGATGGTCATCGCCGACGATCCGCAGCCAGTGACCACGCCCGAGTTCCGCCGCGTCCAGGCCGCCAAGATCATCCACCGCCTTGCCAGCGGCACCCATAAGCGATGGGAGCGGGAGGTCCCCGACCCCAACTGGTCAGGGCTGCGGACCAAGATCGTGGTGGAGGAAAAGCACTGGTATCCACGGAGCCGTGGACGGGTGCTGCGCCACGTCGGTGAGGACATCGAACGGGCGGTCGAATTGCTGGCCCAGCATCACCTGGGCGAGGTCAAGGCGTCCCTGACGCGATAGGCTCCTGGACCGCCCATCGGAGGCACCCCTGGCTTGCTCGCGATGGTGGTTGCCTCTATCGTGCTTCGCACGTCTCCCATCTGTTTGCTTGAGGATCGTTCGTCTCCATGAACCAACAATCCCTGTCCGCCTTCGTTTGGTCGATTGCCGACCTCCTGCGTGGTGACTACAGGCAGTCGGAATACGGTCGGGTGATTCTGCCCTTCACCGTCCTGCGCCGCCTGGATTGCGTTCTGGAGGGCACCAAGGCCGCCGTGTTGGCCGAGCATCAGGCCAAGCAGGCCCTCGGCATTAACCCCGATCCCTTCCTGCTGCGGGCGGCCGGGCAGAGCTTCTACAACGTGTCGCCGTTGGACATGAAGAAGCTGATGGGCGACCAGGACCACATCCGCGAGAACCTCTACAGCTACCTCAACGCCTTCTCCCCGGCCGTGCGGGACATCTTCGAGCGCTTCGAGTTCCACACCCAGATCGAGCGTCTGGCCAAGGCCGGGCTGCTCTACCAGGTGACCGAGCGCTTCGCCCAGATCGAGCTTCACCCCGACCAGGTCAGCAACCACCAGATGGGCCTGGTCTTCGAGGAGCTGATCCGCAAGTTCGCGGAACTGTCCAACGAGACGGCCGGTGAGCACTTCACCCCGCGCGAAGTCATCCGCCTGATGGTCAACCTGATCTTCATCGAGGATGACGACGTGCTGTCCAAGCCCGGCGTCGTGCGGACGATCTATGACCCCACGGCCGGTACCGGCGGCATGTTGTCCATCGCCGGCGAGCATCTGGAGGAGTTGAACCCGAAGGCCCGCCTGACGGTCTTCGGCCAGGAACTGAACCCCGAGTCCTACGCGATCTGCAAGGCCGACATGCTCATCAAGGGGCAGGACGTGACGAACATCGTGTTCGGCAACACCCTGTCCGATGACGGCCACGGCGGGAAGTACTTCGACTACATGCTCTCCAACCCGCCCTTCGGCGTGGAGTGGAAGAAGGTCGAGAAGGAGGTCCGCAAGGAACACGAGAGCCAGGGCTACAACGGTCGCTTCGGGCCGGGCCTGCCGCGTGTGTCGGACGGCTCCATGCTGTTCCTGCTGCACCTCGTCAGCAAGATGCGGCCGGCGGCTGAGGGCGGGTCGCGGTTCGGCATCGTCCTGAATGGCTCGCCCCTGTTCACCGGCGGGGCCGGCAGTGGCGAGAGCGAGATCCGCAGGTACATCCTGGAGAACGACCTCCTGGAAGCCATCGTCGGGCTGCCGACCGATATGTTCTACAACACCGGCATCAGCACCTACGTCTGGATCGTCAGCAACCGCAAGCCCGAGCACCGCAAGGGCAAGGTCCAGCTCATCGACGCCTCGGGCATGTGGCAGAAGATGCGCAAGAGCCTGGGCAGCAAACGCAAGGAGCTGTCGGATGCGCACATCGAGGAGATCACCCGCCTGTTCGGTCAGTTCGTGGAGGCGGAGCAGGACGGCAAGCCAGTCAGCCGGATCTTCGACAACAGTGCGTTCGGCTACCGCACCATCACCGTGGAGCGGCCGGAGCGCGACGAGGCGGGCAGGATTGTCGTCGGCCAGCGCGGCAAGATGAAGGGCAAGCCCGTTCCCGACGCCAAGCTGCGCGACACGGAGAACGTGCCGCTGACGGAGGACGTCCGGGCCTACTTCGAGCGCGAGGTCCTGCCCCACGCCCCGGACGCCTGGATCGACCACGACAAGACGAAGGTGGGCTACGAGATCCCCTTCAACCGCCACTTCTACGTCTTCACCCCGCCGCGCCCGCTGGCGGAGATCGACGCGGAGCTGAAGCAGACCACCGACCGGATCAAGGCGATGATCGAAGGGTTGAGCGCATGACTCCCGAAGAACTGCGCAACGCCATCCGCGCACTCCTGACCAGCCACCCCAACATCGCGCCTTCGCCCGTGGGACACGCGGCCCACGCTGAGCGCTACCTGACCAAGGCGGGGCAGCCCATTGGCTTTGAACCGGAACGGGTCCGTTTCCAGAACCTGTGGGTCCGGGCGGATGGTGTCCGCCGTCACGTTCTCGGCGACATCGACAATGTGCTTTATCAGCAGAGTGACTTCGCTGTCAGCAAGCCGAACCACAATCTGTTCGGAGAACCGGCCTTCAAGGACTGCGATCTCCTCTGCTTTAAGGTGACCGATCTTTGGCAGGCCGCGCGGATTGTGCTGGAAGTCGCTGGTGAGGGAGGCGCGGCATGAGCCTCCCGAGCTATCCCGAGTACAAGGACAGTGGCGTCGAGTGGCTTGGGGACGTGCCGAGCCACTGGGAAATCCGTCGCGCGGATGCGTTGGTCGGGACCCATAGGGACACCACCGACGCAGCGTCCCTTTCCGGACAGGAAGTGTTTCATTACTCGATCCCTGTCGTTCAAGCGACAGGGGACGGCGAGTTCGAAGAAGGCGACTCCATTGACAGCTCAAAGCTGGTTGTAAGCGAAGAGCAGGTTCTCGTTTCGAAGCTCAACCCTAGGAAGGGCACAGTCTGCATCGCCGGACAGAAGCAATGCCTGACTGTTTGCTCATCTGAGTTTGTGCCCCTTGTTCCTCGCGCTGTGGAAATCGGGTATCTGTACGCTCTGGTTCAATCTGACCCTTACCGTCGGCGCCTCGAATCGCTTGTAGAGTCTGCGACAAGGAGCCACCAGCGCGTACTCCCTGAGCACATAACAAAGTTCACGTGGGCGTTCCCGCCCATCATTGAGCAGACCGCCATCGCCACCTTCCTCGACCGGGAGACCGGCAAGATTGACGCGCTGGTGGCCGAGCAGGAGAAGCTGATCGAGCTGCTGAAGGAGAAGCGGCAGGCGGTGATCTCCCACGCCGTCACCAAGGGCCTCGACCCCACCGTGCCGATGAAGGACAGCGGGATCGAGTGGCTGGGCGAGGTGCCAGAGCATTGGGAAGTGATCCGGTTGAAGTGGATCACTCCGGAGATCACTGTCGGCATCGTGGTCGAACCATCGAAGTACTACGTTGACGACGGCGTCCCCGCGCTACGTTCCCTTAACGTCCAGCCGGGGCGCGTCGTGTGTGACAATCTCGTGATGATCTCGGAGGAGGCAAACAAACATTTGGCGAAATCGATGCTTCGATCTGGGGATCTGGTGGCGGTCAGATCTGGACAGCCCGGCACTACGGCGGTGGTTCCCCAAGAGCTTGACGGAGTGAACTGCATCGATCTCATCATCATCCGGAAACCAGTGGCGGACAGCGAAAACTTTCTATGCTGGTACATGGCCAGTGACGTTTCGGTCCGACAGTTCAGCGAGGGCTCTGGCGGCGCGATCCAGCAGCACTTCAACATCGGTACTGCAAAGGACCTGCTGGTAGTGCGGCCGCCACGCTGTGAGCAGGATGGCATTGTGGGTTGGCTGGAGGCCGAAACCGAGCGCGTTGACCGCTTGGTCTCCGAAGCCCAACGCGCCATCGACCTCCTCAAGGAACGCCGCTCAGCCCTGATCTCGGCCGCCGTCACCGGCAAGATCGACGTGCGCGGGCTGGTGGCGCAGGAGGAGGCGGCATGACCTCGTTCGATCCCGTCTACATCGCCAACCTGTCCGTGCCGCCCCGGCTGCTACGCCTGGTCGCCGCGATTGCCGAGTATCGCGGCAAGCAGACCCTGTGGGCGCAGACCAAGCCCGAGGTGCTGAAGCGTTTGCGCCAGGTGGCGGTCATCGAAAGCGTCGAATCCTCGAGCCGAATGGAGAATGTCGAGGTCGGGCCGCACACCTTCGACCGCATCGTCCGCAATGCGGCCGATCCCGAGACCACCGACCGCTCCCAGGCGGAATTGGCCGGCTACCGCGACGCCTTGTCCCTCATTCACCAGAATTCGGCCGACATGCCGCCGACCGAGAACGTGGTGCGTCAGCTTCACGGCCTGTTGATGCGCTTCACGGCGGCGGGTGGCGGTACCTACAAGGTGGCCAGCAACGACATCGTGGAGAAGGACGAGAACGGCCAGGTCGTGCGGGTTCGGTTGCGCACGGTGGCGCCGATGTTGACCCAGGCGGCCATGGCCCAACTCCACGAGGGTCTTGCCGCCGCCCTTGCCACCGGTGAGATCGAACCCATTCTTCTGGTCCCACTCTATGTCCACGACTTCCTGTGCATCCACCCCTTCCCGGACGGCAACGGCCGTGTGGCACGCCTGATCACCCTGCTGCTGCTCTACCGCCTGGGATACGAAGTCGGCCGCTACATCAGCCTGGAGCGCCTTGTCGAGGACAGCAAGGCGACGTACTACGACAGCCTCGCGCTCTCCGACATCGGGTGGACCGAGAGCAAGCATGACCACGTCCCGTTCACCGAGTATCTGCTTGGCATCGTCCTCGCCGCCTATCGCGAGCTTGAGGAGAACACCGCTATCGATTTCGACCATGGTGCCCGCACCCGCATGGTGGAACGCGCGGTGATGTCCTTGCCGAGCCAGTTCCGTCTCGCGGATGTGGAGCGGATGTGTCCGCTGGTGGGGCGTGACACCATCCGCAGTGCGCTCGGCAAGCTGAAGCAGGACGGCAAGATCGTCAGCGAAGGCCGTGGCCGCGCCGCCGGGTGGCGCCGGCTGGTGTGATGGGAATGGATCAAGCTTGGCAGAAATGGATTAAACCATGGCCATTTAATCCATTTAATGCCATTTGAGTCATTTCCGGAGCGAACGAACTCCCGGCGCGGTCATCCCTCCCTGACGGAGGCGGCTAATTAACGGAAACGGTTTTCCCTTAACTAAGCGCGGCAAAGAGTTAAAGGAACCTGGGGAATGGGGGGAGGCCCATGAGCCTGCACAAGGAAATCGAGTTCGAGAACGACATCTGCGCCGCGTTGGCGGCGACGGGCTGGCTCTACGACCCGACCGACGCAGCCGCCTATGACCGGAAGCGGGCGTTGTTCCCGGCCGACGTGCTGGCGTGGGTGCAGGAGGCCCAGCCCAAGGCATGGGAGGGGCTGACCAAGAGCCACGGCGCGGCGGCGGCCGAGGTGCTGTTGGACCGCATCCGCAAGCAGCTGGACGACCGGGGAACGCTGGACGTCCTGCGGGTGGGGGTGGAACTGCTGGGCTTGCGCCAGCCCCTCAGCCTGGCCCAGTTCCGTCCCGCCCTGGCCATGAACCCGGAACTTCAGGCCCGTTATGCCGCCAACCGGCTGCGGGTGGTGCGCCAAGTGCGCTACTCGCTCCACAACGAGAACTGCCTGGACCTGGTGCTGTTCCTCAACGGCATCCCGGTGGCGACGGCAGAGTTGAAGACCGATTTCACCCAGGCGGTCGAGGATGCGGTCGACCAGTACCGCTTCGACCGCAACCCCAAGCCCAAGGGCCAAGGCGCGGCGGAACCCCTGCTCGACTTCCCGCGCGGTGCCCTTGTCCACTTCGCGGTCAGCAACTCCCGCGTCCGCATGACGACAAAGCTCAGCGGTCCGTCCACCACCTTCCTGCCCTTCGACCGAGGCGACAATGGCGCGGCTGGGAACCCGCCGAACCCCAAGGGCCACGCCACGTCCTACTTGTGGGAGGAGGTGTGGGAGCGGGAAAGCTGGCTGGAGATCCTAGGCCGCTATGTGGTTGCCACGCGTGACAGCAAGAAGAAGATCGAGAGGGTCATCTTCCCCCGCTACCACCAACTTGACGCCACCCGGAAGCTGGTCGGCGCGGTGCTGGCCGATGGGCCAGGGCAGAAGTACCTGATCCAGCACTCGGCCGGGTCGGGCAAGACCAACTCCATCGCCTGGACGGCCCATTTCCTGGCCGACCTTCATGACGCCAGCAACGCCAAGCTGTTCGACTCGGTGCTGGTGGTCAGCGACCGCACGGTCCTGGATGCCCAGTTGCAGGAGGCGATCTTCGCCTTCCAGCGCACCACGGGCGTGGTCGAGACCATCACCAACGAGAACGGCAGCAAGAGCGGCAAGCTGGCCGAAGCGCTGTCGGGCGGCAAGAAGATCGTGGTCTGTACCATCCAGACCTTCCCCTTCGCCCTGAAGGCGGTGCAGGACCTGGCCGCCACCGAGGGCAAGCGGTTCGCGGTGATCGCCGACGAGGCCCACTCCTCCCAGACCGGCGAGGCGGCCTCGAAGCTCAAGCAGGTTCTGTCAGCCGAGGAACTGAAGGAGCTTGAGGACGGCGGGGAGATCAGCAACGAGGACATCCTGGCTGCGCAGATGGCGGCCCGAGCGAACCAGGCGGGCATCACCTACGTGGCCTTCACCGCCACGCCCAAGGCGAAGACGCTGGAACTGTTCGGCCGCCGCCCCGATCCCAGCCTGCCCGCCGGGCCGGGAAATCTGCCCGCGCCCTTCCACGTCTATTCCATGCGCCAAGCCATCGAGGAAGGGTTCATACTCGACGTGTTGAAGAACTACACCCCCTACAAGATGGCCTTCCGCCTGGCCAGCGGCGGCAGGGAGTGGGAGGACCAGGAAGTCGAGCGCAGCGAGGCCATGAAAGGCATCCTGCGGTGGGTCAGGCTCCACCCGTACAACATCGCCCAGAAGGTCCAGGTGGTGGTGGAGCACTTCCGCGAGAACGTGGCTCCGCTGCTGGGTGGCAAGGCCAAGGCAATGGTGGTCACCGCCAGCCGTCAGGAGGTGGTCCGCTGGCAGCTCGCGATCACCAAGTACATCAAGGAGCGGGGCTACCCCATCGGCACACTGGTGGCGTTCTCGGGTGAGGTGAAGGATGACGACCTGGGACCGGACGGCTTCACCGAGAACAGCAAAACCCTGAACCCGACTCTGAACGGGCGGGACATCCGCGAGGCCTTCGCCACCGAGGACTTCCACATCCTGCTGGTGGCCAACAAGTTCCAGACCGGGTTCGATCAGCCCCTGCTATGCGGCATGTACGTGGACAAGCGGCTGGCGGGCATCCAGGCGGTGCAGACCCTGTCGCGCCTGAACCGGGCGCATCCCGGCAAGGACACCACCTACATCCTCGACTTCGTCAACGAACCCGAGGACATCCTGGCCGCCTTCAAGACCTATTACGAGACGGCTGAGCTGGAGAACGTCACCGACCCGAACCTGGTCTACGACCTGCGGGCCAAGCTCGACGCCTTCGGCCACTACGACGACAACGAGGTCGAAC
Organism: uncultured Rhodospirillaceae bacterium; assembly: GCA_964404545.1. GTDB lineage: Bacteria > Pseudomonadota > Alphaproteobacteria > Rhodospirillales > Magnetospirillaceae > CAYOKN01. The sequence goes on along the minus strand of CAYOKN010000002.1, from coordinate 23,189 downwards.
GGGTGGTGACCGTTGAGCTTGATCCCAAGGCCAGCCAGGCACAGCTTCAGGCCGCCATCGCTCCGGTGGCCGACCGCCTGCTGAAGCAATACAAGGCCCACAAGCAGGCTCTTGAAGCCGCCAAGGATGCGCAGGACAGCAAGGCCGAGAAGGACGCCAAGGACGCAATGGCGGCTCTGGTGTTGTTCAAGCGTGACCTGGGGGCCTTCCTACGGGTCTACGCCTTCCTGTCGCAAATCTTCGATTACGGCAACACCGACATCGAGAAGCGGGCCATGTTCTTCCGCCGCTTGATGCCCCTGCTGGATTTCGGGCGGGAACGCGTGGGTGTGGACCTGACGGGCGTTGTGCTGACCCATCACTCGCTACGAAACCGGGGCAAGCGCAACCTGGCCCTGGGTGAGGGGGATGGCGACAAGCTCAAGCCGATCACCGAACCCGGCAGCGGCGAGGTTCGCGACAAGGAAAAGGCCCTGTTGGCCGAGATCATCGCCAAGGTGAACGACCTCTTCGAGGGCGAGCTGACTGACGACGACAAGCTCGTCTACGTGAACAACGTCATCAAGGGGAAGCTCCTGGAGTCGGAGGTCCTGGCAGAGCAGGCGGCAGCCAACACCAAAGAGCAGTTCGCGGCATCGCCGGATCTGGTCAACGAGCTGCGCAACGCCATCATGGATGCCCTGGCCGCCCACACCACCATGAGCAAGCAGGCGCTTGAATCCGAGCGCGTCCAGCACGGCCTGAAGGACATCCTTCTCGATCAGGCCGGGCTTTACGAGGCGCTGCGGGCGCGTGGTTTGGGGGGCGCGGGTGCTGCGCTTTAGCTGGGAGATGGAGCACCTCCGAGCGCTCCTCATCCCCCTTGCCACTGTCACCCCGAACTGTTACACCAAGGGCAGTTTCGGGTTGCCCGAAGCCTAGGATTTCTGCGGGTTACGTGGCGCGAGAGTCGAATCCCACCCTCTCCGCCATTTGCCCCCAAGGGGCTGATTTTCCTGCTAACCCACTGAACCCACGCAGACTTCTGTTCACTGCTACAGAAGAGTGCTACAAGGCACGCCTGCGGGGATCATGTCGAGGCAAGCGCCCTACCTCCAGCGACGCGGCGACCGATTTTACCTTCGGATCGCTGTTCCCTCGGACCTTCAGTCCATCATCGGCGATCGCGAGATCACCCGGGCGCTTCGGACCTCCGACAAGCGCGTAGCGGCCCCGCTGGCGCTTGAGCTCGCGGCGTCGGCCAAGCGTCTGTTCGTTGATCTGAGGATCGGCAGGGGCGAGATGGGCGAGGAGAAGCTGAAGGACATCGTGCGCGACGCAAAGCGTCGCATCGAGATCGCCAAGATCGAAGAGCGCCATGAGGATGAGCTGATCACCCAGCGTCGGCAGCATCTACGCGAGCTGGAGATGGCGACCCTTCGAGCCAAGGCCGAAGTTCTAGAGAAGCTCGTAGCAGCCGGAACCGGTGTTCCAGCCGCCCCGCCTCCACCCAAGCCCGAAAGCCCCCTTCTCTCGACCGTGATCGACAGCTTTCTCGCGACCTACAACGGCGACAAGAAGCCCGCGATGCTGAAGAAGCACAGTTCGGTGCTCCCTGTGCTGCTGGAGATCATCGGGGATCGCCCGGTGTCCGAGCTCAAACAGCAGCACCTCGTGGACTTCTTCGACGAGCTGATGAAGCTGCCTCCCTCGTGGAAGAGCGATTTGGAGAAGCATGGCTGCTCGCTCAAGGAGCTTGCCCGCATGTCGCATCCCAAGACTATCGGGCCGAAGACGATCGACGACACCTACAAGGCCAGCGTCCGGGCGTTCCTGACGGCTGCCAAATCGCGATGGCAAGATCAGGGTTTCCCCGTCACCCTGACTACCAACGGTATTGAATACAGGGGCACCCGCGAGGAAGGCGAGAACAAGCAGCGGGCCTTCCGCCCCGACGAGCTGAAGCGCCTGTTCGAGGGGGCGGCAATGAAGTTGATCGCATCCGATCCCGCCCAGGCCCACCGCTACTGGCTGCCCCATATCGGCCTCTTCACTGGGGCGCGGGTCAACGAGATCTGTCAGTTGAACCCCCAGCTCGACATTATCCAGGCTGACGGCATCTGGTGCTTTAACATGGGCGACCATCTGACCGATGGGTGGTGGATTTCGGCTCCTCCATGACCGAAGCAGACGCTTGCCTCTACGAAGCTCCTTTGGAATATTTGAAGGAAACGATCCCGCCCCAGAGAATTAACACTCGAGAACGGCGGGTGCGTGAGCAATACTGGCTCTTCCAGCGCCCGCGTCCAAAACTGAGGCAGGCAGTGGCCAGTATAGGCCGCTTCATTGTTACTCCTGAAAGCTCAGAGCACCGAATTTTCGTTTGGGCGGATGCTGGCGTTATGATCGTCGGGAGCTTGTTCGCCATCTGTCGCGCTGACGATGTAATGTTCGGTATACTGCACAGCAGGTATCACGAGGCTTGGTGCACGAGAAAGGGGAACCGACTTGGGGTGGGCAACCAACGACGCTACAACATCACCGAGACCTTTGAGACCTTCCCCTTCCCCGAGGGCCTGACCCCGAATATTCCCGCCAGCGCCTACGTCGATGACCCCCGCGCCCAGGCCGTCGCCAAGGCTGCCGCGCGCTTGGACGAGCTTCGCCGGAACTGGCTGAACCCGCCCGACCTAGTTGATGTGGTGGCCGAGGTGGTGCCCGGTTTCCCCGACCGCCTGATCCCCAAGAACGAGAAGGCGGCGGCCGAGTTGAAGAAGCGCACCCTGACCAACCTCTACAACACCCGGCCCGCGTGGCTGGCGAAGGCCCATGCCGACCTCGACGCCGCTGTCGCCGCCGCCTATGGCTGGCCCGCCGACATCACCGAGGATGACGCCCTCGCCCGCCTTCTGGAACTGAACCACGCCCGCGCCGCCGCGCAGGGAGGGGCTCCGGCCGGGATGGTGGAACAGGTGGACGAGGACGACGAAGTCGAGGCTTGAGGACTGAGCCAGTGGGGGAAGCAATGAAGACATGGATGGTTCGGGCTGGCCGGGGCGGTGTGCTGATCGGGGCCTTCAAAGAGAAGGGGCGGGTCGCCATCGGGTGGGAAGAGATGGGCTCCCTGGCTGATCTCACCAACCGCGATCTCATGGTCGAGCGCTACCGTGAGACTTACCCCGACGACACCCGCTTCCAGGTCGGCCAGAACGCCGGCCAGGTCCATCGTTTCCGCAACGAGATCGCGGTGGGCGACCGGGTGATCAGCTACGACCCCATCGCCCGCGAGTATCTGGTCGGGTCGGTCATTGGGGACTACGCCTACGACACGTCGTTCGACGAGGACCACCCCAACTGCCGCCCGGTGAAATGGGTCGGCACCGTCGCCCGCGATGCGCTGTCGCTGGAAACCCGCAATTCCCTGGGCTCCATCGCTACCCTGTTCCTTCTACCCCCGGAGACCGCCGAGGCGATCGACGCGGCCCTGGCGGGCACCCCGCCCACCCCGACCGAGCCGTCCGAGAAGCAGGCCGACGAAGCCTCGGCCGAAGAAATCCTGCTCGAGGACATCGAGGAGAAGGCGTTCGAGTTTGTGAAGGACCGCATCGCCAAGCTGAACTGGTCGCAGATGCAGGACTTCGTCGCCGGGCTGCTCCGGGCGATGGGCTACAAGACCCGGGTGTCCAAGGCGGGCAGCGACCGGGGCAAGGACATCTTCGCCTCGCCCGACGGCCTGGGCTTCGAGGACCCGCGCATCTTCGTCGAGGTCAAGCACCACAAGGACCCGGTGGGATCACAGACCATCCGCAGCTTTATCGGCGGCCGCAAGCCCACCGACCGCTGCCTGTTCGTCAGCATCGGCGGGTTCTCGAAGGACGCCCACTACGAGGCCGAGCGCTCGATGGTCCCCTGCACCCTGATGGACATCAACGACCTCGTCGAACTGGCGATCGAGCACTACGAGCGGTTCGACGTGGACACCCGCCGGCTGCTGCCGCTCAAGCGCTTCTACTGGCCGGCTTGATCCTCGCCCCAAGGCCCCCTGCCAAAGCGCGCCAGGTGGTCGGTGGCGGGGCAGGCCCCCGGGCGAGTGGGTTGGGGGCGGGTCGATCCGCCCCACCCAGCCGGCGACCGCCGGATCGCGAAATCAGGGGCGGAGTGTTGCATCCCCTCTTCTTTGCCCCCTCTTGTGCTGAGGGGGCAGGAGGTTTACATAGGTGGGCCTAGGTGAGGAATTTGTAAACCGAGAGCAAGGCCATGTCATTCGCCGTCCGCCTCCATCAGGCTCGGAAGGCAGCGGGGTTGTCCCTGCGAGCCCTGGCCGAGACCGTCGGACTTAGCCACGCAGCGATCAAGAAATACGAAGACGGCGACGCCATGCCGTCATCCGACGTTCTGATCAAACTGGCGCGCGCCCTTGGAGTGCGTTCCGAGTGGTTCTTCCGCCCGATGACCGTCGCTCTGGAGAAGGTCGAATACCGCAAGCGCTCGAACCTTCCCGCCAAGCGCCTGGAAAGCATCAAACACAAGATCCGGGATATGGTCGAGCGGCGCCTTGAGCTTGAACAGCTCCTCCCCTCGGTGCCCTCGCGGGAGTTCGAGCCGGTGGCTGGCCTGCCCGCCAAGATCACTGCGCTCGACGAAGTCGAGGCTGTTGCTGATACCGTCCGTGAGCGGTGGGACCTGGGCTTTGATCCCATTCCCGACATGGTGGACCTTTTGGAAGCTCATGGCGTGCGCGTCTTCATGGTTGAGACCGTGGACGGCGAAGGCTTCGACGGTTTGGCGGCGAATGCCGACAACGTGCCCGTGGTCGTCGTGGGCAAGAACTGGCCCGGAGACCGCCAGCGGTTCACCTTGGCCCATGAACTCGGCCACCTCATGCTTCAAGGGCGGTTGGCCGAGGACGTGCCGGAAGAGCGCGCCTGCAACCGTTTTGCCGGCGCCTTCCTCTTCCCCCGCTCCGAGGTGCATCGGGCGCTTGGAACCCGCCGTGTTCGACTTGAGGTCAAGGAACTGGCCCTCATCAAGGAGGAGTTCGGGCTCAGCATGGCGGCGGTGGCACACCGGGCGAAGGATCTGCGCATCATCAGCGAGGCCGCGCATACCAGCCTGAGCATAATGTTCAATCGCCGTGGGTGGCGTAAAGTCGAACCCGGCAACCCCATCCCCCCGGAGCGCTCGCATGTGTTCGAGCAGATGGTTTTCCGTGCGCTGGGCGAAGACTGCATCGGAGAGTCCAAGGCGGCAGAGCTGATGGCGATGCCACTCACCGCCTTCAAGCAGCTCCGCTCCATGGGGGACGGCGGTGCTGCTCCTCATCAGTGATGCCAATATCCTGATCGACCTCGAATGTGCGAGGCTGAGCGAGGCGATGTTCTCGCTGGGCTATCGCTTCGCGGTCCCGGATGTGTTGTTCGCCGAGGAGCTGGAGGAGCAGCATGCCCACTTGCTTGGCCTTGGTTTGGAAACGATGAACCTCTCAGGCCAGGTCGTCGCCGAGGTGGGGCGCTTGGCGGAGAGATACCGCAAGCCGAGCCGCAACGATCTGTTCGCCTTGGCGCTGGCTCTTTCCGAGGGATGCCCTCTGCTCACCGGGGATGGGGCTCTACGGGCTGCGGCGAAGAAGGAGGGGGCCGACACCCGAGGCACGATCTGGCTCATCGAAGAAATGATCCAACGTGGCCTCTTGTCGGTCGCAGAGGGGCGGACCGCTTATGACCTCATGAGGGAGCAGGGACGCAGACTGCCCTGGGACGAGGCTCACGCGCGGCTCGATGCCCTTGGCGTCTGACTACGCCCGGAAAAGCCCCGCCAGGGCCTGCCGGCGATCTTCGTCGAGCTCGGGATCGCTGTTGCTGGAAGATGCTCTCACGCACTCGATGATCTCGCGCTCGCTGTCGGTGGACAGCATGCCCATCGCCCCCTCGATCAACTTCAACGTCGCGGGATGGTAGTCATTCAGCCAGAGGCGCATCAGGTGCACCGGATCAACCTGGAGCGCATTGGCCAGCGGCTCCACGAAGTCCAGGGGCAGCCGGGTGTGACCGTTCTTGATCATGGTGAGCATCTGTGGGCTCCTGATGCCCGTCTCCCGCGCGATCTGCCGCTGGGTCTTGCCCGACAAGTTGATGTGCTGGCTCACGTAGGCCTGAATGCTGGGAAGAGAATGATCACGAGAAAGGCGGTCCAGAACGGTTTGGCGTTCAGCTGCTTCCCGCTTCTTATGACCGACTAAACGCATTCTAGATCTCCTGATTTGTTGTGCTTTATGTCGCTATTATAGCGGGGCTATCTCTGCAGTCGTTGGCGAACGCAGCGGACAAATTAAGTCAGCACTGACTGAATATTTACGGTTATTTAAAAATGTGCCAGATGCGCCTAGAGTATCCCTTTAGCGAAAAGGCTGATGAGGCTCTGCGATGGGGAACAGGAAGGCCGGGACCGGCAATAAGCTCAAGGGCGTGTCCGCGCGAGATTGGCGCGCGAAGCGGTTCAAGGATCTCAACTACAAGGTCCGCCCTTCGTATCATTTCTACGTGACGAACCTCGCTGCGCAGCACGCGATTTCGAAGGTTGAGCTGCTGCGAAGGGCCATTGCCCTGTATGTCGAGACCTACGGCGGCCCTGTGCTGCCAGAAGGCTCGGAGGAGGAGTAGGGCTGACGGGCTCGACCGAGCCTGATAGCCGCCTTCAACTCACCCTCATGCTGGCCCTGGGCGAGGCGCCGCGGTTGATCCGCGCCCAGCCTCGCGCTAACATCTCATCTCAGAGTGCTGCTACAAGCTCACTCTGAAGTCTGCGCGAGAATGCAGGAATATCAATAGGATAGTGTGGATGCGTGGGACAGTCCCACCCTCTCCGCCATACAACAAGAAAGGCCGCGTCCCTGGACGCGGCTTTTTGTTTGCCCGGTGCTTGGGTCAGAAGGCCCAACTGGCCGGGTTGGCGATGGGTTTGCCGGCCTGGAAGGCGACGAAACCGCGGATGACGCGGACGATGTACCAGATGGCGCTGATCAGCAGCAGCAGATAGCCCACCATCAGCACCGTGGTGGCGATGCCGATGACGGCGAACAGGAGGCCGATCCAGAAGGTACGGATCAGCCAGCGATAATGGGTTTGCACCCAGGCGGGCGCCTCGCCCTTGGCCGTATAGGCCAGAACCAGGCCGACAATCGTGGCCGGTCCCACCAGCAGGCCCACCAGATACAGTACATAGGTGATCATGGGCAGGTTGCCGACGGCGGCGGGTTGGCCCTGGCCGGGCACGATGGCGGTTTCGGTCTCGGTCACAAATCCCCCCTGAGTCATGCAGTCAAGGGCCCGATCATCCCCTAAAAAGCGAACGCCATCAATTCTGATGCAAGTCATAGGTCAAGCCCGGCCGGTTCGGGCAGGCGCCCATGCGGGGCCACTTCGCAGCGGTTGCGGCCGTTGCGTTTGGCGGCGTAGAGGGCTTGGTCGGCGCGGTCCAGCAGGTCTTCAATGCTCTCGTCCGGGGTCAGGGCGCCCACGCCGATGCTGACCGTGGCTGAGAACGGCAGGTCCGGCGCGGCCAGCATCTGGGCGGCGAAAGCGGCGCGCAGGCGGTCGGCGGCGGCCAGGGCCTGGGACAGGGTGGCGCCCGGCATCAAGGCCACGAATTCCTCGCCGCCGAACCGGCAGACCACATCCTCGGCCCGCAGGGTCTGTTCGGCGATTTCCACGAACCGGCACAGATAGGTGTCGCCCATGGCATGGCCATGGCGGTCATTGATCTGCTTGAAGTGGTCCAGGTCCATGACCAGCACCGCCAACGCCTCGCCATTGCGCTGGCAGCGGGCCAGGGTCTTGGGGGCCAGCAGGGCGAAGGCGCGGCGGTTCAGGGCGCCGGTCAAGGGGTCGCGGCTGGCCTGGTGGTTCAGTTCGTCCTGCAGGCGCTCGCCGGTCATCAGCGCCATGCCCAGGGTGGTGGCCAGGATCAGCCCAAGGGACCAGAGCAGCGCCACCGAACTGAACCCGTCCGAGTGCAGCACCAGGTCGGGCTGGCTGCTGGCAGCGATGGCCGCCGCCCGGCCCAGGAAGAACAGGCTGGTCAGGCCATAGACGCCGGCGGTGGCGCGCACGGCCGTCCGGCCGGGCGGAGCCCAGGCCAATAGTGCGCGCGCCAGCAGGGCCGTCACCGTGGCGATGGCCAGCGAGCCGGCGATGGAACGCACCGTCTGTGCGCCGGTCAGGTGCGCCCCCAGCAGCGGCAGCAGGAACGCCGCCCCCAGCAGCAGCCAGAGCTTGACCCCCAAATGCGGACGGTCCAGGAATCGGCGGAACCCGCCATAGGCCAGCAGAAACCCGGACACCAGCAGGATCTGCGGCAACAGCACCGTCATCCAGTCGGGCACCTTGCCATGGGCGGCATAGAGGGCCAGGGCCGGAACGCCCAGGGCGGCGGCCCAAGCCCACTGGGTCAGCCCCGGCATGGCCGGGTGCATGCTGCGCAGCAGGAACCGGGCGGCGGTGCATAAAAGGGTCGCCACCGCCGCAGCCGCCGCCAACGAACGGTTGTCGAATTCCATCACGCCCCTCGGTTGTTGCGGCGCAATGGTGTGACATGCCCGCGGGAGCGTCAAGCCCGGGGCGCCGGGACCTTCAATAGATGCCGGGCACCAGGCGGAATCGCACCGCCGTCCGGAACTCCTGATAGTGCGGATCGTTCACCAGCAGCCGCTCCTCGGCCCGAATGCGCAGAATCTGGAACACCAGCGCAGCACCATAGATGGTCAGGTTCCAGACGGTGGGCACCAGCAGAAGATAACCCACATGGGTGGTCAGATAGCCGAGATACATGGGATGCCGCACCAGGCGATAGGGGCCGCCGCGGACCACGCCACGATTGGCCGCCACCATGCCGAAGGAGCGGCGCAGGATCAGCTTGGCATGCACCTGCAGGGCGATGCCCGCCACCATCATGCCGGCCCCTGCCGCCATGGGCACCAGCGGCGCCACCTCGGCCGGCGCCGCCTGCAGCGGCAGCAGCGTCCCCAGGCAGGCGACCAGCCAATCATCCAGCCGCATGGACATCTGCCGCGCCCGCCGGCGGAACAGCACGAAGGCGGCCACCAGCCCCTCGGACAGCACCAGCAGCAGGCTGATGGCCTGGCCTTGGCTCACCGCCTGCAAGTGATGCCAGGTGAAAGCCGAGAACAGGGCCACCAGGGCGACCCGCTCGGTCAGGTCCAGAAGGTCGGGGGACAGCTGAAGGGAACGGGCCATGAGGCACCTCGGCGGACGTCTGTTGGATGCCGGGCGATCTTGCGAGCCGGCCGCCGGGCCCGCCAGATGACAAAGCGGCTTACCACGAAAGAGCCCCAGCCCGAGCTGCCTCCACAATGCGGGACTGCCAGAGGCGCAGGTCTGCGTTAGCATGTGCCCCCAACCACCAAGGACACGCGATGACCAGCCTGGATACCCTGACTGCCTGCCGGGGCGCCTGTGCCGCGGGCCCCGATTTCGATTTCATGATGGCGCTGCAGCCGGTGGTGGACCTGGCGGCGCGGCGGATCTATGCCTACGAGGCGCTGGTACGCGGCCCCAAGGGCGAGGGTGCCGGGCAGGTGCTGGCCCAGGTCACCGACCAGAACCGCTATGCCTTCGACCAGGCCTGCCGGGTCAAGGCCATCGAGACGGCGGCGCGGCTGGGGCTGGACCGGCGGCTGAACATCAATTTCCTGCCCAATGCGGTCTATCACCCCGATGCCTGTCTGCGCCTGACCCTGGCGGCGGCCCGGCAGTACGGCTTTCCGGCCGAGTTGATCACCTTTGAATTCACCGAGGACGAGCAGGTGCACGACCGCGCGCATCTGAAATCCATCATCCGCACCTATCACGACCGCGGCTTCCAGACCGCCCTGGACGATTTCGGCGCCGGCTATGCCGGGTTGTCGCTGCTGGCCGACTTCCAGCCGGACATCATCAAGATCGACCGCTTTCTGGTGGCCGGCGTGGACACCGACGCGGCCCGCCAGGCTGTGATTGCCGGGCTGATGACCACCGCCCGGATGCTGCAGCTTTCAGTGGTCGCCGAGGGCGTGGAGCGACCGGAAGAAGCCCAGACTCTGTCGGCCATGGGCATTTCGTTGTTTCAGGGCTATCTTTTTGCGCGGCCTACGATCGGCCGTCTGATCTCGGACCACGAGATCCGGTACTCCTGACCGCGAGGCTGTTCGTGTCGTCCCATCGTTCGGTCCTGCTCCTGGCCGTTGCCCAGGCGCTGGCCATGAGCTGTTCCAGCCTGATGATCTCCACCTCGCCGCTGGTGGGCCGCATGCTGTCGCCCGATCCGGCGCTGGCCACCCTGCCCTTCAGCCTGCAGCTGGTGGCCACCACCCTGTCCACCATGCCGGCCTCGCTGCTGATGCAGCGCTATGGCCGGCGGGCCGGATTCCTGGCCGGTGCGGCCACCGGCATCCTGGGCGCCGCCCTGGCCGCCCTGGCCATCTGGTTGGGCAGCTTCGTGCTGTTTTGCGTCGGGATCGGCCTGGGCGGCATGTTCGCCGCCACCTCGCTGTTCTATCGCTTCGCCGCCGCCGAGGCCGCCGAGGAAGGCTTCCGCGACAAGGCCACCTCGTGGGTGCTGGCGGGCGGCGTGGTGGCCGCCTTCCTGGGGCCGCAGATCGCCACCCTGAGCCGTGACGCCCTGCCGGTGCCATTCCTGGGCGCCTATGTGGCCCTGATGAGCCTGCCGCTGGCGGTGATGCTGCCGCTGGCCCTGGCCAAGCTGCCCCGGCCCCATGGCCAGAGCCACGCCCACCTGGCCATCCCCCTGCGCAGCGTGCTGCTGCGGCCGGTGGTGGCCACCGCCATCCTGTGCAGCACCGTCTCCTTTGCCGGCATGGCCTTCGTGATGACCGCCACGCCCCTGGCCATGGCCGCCTGCGGTTTCGAGTTCCCGGAGTCGGCCAGCGTCATCCAGTGGCACATCCTGGCCATGTATCTGCCCTCGTTCTTCACCGCCCAGTTGGTGGCCCGCCTGGGCCTGTTGCCCATGATGGGGCTGGGTGCCGTGCTGATGGCCGGATGCGTGGCCGTGGCGCTGATGGGCGTGGAGTTCGAGCAGTTCTGGGGCGCCCTGTTCCTGCTGGGGGTGGGCTGGAACTTCCTGTATGTGGGCGCCACCCTGATGCTGAACCGGGCCCTGGCGCCCGAGGAGCGGGCCAAGGCCCAGGGCGCCAACGAGTTCATCGTGTTCGGCAGCACCGCCGCCGGCTCGCTGACCGCCGGCGCGCTGCAGGCCACCGCCGGCTGGGACTGGGTCAATCTGGCGGTCCTGCCGGCCCTGCTGGTGGCGGGACTGGCGCTGGCGCGGCTGGGCTGGCGCCAGCGGCGCACCGCCACAGCCTGATCAGGCCAGCGGCACCGTGACCGTGAACACGGTGCCACGCCCGGGCCAGGACCGCACCGCCACCTCGTGCCCCAGCAGCCGCGCCACCCGGCGCACGATGGCCAGGCCCAGGCCCAGGCCGTTGGTCTGGTCCCGTTCGGGATTGCCCAACTGGTAGAAGTCCTCGAACACCTGGTCCAGCTTGTCGGCGGGGATGCCCATGCCGGTGTCCCAGACCTCGATGCGCACCCGCGCCCCGTCGCGCCGGCAGCCCACCAGGATGCGCCCCCGTTCGGTATAGCGCAGGGCATTGTGCAGAAGATTGCGCAAGATCCGCTGCAGCAGCACCGGGTCCGACATCACCCGATAGCCGCAGGGCAGCCCCGACAGGTGCAAGCCGCGCTGGCGGGCGCTGCCGGCGGTTTCCTCGAGCAAGCCGGTTACCAGCTCGCCCAGTTCCACCGGCTGGGCCGCCACCTGGACCGTGCCCGCGTCCAGCTTGGACACATCCAATAGGGCATGCAGCAGCCCCTCGCTGCTGGCCAGGGCGGTCGAGGCCAACCCCACCACCTTGGCGTCCGGGGTTCCGGCCAGCCGGTAGGTCAGCAAGTCCACGAACAGCCGCAGGGCCTGCATGGGCTGGCGCAGATCATGGCTGGCCGCCGCCAGGAAATGCGACTTGGCCCGGTTGGCGCGCTCGGCCTCCTCGGCGGCGGCGCGCAGCTGCTGCGTGCGGGCCAGCACCGCGCCCTCCAGCCGGTCCCGTTCCCGCTCCAGGTCCCGCGCCAAACTTTCCGCCCGGGCCACCGAGCGTTCGGTCTCGTAACGGAACAGGGCCGCCGGGACCAGCAGGTGGCCGCCGGTGGCCAACAGGAAATTCACCCCCTGTAGCGCCCCTGTGCGCAGCATCACCGCCAGATCGGCCGAGGACAGCGCCAGAAGGGCCCGCGCCAGATACCAGCCGGTCCACAGCACCAGGAGCCCCACCAGCACCGGCAAGGCGCCCCGGCCGCCCTGGCCGCGCAGTTGCGGCACCAGCACCGCCAGGGCGCTGAGGAAGAACGGCACGCGGAACATGGACACCAGGAACAGCCGGGTGGGAACGTCGGGCGTGTGATAGGTGAACCATGCATAGCCAGCCCCCAAGGCCAGCACCGCCACCGCATAGAGGCGGTCGGGCGGGCGGCGGCCCACCAGCAGCCAGACCCCGCGATGGATCAGCACCACCGACAGCCCCACCAGCATATTGGCGACGACAATGGCCAGCCAGGGCGGGAGAACGCCGCGGAACCCGATCAGCAGGCCGGCCACGCCATAGCTGAGAGCAGCCAATCCCCAATGCAGCTTAAGTCCAACCGGCCGTTGAGCAAAGGCCAGGATAACAAAACCAAAAGAAACCGAGAGAAGACTGCTGGTCAAAATGACCGAGTCTGTATCGAAATTCGGCATCACTGCACGCCCGTTTAGCCCCGGGCCATTTTATCCAAGGGCGGCGGCGAAAACCAACCAAAGAAAAAGAGGTGTTGCCAGCCTCCGTTGCTGTCAGCGGCCCCATATCGCGCCCCGCTTAGCCGGGACGACCGCCTGGGCTGCAAACCGCTGAAGGTCGCCGGCATGACGCGCGGTGACCAGGGCTGGACCATGGATGTGTCGGAAGCGGCGCTGCAAGCGCCCTGGCCGGGCAGATGGATGCCCTGCCCGGCTGTAAGCGCCTGCATGCGGACACGGCGGCGGTGGTGCACCGCCGCCGACTGCCCCTTATTGCGCCGGCTGCGGCACCGGAGCGTAGGTGATGCTTTCCTGGAAGAACTCTTCCAGTTCGATGATCCGCCGGGTCATGCGGGGATGGGTGGCGAACAGGTTCAGCAGGAAGCCGAACACCGCCGGCACCATGGACTCCTGCTCGCGGAAGGCATTGATGTCCAGGCGCGGGGTGAACCGCTGGCTACCGCAGGCCAGAGCCACCAGGGCCACCCTGGAAGATTGCAGGTCCTGCAGCCAGGCGGCGGCGATGCGGTCGGCGGTCAGCTCGCAGGAACGGCTGTAGGCCGCACCCAGGAAGGGCACGAAATAGGCCGGCTTCATCAGCAGGTCGATCCAGAAGCTGGTGTGGCCGGCGGCATGGTGGGCCAGTTCATGGGCGATCACCATGCCCATCTGCTTGGAATCCAGCAGGTCCACCAGGTTGGAATAGAGGATCACATAACGGGTGCGCAGCAGCTTGATGGCCAGCGCATTGGCGATGCCGCCGCTGTTGACCACGAACACCTGCGGCACCTTGTCCAGCTTCATGTCGCTGGCGCACTGGCGCACGATGGCCTGGATCTCGGGGAACTGCTTGTCGCTGACCCGCACGGCCTCGCCGAACAGGACCACGCGCATCAGCCGCTCCATGATCCACAGGCCGATGGCCAGCGGGATCAGGGCGAACAGGATGGTGCCCATGGTGCCGATCAACATCAACAGCCAGATCAGGCCGCCCACCACCATGGAGATGGTGCGGTAGAGCTTTTCCTTGCCATGGCGCAAAGAGCCGATGTCCATTTCAAATCCCCCTTGAACTTAAAGTCGCTTAGCGCATGGACCAGATGCCGGCCCGGTTCTGGCGGGCCTGCTGTTCGGCAGCGCGGATATGGTCGGGTGCGTCAGGTGCGGCGGTGGCCATGCCGCTGAGAACGGCGGTTTCAGCCACGTCCACCCCGGTCGGCGTGGTGCAGGCCCCCACCTGCTGGGCCGGGTCGGGCAACACGCAGTCCACGGTGCCCAGGCCCGACAGATAGGCCTTGAAGCCGGCCACGGCGCCGGGATGATCCACTCCGACGACGCCATCCAGCCACACCACCTGGCCCGACACCATCAAGGTGCCGGCATCCAGGGCGGTGGCGGCGCCGCTGACGGTGCGGGCCACGGGCTGGGCATTCTCGGGCGGCAGCGCCGCAACTTCGGGCTCGTCCGCCAGCGGCGGGGCCACGGTCGCGGCTTCTTCGGCGGCGGCAGCTTCCAGGGCGGCGGCTTCCTTTTCGGCTGCCTCGCGGGCGGCTTCCTCGGCCGCAGCCATCTGGGCCAACTGCTCGGCCAGGGCCGCGGCCTGGCGGGCCACCGACTCCTCCTCGGCGGCCATGCGCTCGGCCTCGGTGGCGGCGGCCAGCTCTTCCATCTCGGCGGCTTCGCGCTCGGCCAGATAGCTGTCGATGCCGTCCGAGACCACGGGCGCCAGCAGCACCACGGCGCCCACCAGAACCACGGCGGCGCCGCCGATCATCAGCCCGGTGCGCAGCTTGCGGTCGGCCAAGGCGGACCGCGCCTGGGCAGCAGCCTTCTGCGCCTGCGCGGCGGCTTCCAAGGCGGCGCGAGTGCCCGCCTGCTGGGCCTGGGCCAGCACTTCGGGCGCCTGCTCGCGGGCACGGTTCAGCGCCTCGCCGGCGCGGGCGGTGATTTCGTCCAGGGCATCGGGCTCAGGCGCCCGGCCAACGGCCAGACCCACAGCGCCGCCACGGGCCTGCAGCCAGCCGATGCCGTCGTCCTGGGACAAGCAATGCGCCGGCAGGGCCGGCCAGTCGGTCAGTTTCTGAAACAGGCCCGGCGCGCCGGACCACCCCCCCTGGGGCGTGCTATGGGCCATGGAAATCCCCCTCCAGGCATGTGCGCCGCGATTATGGCGCGCCCGGAGGGAAGCTCAACCCAGGACAAAAGTCATAGACGCCCAGGGAGGTGTCAACGCTTCAGCTTGTTGACCAGGAAAATGCCGAGACCGGCGGTGATGGCCAGGATGCTGACCATGAACCCCAGGGCGATATAGGCTTCCAGATCCAAATTCATCGGAGCAACTCCGCTGCCAAAGGTGGTGGACCGAGACTAATGGCGGGCCCCCGCCTTGCCATTGATAATTGTCAATGATGCAAGAGCATATCCGCTGTTGGCGGGCCCGGCGGATTGGCACTAATATTGTCCAAAGCTTTCCCCGCCGGTCCGAATCGAGCGTTATGACATCCCTTTCCCCTACCCCAGCGGCTCCGCAGGCGCCGCCCCGCGTCCGGGTCCTTCTGGTAGAGGACGATCCCGGCGATGCGCGCCTGACCCAGATCGCCCTGCTGGAGGGCAGCCGCACCCCGTTCGACCTGCGCCACGAAACCAGCCTGGCCCGCGCCCTGGACTGGCTGGCGGGCAATGGCTGCGACGTGATGCTGCTAGACCTGGGCCTGCCCGACGCCCAGGGGCTCGAAACCGTCCACCGCACCCGGGGCGCCGCGCCCGAACTGCCCATCGTGGTGCTGACCGGCCATGACGATCCCGACTTCGCCCTGACCACGCTGGAGGGCGGCGCCCAGGACTATATCGTCAAGGGCGACATCACCGGGCCGGGCCTGCGCCGCGCCATCCGCTATGCCATCAGCCGCAGCGCGCAGGAAAACCGCGTGCGCCAGGCCGAACGGCAGATGCGCCTGGTGTTCCGCATGTCGCCCGAAGCCACCTTGCTGCTGGACCATGGCGGGCGCATCACCCTGGCCAATCCCGCCGCCGAAACACTCTTCGGCCGGCACGCCCGCGACATGGAAGGGCTGGCGGTGGACAGCCTGCTGCCCGGCGCGGCGGCGGCCCTGGCCGAGGCCCGGCAGGGCGGCGAGACCGTGCGGGGCGAATGCCGCGACGGCCAGCCCGGCTGCCCCTGCGCCGTGGAATGGGCCGTGGTGGCCACTGGCACCGAGGCGCACTCCACTTTCCTGCTGGCCGCCCATGACGTGACCGAGCAGCGCCTGCGCGAGGACGAACTGCGCCGCCAGGCCCTGTCCGACCCGCTGACCGGCCTGGCCAACCGCCGCTGCTTCGAGGATGTGTGCGGCGCCGAACTGGCGCGCGTGAAACGCTATGACGGACCGGCGGCGCTGTTGCTGCTGGATATCGACCATTTCAAGCACATCAACGACACCTACGGCCACCCCGTGGGCGACGACGTGCTGCGCGCCCTGGCGGTCAATCTGCGCACGGTGCTGCGCACCACCGACATGGCCGCCCGCGTGGGCGGCGAAGAATTCGCGGTAATCCTGCCCGCCACCAGCCTGCCCGGCGCCCAGATCATCGCCGAACGCATCCGCGAAACCCTGGGGGCCTGCCGGGTCACCACCGACGGCGGGGTGATCTCCTTTACGGTCAGCCTGGGGGTGACCGCCATGACCGGCCAGGACGACGACCTGGCCGACGCCATGGAGCGCGCCGACCGCGCCCTTTATCGCGCCAAGCACAACGGCCGCAACCGGGTCGAACTGGCCGACGGGTGATCCAGCGGGGCTATGGCCCCGTAAGCAGGTTGGACGGGAACAAGGAGTCCAACCATGAGCGACCAGGAAACCCTCCGCACCGCCGCCCTGCTGCAGGTGATCGCCAACGAACTGTCGGGCGCTGCCGTTCAGCCCCGCGTCATGGCGCCCGAGCGCCTGGGCGATTATGCGAAGGTGCTGCGCCATGTGGCCGTCGAGATGATGGCCCACGGCGTGGGCGCCGCTCCGACTCACGCCCGTTAGGCCCGCCATGCCCCATCCAGTCCTGATCCTCGGCGCCACCGGCGGCGTCGGCGAGGCCCTGGCGCGCCGGCTGGCCAGCCAGGGCCGCCCCCTCTTCCTGGCGGGCCGCGACCCCGCCGCGCTGCAAGACCTGGCCGACGAGCTGGGCGCCGCCTGGGGCATCGCCGACATCCTGGACCCCGCCTCGCTGGCCGCCACGGTCAAGGCCGCGGCCCCCTTCGGCGGCCTGTCGGGCCTGGCCTATTGCGTGGGCAGCATCGACATCAAGCCCCTGGACCGCAGCCGGCCCGAGGATTTCCTGCAAGCCTTCCAGATCAATGCCCTGGGCGCCGCCCTGTCCGTGCAGGCGGCCCGGGCCGCCCTGATCTCCGGCAAGGGCGCCGTGGTGCTGTTCTCGACCGTGGCCGTGGGCCAGGGTTTTCCCAATCACTCCATCACCGCCGCCGCCAAGGGGGCGGTGGAGGGGCTGGTGCGGTCGCTGGCGGCCGAACTGGCTCCCGATGTGCGGGTCAATGGCGTTGCCCCTAGCCTGACCCGCACGCGAATGGCGGCCGCCCTGCTCGGCAACGAGGCCGTGGCGTCGGGCATCGCGCGTCTCCACCCCATCCCGCGCCTGGGAGATGCCGATGACACGGCGGCGGCCGCCGCCTTTCTCATGGGGCCCGAAGCAGGCTGGATCACCGGCCAGATCCTGGGCGTGGACGGCGGGCGCTCGGCCCTGCGGGTCAAGGGATGACCCCCGGTCTGGCCTGGATCACCGGCGCCAGCAGCGGCATCGGCCGCGCGCTGGCGCTAGACTTGGCGGCGCGCGGCTGGGCCGTGGCCGCCAGCGCCCGCTCCGAGGCGGCGCTGACCGAACTGGCCGCCCTCCACCCCGCCATCCAACCGCTGCCCCTGGACGTGACCGACCTGAACGCCGTCAGGGCTGCGGTGGCCACCCTGCCCGGGCTGCCCGGCTTGACCATCCTGAACGCCGGCACCCACCAGCCCATGCAAGCCGCCGACTTTTCCGCCGAGACGGCGGCGCGGCTGATGGCGGTGAATTATCAGGGCGTTGTCAACGGCCTGGATGCCCTGCTGCCCGGCCTGCGCGATCTGGGCAGCGGCACCGTGGCGGTGGTGGCCTCGGTGGCGGGCTATGTGGGCCTGCCCACGGCGGCGGCCTATGGCCCCACCAAGGCGGCGCTGATCAATCTGTGCGAAAGCCTGGCGCCCGAACTGGCCCGCGACGGGGTGCGGCTGAAACTGGTCAATCCCGGCTTCGTCAAAACCCCGCTGACCGACCGCAACCCCTTCCCCATGCCCTGGCTGATGGATGCCGACGACGCGGCCCGGCGCATTCTGCGCGGCCTGGACAAGACCGGCCTGGAAGTGGCTTTCCCCCTGCCCATGGCGGCCATGCTGAAGCTGTTCCGGCTGCTGCCCTATGGCCTGTCCCTGCCGCTGATCCGGCGCGGCACCGGGATGTAAGATCACCCGCCCTCCGGCCGCAGCACCGAGAACGCCGAACCGATACGGATGCCCCAGCGGCTGACCTGGGCGCGGTTCACCAGACTGCCGTCGGGCAGCAGGCTCATCCAGTCCACGAAATCCACGATCCACGCGCTGCCGCCCACGGGCAGGGCCATGCGGTAGCGCCAGGTGATGGCCGGGCCCTCGACCCGCCCCTCGGCCTCGCCCAGGATGGTGTCGGCGGTGGCCCGATACAGACCGGCGCCGGCCGGGCGGATGATCCAGGTACGCCGCTCCTGGGCGCCGTCGTCGAAGTCCAGCACCTCGGGCATGGTCACCGCCTGGCCGTCCCAGGCGCCGTCCATGCGCCCGGTGAACTGGCGGCGCACGCGGCCGAAGCGGTCCTCGAACAGCCCCCAGAAGCGCAAGGGGCGACCGAACACCTGCTCGACCACCATGGGGGGCGGGCTGGTCATGGCTTCCTCAGGCGATAGAAGCCCACATCGATGGTGCCCTCGCGGAATCCGGCCTCGCAATAGCTCAGGTAATAGTCCCACAGCCGGCGGAACCGCTGGGGCATGCCGCCGGCGGCCAGGGCCGGCCAGGCCTCGTGGAAGCGGCGGCGCCAATGCTCCAGGGTCAGGGCATAGGAGCAGCCGAAACATTCCTGATGGTCCACCACCAGCCCCGCCGCCTCGGCCTGGCGCCGAATGATGGACGGGGTGGGCAGCATGCCGCCTGGGAACACATGGCGCTGAATGAAGTCGGCGCCGCGGCTATAGCCCTCGAAGCGGTCCTCGGCGATGGTGATGGCCTGCAGCACCGCCAGCCCACCCGGGTTCAGCCGGTCATGCAACTGGCGGAAATAGTGCGGCCAGTTCTCTTCGCCAACCGCCTCGATCATCTCTACCGAGACGATGCGGTCATACTGGCCGGTGACGTCGCGATAGTCCTGGAAGCGCAGCTCGGCCCGGCTGCCCAGGCGGGCCCGGGCATAGTCCAGCTGCGCCTGCGACAGGGTGATGCCCTCGACCCGACAGCCGCGGTCGGCCAGCGCCTCGGCCATGCCGCCCCAGCCGCAGCCGATCTCCAGCACCCGCTCGCCGCCCTGCAGCCGCATCAGGTTCAGGAGCCGGGTATATTTCTCGTCCTGGGACTGCTCCAGGCTTTCCTGGCCGGTGACGAACAGGCCCGAGCTGTAGGTCATGCCGCCGTCCAGCCAGCGCCCGTAGAAGTCGTTGCCCAGGTCATAATGAAAGGCGATGTTGCGCCGGCTGCCGCGCCGGGTATTGGCGTTCAGCCGGTGGCGCAGGCGGTCCAGCGCCTTCAGCAGCGGCGAGGCGCGCCGGTCCAGGTCCACCGCCGACTCGTTGACGATGGCCAAGCGGATCAGCGCGGTCAGGTCGGGGCTGTCCCAATCCCCGTCCAGATAGGCCTCGGCGAAGCCCACCGAACCACCCAGCAGCAGGCGGCGGGCGGCGCGTCCCCGGGTCAGCACCAGGCTGGCCGAGGGGCCGGGGCGGGTGCCCTGGAAGCGGCGCTGGCCGCCCCCGGGCAGGGTCACCAGCAGACTGCCGGCGCCCAGGCTGCGGGCGGCGGACAACAACAGGCCGGTCCAGAAATCGGGGCGCTCGGGCGCGGCCAGGCCGGGGGGCAGGACGACGGTTTGGGTCATGGCGGTCAAACCTCGGGCTGGGCAACGGGGGGAGGAACGACGGTGACGAGCTGGGCGGGCGGCGGCGGGCGGCGATGCAGGCGCAGGCCCTTGGCCCACAGCCACAGCGCCTCCCAATGGATGCCGGCCACCACCTTGGCGGTCAGCAGCGGATGGGCGATCCAAGCGGCCAGCAGGCTGCGGTCGGTCAGCGGCTGGCGCCGGCCGGTGAAGGCGGCATGCAGGATGGCGCCCTCGGCGTCGGTCTCATGGATCGCCACCGCCACTTGCTCGCCGGGCGGCTGGATGCGGAAATGATAGGTCAGGTCCATGGGCAGGAAGGGCGAGACGAAAAAGCCCTTGGGGCAGCTTTGCCGCACCAGTCCGTCGCCATCGCCGTTGACCGGGATCAGATAGCAATGGCGCTGGCCGAAGGTGTTGTTCACCTCGTACAAAACGGCGGCCAGGGCGCCATCGGGGCGATGGCAGAAATAGACCGTCAACGGATTGAACACCAACCCCAGCACCCGGGGATAGCACAGCAGCCGAACCGGACCGCCGTCCAGTTCGATCCCGGCCTCGGCCAAACGCTGCACGACCCAGGGCTTCAAGGGGCTGCCATCGCCCGGCCCATGATCGCGGTCGTGAAAGGACAGAAGGGCGCGGCGGTTATGTCCGAACAGCGTTAAGGAGCGGTCCAGCGCCGGCAGTTCGTCCAGGTCCAGCAGCAGCGTGAACACGCGATAGACCATCCGGTGCCGGCGCGGCTTCAACCGCCGATGCACCACCAGCCCGCGATAGAGGCCTGAGGCGGTCATGCCGCCACCTCGGGGCCGGCCGCGCCCCAGCCCTGTGGTAAAGAGAGGCGGGCCGATTCCCCCGCCACCGACCAGGGCCGGCGCACGCCGCCCAGCGCCTCGGCCACCGCCAGGCCGGCCTGCAGGCCGTCCTCGTGGAAGCCGGCGCCGAACCAGGCACCGCAAAACCAGGTGCGGCGCAGCCCCTGCACCCGCCAGATGTCCTTCTGCGCCGCGACCGACTGCGGCCCGAACACCGGATGGTCATAAAGGAAGCTGCGCAGGATGGTGCCTTCGCGCGGCGGACGGGGCGGGTTCAGGGTGACCAGCAATGGCTGATCGGTGGTCAGGTGCTGCAGCCGGTTCATCCAATAGGTCACGCACAGCTGCCCGTCGCCGGCCCCCTGCGGGCGCAGGAAGTTCCAGGCCGACCAGACCCGGCGGCGCCGGGGCATCAGGCCCGGATCCTGGTGCAGGATGGCCAGATTGCGCTGATAGGGAATGGCCGACAGGGCGGCGCGCTCGCCGGCATCCGCATCGGCCAGCAGGGCCAGCGCCTGGTCGGAATGGGTGGCGATCACCACATGGTCGAAACGCTCCACGTCGCCTTGCCGATCCTCGACCAGCACATGGTCGCCCATGCGGCGCACCTGCCGCACGGCGGCATTGACCCGCAGGCCGGCGCCCAGCGCCTGGGCCAGCTTGCCCACATAGGCCTGGCTGCCGCCCACCACCGTGCGCCAGAGCGGCCGGTCCTTCAACAGCAGCAGGCCGTGATTCTGGCAGAACCGGATGAAGGACCGCGCCGGATAGGCGCGCAGGGTCTCGGGCGGGGCAGACCAGATGGCGGCGGCCATGGGCAGCAGATGGTCTTGCAGGAAGGCGTCGGAATAGCCGCCGGCCGTCAGATATTCGCCCAGGGTCAGGCCCTCGTCCCCCGGCTGGTCCAGCAGGCGCGGCGCCTCGGTATAGAAGCGCAGCAGGTCGCGCACCATGCGGTGGAAGCGCGGCCGCAGCAGGTTCAGCGGCTGCGCCACCATGCCGGGGCCCGAGCCCGCATATTCCAGCCGGCCGCCGTCAAGCGAGGCGGCAAAGCTCATGTCCGAGGCTTGGGTCTCGACCCCAAGATGATCGAACAGGGCGGTCAGGTTGGGGTAGTTGGGCTCGTTATAGACGATGAATCCCGTATCCACCCGCAACGGCGTGGGCCGCCCGGCCACTGGCACGGTCACCTCCACCGTGTTGGCGTGGCCGCCGGGACGGTCCTCTTTCTCGAACACGGTCACCTGATGGCGCCGGGCCAGCAGCCAGGCCGCGGCCAGGCCCGAGACGCCGGTTCCGATGACGGCGATCTTCAAAGGATCGGAGCTGGGAGGAGTGGGGAGCATCATGCCATTGTTTCCCGAGTACCGGTACGAGCGATCGGTTATGCTTACGTCCCCCCTCGGAGTTTGGATCATATTCCTGTTGTGATCCAGTACCGACCGGGCCCCGTAGAAAGGCGCATGAATGACCCGCTGGCTCAAACAACAGGCTTCTGGCTGGCCGTGGTGGTCGCCAACGCCCCTCCGTCCCGGAGGCCGTCGGTGACCCAAACCGGACTTGCCCCACCGGCCGACGAGCAGCGTCAGGCGCTGGCCCAGGCCATCCTGGCGGTGGCCGAAAGGGCGGACAAGGCGGCTTTCGCCGTTCTGTACCGCCATTTCGCGCCCCGTCTGAAGAGCTATTACCTGCGCCTGGGGGTCGAGGCGGCCAAAGCCGAAGACCTGGCCCAGGAGGTGATGACCACCTTGTGGCGCAAGGCGGCCCAGTACGACCCGGCCAAGGCCGAAGCCGCCACCTGGGTCTTCACCATCGCGCGCAATCTGCGCATCGACGTCCTGCGCCGCGAACGCCGGCCCGAGGCCGATGACAGCGTGCTGGAGACCATTGAGGACGAGGGGCCGCGCGCCGACGACTGCGTGGCGGCCCGCCAAAGGGCGGATAAAGTGAGGGCGGCGCTGCAAACGCTGCCGCCGGAACAGGCCGAGGTGGTGCGGCTGTCCTTCTTCGAGGACAAGCCCCATGGCGAGATCGCCGCCGACCTAGGCATCCCCCTGGGCACCGTGAAATCGCGTCTGCGCCTGGCCATGCGCCGGGTCCGCAGCGCACTTGGAGACGAGGAACCATGAACCATCACCCCAGCGATGCCACGCTGATGGCTTATGGGGGCGGCTCGCTCGGCGAGGGGCTGTCCCTGGTGGTGGCCACCCATCTGTCCCTGTGCCCCCACTGCCAGGCCCGGGTGGCCGAGATCGAGGCCTTGGGCGGCGTGCTGCTGGAGGATCTGGCGCCCGCCGACATGGACCTGACGGGTCTGGACGCCCTGATGGCGCAGCTGGACCGAGTGGAGCAGGCGGCCAAGCCGCCGCCGCGCCGCCGCCCGGCGCC
>CAYOKN010000001.1:0-75311 GCA_964404545.1 uncultured Rhodospirillaceae bacterium | reverse complement strand
CATCGGCGCCGGCCAGATGAGCCGCGTGGATTCCAGCCGCATCGCCGCCTGGAAGTCCAAGGAAGCCGCTGACTCCGCCGGTCTGCCGGAAGCCGGCACCATCGGGTCGGTGGTGGCCTCGGACGCCTTCTTCCCCTTCGCCGACGGCCTGCTGGCCGCCGCCGCCGCCGGCGCCACCGCGGTGATCCAGCCCGGCGGCTCCATGCGCGATGCCGAAGTGATCGCCGCCGCCGACGAGAAGGGCCTGGCCATGGTCATGACCGGCATGCGCCACTTCCGGCACTGATTCCGGATCATTCCAGGTGCCCACGCCCACAACTGCGATCATCCAGGCCCGGTTTTCCTCTGCCCGCTTGCCAGGCAAGGTGTTGGCTGATCTTGAGGGAGAACCGCTGCTCGGGTGGCTGTTCCAGCGCCTGGCGCGTTGCTCGGGGCTTGCCGGGGTGGTGCTGGCGACGTCGGACGATCCCTCGGACGATCCGGTCGCCGCCTTCGCGCGGGACAGGGGGGTGGCCTGTTACCGTGGCCCCTTGCAGGATGTGGCGGGGCGGGTGCTGGGCGCGGCGGCCATGGCCAAGGCCGAGGCATTCGTGCGGATTACCGGCGATAGTCCGTTCATGGACCCGTGGCTGGTGGATCAGGCCGTCCGGTTGTTTCAGGCCGGAGATTTCGACCTGGTCACCAATACCCAGGTGCGCAGCTATCCGAAGGGCATGTCCGTGGAAGTGGTGCGTACCGCGAGCCTGGAGCGCGCCTTGCGGATGACCGCCGACCCGGATGATCGCGAACATCTGACGCGCTGGTTCTACCGGCATCCACAGGCCTGCCGGATCGTGAATTTCACCTCGGGCCAGGGCTTGGCCGAGGTTCAGCTTTCCGTGGATACGCCCGACGACCTGGCCATGGCCCGTCGCATCGCCGGACGTCTTGGCGGCCCGCAGGCAATGGGGGACTGGCGGCAGGTCCTGGCCGCTCGAGACGGGGAGGCCGTGGGATGCTGAATGCGGCGGTGATCGGGCTTGGCGTGGGGGAGCGGCATATCGAGGGGTACGAGGCCGATCCGCGCTGCCGGGTGGTTGCCCTGTGCGACATCGATGCGGGCAAGCTGGCCGAGGTGGGCGGGCGGCACCCGGGCCGGCGCTTGACCACCAATCCGGCCGACATCCTCGAGGACCCCGCGATCCAGGTGGTGTCGATCGCATCCTATGATGACGCGCATCATGCCCAGGTGATGGCGGCCTTGGCGGCGGGCAAGCATGTGTTCGTGGAAAAACCGCTGTGCCTGTTCCAGGAGGAACTGGACGACATCGTGGGCATGCTGGCACGCCATCCTGAACTGCAGATGTCGTCCAACCTGATCCTTCGGCGCAGCCCCCGCTTCATGGCCTTGCGCCAGCGGGTCGACAGTGGATCCATGGGCCGGCTTTATTATGTCGAAGGCGATTATAATTACGGCCGGGTGCACAAGATCACCGAGGGCTGGCGCGGGCGGATTCCGTTTTATTCGGTCATGCATGGCGGCGGCATCCATCTGATCGACCTGATCATGTGGTTGACCGAGGCCCGGCCGGTTCAGGTGACCGCCATGGCGAACAAGATCGTCACCCAGGACACGGCCTTCGGCCAGCCTGATCTGATTGCGGCCCTGCTGCGCTTCGATACCGGCATGGTGGGCAAGGTCACGGCCAATTTCGGGTGCGTCTTTCCCCATTGGCACAATCTGTCCCTCTACGGCACCGAGGCCAGCTTCATCCACAACCAGCTGGGGGCGGCCATCTATCGGACCCGGGATCCGCAAACTCCGCCCGAGATGGTCCAGGATGCCTATCCCGGTACGGCGAAGGGCGATATGATACCGGCCTTTGTGAGGGCCATCCTGGATGGGGGCACCCCCGAGGTCAGCCGCCGCGATGTGGTGGATGCCATGTCCGTGTCGCTGGCCATCGAGCGGTCCTTGCAGACCGGCCAGCCCGTGGACATCGCATATCCGGTCCTGCAGCAGCCCTGATGCTTACGAGGTTCTTTGAATGAGCAAGATTCCTTTTGCGGCCCCGCTGATTGGTGACGAAGAGCGCAACGCGGTTCTCGAGGTCTTGGCGGGACCGATCCTGGTCCATGGACCCCAGGCCGAACTGTTCGAGGCCGAGTTCGCCGCCTGGACCGGCGCACCGCATGCGGTGACCGTGTCGTCCTGCACCGCGGGCATGCATCTCGTTTACTTTGCCTTGGGCTTCGGACCCGGCGACGAGGTGATCTGCCCGGCGCAAACCCATACCGCCACGGCGCATGCGATCGAACTGACCGGCGCCAGGGCCGTGTTCGTGGATGCCGAGGGCGAAACCGGCAATATCGACATCGGTGCCATCGAGGCGGCCATCACCCCGCGGACCCGCGCCATCGCCGTGGTGCATTATCTGGGCTTGCCCGTGGATATGGTGAAAGTCAACGAGATCGCCCGGCGCCATGGGCTGTTCGTGCTCGAGGATTGTGCCCTGGCCATGGGCACCCGGCTCGACGGCGTGCATGCGGGGCTGATGGGCGATGTGGGTGTCTTCTCCTTCTATCCCGTCAAGCACATGACCACCGCCGAAGGCGGCATGATCATCACCCGCGATGCCGAGCTGGCCAAGAAGCTGAAATTGCTGAAGGCCTTCGGCGTGGACCGGACCCACGCCCAGCGCAATGTGCCCGGCACCTATGACGTGGTGGCCCTGGGCCTGAACTATCGCATGAACGAGTTGCAGGCCGCCCTGGGGCGGGTGCAGATCAAGCGCATGGATGACTTTCTGGCGGTGCGGCGCCGCAATGCGGATGTGCTGCGCGCCGCTCTCGAGGGCTTCGGCGCGGTGCGCCTGCTGCCCGATGGCACCGGCCGCTTCGTTCACAGCAACTACTGCCTGTCGGCCGTGTTGGCCGAAGACCTGGCGCCCCGCCGTCGGGAAATCGTGGCGGCCATGTCCGAGCAAGGCGTGGGAACCAGTGTGTATTATCCCGCCCCGGTGCCCCGCATGACCTATTACAGCGAGAAATACGGCTATGATCCGGCGCGGTTCGCCAATGCGGCCCGGATCAGCGACACCTCCATCGCCCTGCCCGTCGGCCCCCACCTGAGCGAGCAGCAGGTATCGCGGGTGGCCGAGGTCCTGAAGTCAGCCTGTTCGGCCAAAGGCTGAGGGCGGGCTTGACCAGTCTTTCGCTCTTCGTCCGGCAATGCCTTCGCTATCTGGGCGAGGAGCGGCCGCTGTTCATTGGGTTCCTGTGCCTGTCGTTGCTGGGGGCGCTGACCGAGGGTCTCAGCGTGACCTTGCTGGTGCCCATCCTGGATGGTGGCGACTCGAACCTGTCCAATGTGCCGGTGGTCGGCCAGATTGCCGGGCTTCTGGATGGTTTGCCGGCGGATCAGCGGCTGCAATGGGCGGCTGCGGCCCTGATGGTGGCGCTGATCCTGCGCGGGGGGATCCAGTACAGCGCCATGCTGTTGGCGGCGTTGATGCCGCTCCGGATCAAGCGGCGCCTGGCGAACCGGTGTTACTCCGCCCTGATGGGGCTGGAGATGGGCTATGTGATCAATGGTCAATCCGGCCAGTTCATGAGCACCGTCACCAGCCTGCCCATCCGGGTCGGTGCTTTGCTTAAGAGCTTCAGCGACATCATCTGGAATGGGCTGGTGGTGCTGATCTACGGTGTCTTGATGGCCATGCTGTCGGTGCCCATGACCATCCTGGCCGGGATTTTCCTGATGGGAGTGTCGCTTCTAGTTCGGCGCCTGGCCAGCGGGCCGTTGCAGCGGTCGGGCCAGGAATGGAGCGCGGCCGAGCAAGCCTTGAACCAGGTGTCGTTTGAAACCATGAACGGCATGAAGCTGATCCGCCTGTCGGTGGCCGAGCGCCCTATGGAGCGCTTGTTCCGTCGCGTTTATGACCGGCTCGCACAGGCGGAATGGCGGTACCAGTCGCTGGGCGTGCTGCCCAGCCCCCTTATGGCCACCTCGGCCGGCGTGCTGATCTGCCTGTTGATCATTGCCAACGCCAGCCGTGATCCGTCGCGCGACTGGCTGCCCAGTCTGCTGCTGTTCCTGTTTCTGCTGTTCCGGCTGCTGGGGCCGGTGACCAGCATCAATGCCGCCCGCAATGCCATCCACGGCCACCTGGACGCCTTTCGCCTGCTGAACGAGTTTCTGGCCGATGCGGAACGACACCGCCAGCCCACCGGAGCCCTGGCGGTGCCGGGGCTCGCTCGCGAGTTGCGGCTTGAAGAGGTGGACTTTGCTTATCCGGGCGCCGACCGTCCGTCTGTCCGGTCTCTTTCGCTGACCATTCCCAAGGGGTCCATGGTGGCTGTGGTCGGCCCGTCGGGGGCCGGAAAGTCCACTCTGATGGCCTTGCTGACCCGTCTCTACGATCCACAGTCCGGCCGCATCCTGGTGGATGGCCAAGACCTGCGCGATCTGAACATCGTGGAGTGGCGGCGCCGGATCAGCATGGTCAGCCAGGACATCGTCATCTTCAATGACACAGCCGCCAACAACATCCGCTTCGGGCGCGAGGATGCGGACATGGAGGCCGTGCGGCGGGCGGCCCGCATTGCCGCCGTGGACGAGATCATCGAAGGCATGCCGGACGGGTATGACACCCTGCTCGGCGAGAAGGGAATGCGGCTGTCCGGTGGCCAGCAGCAGCGTATCGCCATTGCCCGGGCGATCCTGGCACAGCCCGACCTGCTGATTCTGGACGAGGCCACAAGCCAGCTGGACACGGTCACGGAACGGGTGGTGCAGGATGCCATTGAATCGCTGCGCCATGACCATACCCTTCTGGTGGTCGCGCACCGGCTTTCCACCGTGCGTCGGGCGGATCGCATCCTGGTTATGTGCGAGGGTCGGTTGGTGGAGCAGGGGACGCACGAAGAACTGGTTGCCAGCGGAGGCTTGTACGCCACAATGTTGGACCAGCAGGCGCTGGGTCTGCATTAGCCTGGCGCGAGCACGGGAGAAACTGTGTGACCGATCGCGAGATTTGCGTTCTGGACTGCACCCTTCGGGACGGCGGTTACTACAACAATTGGGATTTTTCCAAGGACCTCGTCGAGGACTATCTGACGGCATGCCGGCAAGCCGGCGTGGACGTGGTGGAACTTGGATTCCGCTTTCCGCCCAAGGATGAGTTCCTGGGTCCCCTGGCCTTCACCACCGATGCCTATATAGACGGGCTGGCGGTCCCCGATGGCCTGACCCTGGGGGTGATGATCAATGCGGCTGATGTGCTGCGTCATCCGGACGGCATCCCCTCGGTGATGACGCTCCTATTCCGGCCCAAGGCGCAGTCGCGCGTGGACCTGGTGCGCATCGCCACCCATTTCGAGGAGTTGCCCCGCTGCCGCGAGTTGGTGGACTGTCTGCGGGCGCTGGGCTATCGGGTCGGCCTGAATCTGATGCAGGCCAGCCGCCAGACCACCGAGGCCCTGGCCAAGGCCGCCGCGGACGTGGCCGGCTGGCAGGCCGTGGAAGTGTTGTATTTCGCGGATTCCCTGGGCAGCATGACGCCTGGCGATGTGGAGCGGTGCCTGCGGGGACTGGCTGGCGGCTGGACTGGTCCGCTGGGGATTCATGCCCACGACAATATGGGGCTGGCCTTGCAGAACACGACGGCTGCCCTGGCCGCCGGCGCCGTCTGGTTGGATGCCACGCTGCAGGGCATGGGCCGTGGGGCAGGCAATGCCCGCATGGAGCTGATGCTGCTCAATCTCGCGGCCCAAGGGTTCGGCCGGTATGACGCAGGGCCGTTGCTGCCGCTCGCCATGGGGCCGTTCGACCGCCTCCGCGTCGAGCATGGCTGGGGCCCCAATCCGCTTTATTACATGGCGGCCTTGCACAACATCCATCCGACCTATGTGCAGACCATGCTCGGCGAGGGACGCTATGACCTGCCGGACATGCTGGCGGCCATGCGTGTCCTGAAGGATGCCAAGGGGCATTCGTACAATGCCAAGACCCTGGACCAGGCCTTGACGGCGGCAGGGTATCAGGGCGGCGGCAGCTGGGATGCCACCGGCTGGCTGGCGGGGCGGGACGTGCTGATCGTCGGCTCGGGCCCCAGCAGTTCCCGCCACAGGGAAGCCCTTTGCGCCCTTGTGCGACGCCAGGGCCTGGCGGTCCTGACCGTCAATACCGTGGAGGCGGTTCCCGAGGATCTGGTTCTGGCTCATGTGGCCTGCAACCCGACCCGCATCCTGCTTGAAGTCGGGCGGCTCGCTCGCCTCGGGACCCCCTTGGTGGTGCCACAGGCCAGCCTGGATGTGTCGGTCCGGGACCGTCTGGCGGGCATCCAGGTCCTGGATTACGGCGTCCGGGTCGAGCCGGCCCGGTTTGCCGTCGGAGCCCGTGACTGCGTCCTTCCCGCCGGCCTGTCCATTGCCTATGCGCTGGCTTTGGCGACGGCGGCCGGGGCGCGGCGGATCCTGCTGGCCGGGGTGGATGGATATGGCGCCGGCGATCCACGGCAGGAGGAGATGGTGTCGGTGCTGAACGCCTTTGCCGGCTTGCCGGACGCGCCTCCCATGGTGGCGGTGACGCCGACCACCTATCCTGTGCCGCAGGCCTCCCTCTACGCCCCGGTGGTCTGAATGCGGACCGTCATCATCATTCCGGCCCGCTACAAGTCTTCGCGCTTTCCCGGCAAGCCGCTGGCCATGATCCGGGGCAAGAGCCTGCTGCAGCGGACCTGGGAGCGGTGCGTGGCCGCCCTGCCGCCCGAGCAGGTGCATGTGGCCACCGATGACGAGCGGATCGCCGACCATTGCCATGCTCAGGGCATGCAGGTGGTGATCACCGGCTCCGACTGCTTGACGGGCACGGACCGCGTCTATGAGGCGTCGCTGCAGATTGAGGCCGATCTTTATGTGAATGTGCAGGGGGATGAACCCATGATCGCCCCGGGGGACATCCAGGCCGTCATAGAGGCATCGAAACGGCAGCCCGGGACCGTCATCAATGCCATGTGTCCCATCATGGACGAGGCCGATTTTCGCAGCCCCCACGTGCCTAAGGTGGTGGCGGCGCCGGATGGCCGCTTGCTGTACATGTCCCGCGCGGGCATCCCGGTGGGGAAAACGCAGCGGTTCGAATGGGCGTGGCGGCAGGTCTGCATCTATGGGTTCCCGCCCCAGGCTTTGGCCCGCTTTGCGGCGGCAACGGCCAAGACGCCCCTGGAGGAGGTCGAGGATATCGAGATCCTGCGATTCCTCGAGCAGGGTATTCCGGTGCAGATGGTTGCCGTTTCCGGGGCCTCGGTGGCCGTCGACCTTCCGGAGGATGTGGCCAAGGTGGAGGCGGCCCTGGATCTCGCCGCCCTGACCTAGCCCATGCCGCTGGTCGTTGTCCCCGCTTCGGATGCTTTGGCCGGCCGCGCCCGGGGACGGCCCCGGAATGGCGCCGTGGTGTGGTATTTGGGCGAGTGCTACGAGCATTGGCTCGATCTGCGGAGCGGCTTTGCCGCTGACGCCCGATGGGCCGATGCGGGGGCGGCGCTGACCGGGCTGGTTGCCGAGCTGGCGCCGGTTCTGCAGAACCTCGGTCCCTGGCTGGTCACGGCGCTCGACGACCCGGCATGGCTTGGCAGCGATGTGGGTGAGCGCAGCCCCTATAATTCCACCCTGATGACCAACGCCGCCCGCTTTCGGCTGGCCGAGCAGTTGGCAGCCGGTGCGGAAGAGCATTGGCTGGTGGTTGACGACCCGGATGTGGCGCTTGCCCTGCTCGGGGCCCATGACCAGGCCCGCTGGGCCGGGCACCGGGCCCCTTGGCGGCTGCGCGTCGCCCGGGCATGGGATCATGGTTGCCAGGTGGTCCGCGCCCGCCTGGGTGGGATGGCCAGGCAGTTGCGGCGCCTCGGCCAGTTGCGGCGCCTGCGGGCGGGCCGGCCGGTTCCCGGGGCGCTGGCCGGCGTCGATGTGCTTCTGGCCCTCTGGGCCCGTCCGGATTTCGGCCGCGAGCCCGTTCGCCGCGACGCCTATCTCGGAGCCTTGCCGGGCCTTCTGCGGGATGGTGGCTGCCATGTGGGAGTCCTTGCTTCGCCACTGGATTGGCTGGCCCCGTTTCCGCAAGTGGCCGACTCCGTGCTGCGGGCCGCCGACCCGTCCTTGCTCCTGGATGACTGCCTGACGCCTTGGGATGTGCTGCGGGAGGGAGTTCGGCGGGGGCCCCGGTTCCGGCTTGCCCAAGCCCCTCGGTGGCTGGCGGCGGCGCTTACGCTGGAAGCGCGCCGTGAAGCTGCCAGCTGGCGCCCGTGCAGCGCCCGGCTCTATGGTCGGGTGGGTGCCGTGCTGGCCAGGCGGGGCATTCACCCGCGGGTGGTGATCCATCCCTATGAAGGCCAGTCCTGGGAGCGGTGCCTGACCCACGGATTGCGGGTTGCCTTGCCGCAGGTGAGGGTGATCGGCCTGCAGCATATTCCCTTCGCCGAATCCTCGCTCAACTTCCTGCGGCGGACGGACCTGCCGGACTGGTGCTTGCCCGATCGCCTTTGGGTCAGCGGTGTGGCCTTTGAACGCCTGTACCAGGCAGCGGGCTGGCCGGCCCGGCGGCTGGCTGTGGCTGGCGCCCTGCGTTTCGATTCCCTGCCCGAGGCGGCGAATGCCCAGGCCGGCGCTGAGGTGACCCTGGTATGCGCGACCTCGATCGAGTACGAGGAGAGTCTGGAGTTGGCCCACTGTGCTGCCGAGGCGCGACGGTTGGCCGGAGGGCTGCAGCCCCTGGTCGTCGTCTTCCACCCGGTCACCAGCGCCAGCTTTCGCGAAAGGCTTAAGGCCCGGCTCGAGGCTCTGGGACATGACGGGCTGACCTATGCGGCGGACGGCTTGAGCCAGTGGCTGCGGCGTCCCAGCATCCTGCTATACAACAGTTCGGCGGCGGTATTTGACGCCCTGGCCATGGGGCGTCCGGCCATCTTCATGGGCAGCAGTCTGCGCATCGATTACGACAAGGCGCCCGAGAATCTGGTGCATCGCTGTCGCGGCCCGCAGGCGCTGGCGGACCAGCTGGCGCGCGGCCTGGCCGCGCCATCCGGCCAGGACGCCCTGGTTCCGTATCTGGCGCCCGTGGACAGCGCGGCCATCCTCCACTCTCTGGGAGAACCATCGTGACGGAGTGCCGGCCTCGGGTCAGCGTGATCATGACCGTTTACAACGGCGAAAGGTTTCTGCAACCGACCCTGGATGCGCTGCTGGCGCAGAGCCTCGGCGATTACGAGTTGGTGATCGTCAATAACGGCTCCACCGACGGTACCGGGGAGATGCTGCGGGCAATCCGGCATCCCAACTTCCGTCTGGTGGATGTGGATCCGGCGTCCCACGGCACCTTTGCCAGTGGGATCCGCAGGGCCTATGAGGCTGCCACCGGCAAGTATTTCGCCGTCAATGACGGAGATGACGTCCCGGCACCTGACCGCCTGGAGCGTCTGGCAGACCTGCTGGATCGGCAGGACGACCTTGGCGCCGTCGGGAGTTGGTTCGACCTGATCGATGCGGATGGACGGGTGATCGGCGCCGGCCGTCCGCCGGTGACGCATCAAGGCCTGGTGGACGCCTTCGCCTCGGGCAATCCGGTCGCCCATTCCACCCTCATGGTGCGCCGGGCCGCTGCCGAGGCGGTGGGCGGATACGATACCCGCTTCACCTATGGCTGTGATTTCGCCCTGCAGTTGGCGCTGATCTCGGCCGGATGGCGCCTGGCCATGATCGACCTGCCCTTGATGGCCATTCGCCAGCATGGTGGCCAGACCTCGGTGCAGCCTTCCGTCGCCCTGGCCCGCAGCGGCGAGACCCTGGCCTTGGCGCTGAAGGCGCAATCGCTGCCCGGTCTTTCCCCCGCCGCAGCCCGGTCCGGGGCCAGGGCGCTCTGTCGGTCAGCCCTGCGCCATGCCCTCAATCTGTGGCGCGCCGGCCGGGTTGCCGCGGCCGCCCGCCTGTTGGCTGAGCAGCTTACGCGGCGTCCCTTGGCCCTGGCGGCCAGTCTGGTGGGTCGCCGGGGACGCTAACGCTGGAACAGCCGCGAGCGCGGATGCCTCACTCGGCCCCCAAGAGTGCTCTCGGAATAGCCCCATCCGCCCTTGCTGCGCAGCAACTGGTCGCCCAGGTCCTTGAGGATGGTTCCCAGGCTGCTGCGTCCGGGAAAGTCCGGCAGCGATGCCACGCGGCCACCGATCCGCAAAGACTCCGCGACTTCCCCCCAGGGCCCGGTGCCGGCCTTGCCGCAATAGGCCAGGAACAGGTCGTCCAGCCCATGGACCGCACAGGCGAGCAGGGCCGTCAGGATGGTGTGATGGCGATCCGCCTCGTCCAGGGCGGTAAGGCGATCAGCCAGCGACTCGGGCGACAGCAGGAACAGGGCGTCGCAGAACATCAGCTGACCTTTGGCCCCGGCCACCGCCTTGCCCTCGGCCCGGCGCCAGTGAAAGGGGTTGATGTCGATCAGGTCGAAACCGCGTTCCGCCATGTGCGCGCAGACCTCGCCGAACAGGGCCTGGCCTTTGTACAGGGGCGTGAACTCGCATTCGATCTCGGCGCAGACGGCTGACTGCAGGCAGGCATGCGCCCCTTGCAGGACCGGCAATGCCCCGCCCTGGGCATCGATCTTCAGGATGTCGGGTCTGGCGCCCAGTCGAGCCATGACGGCGTCCATGGTGGTGCAGCGGCAGTCCAGAACCGACATCACGTCGAAACGTGCGGCATCGGGAAAATGGTCCAGCACGTCACGGTTGGGTTCAAGCACCGATGAACAGCCGCCCTTGCGGGTGATATGGAACTGCAAGGCCCCTTCCTGGTTCCACACGGCATCGTCGACCACGTCGGCCCGAGCGCCCGCCTGTTCGTAAAGGGCGCGCAGGGCCTGGGCGGCCGTCGGGTCTGCCTCGAACGCCACCACCTGCAGGGCGGAGCCGGCCTGCGTCCAATGTCCGGGCAGGCCGCCTCGTGCTCCCACATCCACGAAGACGGCCCGACCATTCATCAGCCGCGTTATCTTGTCTACCGGCACGCTAACCTCCGAAAGCCGAGAAGGGAGCATCATTCTTGCGTTTGTCGATCCAAACGCAATACTTTGTCGCTGACCCGCCGGGCGAGGTGGGAAGGGTGATGCAGGAGTGTGAAGTGCTGCGAGTTTTTTTGGGCGATCTGACCCACGCAACCATCGGTCTCGCCACCGAGGTCTTCCCGCTCAACATCGGCCTGGTCGGGGCCTACAGCAAAAAGATTTTCGGCGACCGGATCGAGCTGACGCTCTTCAAATACATCGATGACCTGGAAAAGGCCATCGAGCAGTCGCCGCCCGATCTGCTGGGTCTCAGCAATTACCCCTGGTGCCACAATGTGGACCTGGCCATGTTCCGCATGCTGGAAAAGGTCCGTCCCGACGCCCTGCGCATCCTTGGCGGCCCCAACTTCCCCCATGACAATCCCAGCCAGGACCGTTTCCTGCGCGAGCGCCCCCTGGTGGATGCCCATGTCTATCTGGATGGCGAGCTGGGGTTTGCCAACATCATCCAGGTCGCCCTGGATGCGGCTGACCTGAACGAGGCTCGGGAAGTCCTGCGGACCCGGCCCCTGGATGGCGTCGCCCAGCAGAGCCATGCCGGCGGGCTGCTGGCGCCGCCCGTGGCCGCGCGTTTGCGTGATCTGGATGAAATCCCGTCACCCTACCAGATGGGCCTGCTCGAACCGTTCTTCGATGGCCGCCTCAGCCCGATGATCCAGACCAATCGCGGCTGCCCGTTCCAGTGCACCTTCTGCGCGGACGGAACCAAGCTGGTCAGCAAGGTGACCGAGTTTTCGCTGGACCGGGTGCTGGAGGAGATCCGCTACATCGCCGGCCGGGTGCCGAAGAACGTGCATTCCCTGTTCATCAGCGACCTGAATTTCGGCATGTACAAGCGTGACGAGGTGATTGCCGCAACCTTGGCGCAGTGCCGCGCCGCCAGCGGTTTTCCGCAGTTCGTCGACTCCACCACCGGCAAGAATTCGAAGGAGCGCGTGATCCGCGCGGTGAAGCAGCTCGAAGGCACCTTGGGCCTGACCATGTCGGTCCAGTCCATGACCCCCGAGGTCTTGAGCAACATCAAGCGCGACAACATCAAGCTGGCCGACTTCCTGGATTTGAAGCCCGCCATCAAGCAGGCCAAGCTCCCCACCGTCTCCGAGATTATCCTGGGCCTGCCGGGCGAGACCAAGCAGTCCCACCTGGAGAGCCTGAGCAATCTGATCAATGCCGAGATGGACATCGTGGTGCCCTACACCCTGATGCTTCTGAACGGTTCCGAGCTTGCCACGCCCGAGCAGCGGGCCAAATGGGGCTACCAGACCAAGTTCCGCGTGCTTCCCCGGGACTTCACCCGGTTGCGGAACGGCGAAACCGTGGTCGAGGTCGAAGAAGTGGTCGTTGGCAGCAATACCCTGTCCTTCGATGACTACATGGAATGCCGCAAGGTCGCCCTGATGGTGTCGGTGGTGAACAATATCGGCTTCCGGGCTCTGCTCAAGTTCCTGATCCGCAATGACTTCAAGGTGGTGGATCTGCTGCTGCGGCTGGTGGATGCCATCAATGAGGCGGGGGACGGCGAGGACGGGCCCCAGGCGCCGGTCAGCGTGGTCAAGACCGTGCGCGAATTCGTGCGCGAAACTCGCGACGAACTGTGGGACAACCCCGAGGACCTTCAGGCCTTCTTCCAGGACGAAGACAATTTCGCCGGGCTGCTGGATGGCCGTTTCGGCGCGAACCTGATCCAGACCTATCGGGCGCGCGTCTATGCGCATTGTTTCGACGACCTGGCGCGCTTCGTTTTCCATCACGTGCATGCCATGCTGGACGAGCGTCTCGACGAACCGACGGCGGCTCTGCTGCGCGAGGTTGAAGTGTTCTGCCGCGGGCGGATTCATAACCTGTTGGGCAAGAGCCGCCTCGAGGAAATCCCCGAGGCCGATCTCAGCTATGATTTCGCCGGATGGATCGGTGATCCTGCGGAAGGGCCGCTCGAGGGCTTCCGGCTGCCGGAAAAGCAGCGGTTCCGGTTCATGCTGACGGGCGAACAATTCCGCCTGGTCGAGGACGCCCTCGACCATTTCGGCCACAACGATCTGGGCATGGGCAAGGCCTTGAACCGGATCAACATCAATACCTTGTGGCGTGCCCCGGTGCGGGGTGAGTCGTTCGACGACACTGCGATGCGGGCAGCCGGTCGCCTCCCGCGGTTCTATCAGTTCACCGGCTCAAACTGGCATTATTCCGGGTGATCGCGAACCAGCACCGGACCTTCCACCAGCCGCAGGTCGAGTGCCGAGACGGCAAAGCGGGCCAGGGTGGAGGCCCGCCCGCTGTGCAGGGCCGCTGCCGCCTTCGGGCCACTCCAGAAGCGGGGTGGCAGGGGTTCCAGGGCGCCGTTTTCCAGCAGCAAGGCTGCTTCGCATTGTCCGGCGGCCAGGTCGGCGAGCAGGTTCGGATGGCGGGCTTGGGCATCGGCCAGGGTGATCCAGCCAGGCGGCATGGGGCGACTCCATCAATGGGCAGTCACGGCAGGTAACCATGACCGACCGCAAGCAGGCAATCTTTCGCCTGGATGCCACTCCGGCCATCGGCGGCGGCCACGCCATGCGCTGCCTTGTGCTGGCCGACCAGCTTGCGGCGGACGGCTGGTCCTGCATTTTCATTTCCGCTCCGGGCGCCCTGGCCGTGGTTCCTGCGCTGGGGCGGCACCGCGTGGTGGAACTGGACGCCATCCGGCCCGACCACATGCGCGATCTGGGCGCGGGCGGATGCGACCTGCTGGTGGTCGATCATTATGGCCTGGACGCGGCCTTTGAAAGGGCTTGCGCTCCTTGGGCGGGGACCATCCTGGTGGTGGATGACCTTGCCGACCGCCCCCACCATTGCGACCTGCTGTTGGACCAGAACCGGCTGGATGGCGCGCAGGCCTATGCCGGGCTGGTGCCCAAGACCGCCACGGTCCTCTCGGGACCGTCTCACGCCCTCTTGCGGCGAGACTTCCGGGACCTGCGCGAGGCCACCCTGCGGCGCCGGACCCCTGGCGCGGCGCGACAGGTCCTGGTCAGCATGGGATTGACCGATCCCAGCAACCAGACGGAAAAGGTGCTGCGCGCGCTGGAGCACTGCCGCTGGCCGGATCTGCAGAGGGTGGCGGTTCTTCTGGGGTCGGGGGCGCCGCATCTCGAACGGGTTCGGGCCATGCTGCCGGGTCTCGACCTGCCGGTCGACCTTCATCTCGATGATGGCCGGGTGGCCGAGCGCATGGCCGAGGCGGACCTGGCCGTGGGCGCAGGCGGATCGACCTCGTGGGAGCGCTGCTGCCTGGGACTGCCGACCGCCGTGATCAGCGTTGCGGATAACCAGCTTGGCGGGATCCGGTGCCTGGACCAGGCCGGCGCGGCCTTGGTCCTGGGCCGCCATGACGAGCTGTCGGTCGAGGCCGTGGCCCAAGGCCTGTCGACGCTTGCCCAGGACCCCAAATGGCGGTATGCCATGGCGCAGGCCGCGTCGGACCTGTGTGACGGGCGCGGCGTCCACCGCGTCCTGGCGGCAATCGGCCGCCTTGGCCTTTTCTGATGGATCATCCGATCCGGAACTTCGAGGACAGCCCCTTTATGTACATCATCGGCATCCACAACGACGAGGATAGCGGGGTCTGCCTGTTCCGCGACGGCCAGCTGCTGGATGCGATCAATGAAGAGCGGCTGTCACGGGTCAAGATGCAGAAGGGATTCCCGCACAAGGCCTTGGCCCATGTGCTGGATCGTCATGGCTTGACGCTCCAGGATGTCGGGGCTGTCGCCTATGGCTGGTACGGCCGGCGGACCGACTATGCCGACTATGCCAAGCGCCTGACCGAGCGCGTCACCCTGGCCATGGCACGGGACCCTGGCTGTGGTGAGATCATTCGCCAGCGCGTCAGCACCGAGTTCGATCGTGACAGTGAAACCCGGGCTCAGTTCGAGGCGGAAATGGCCGCCCTGGGCATGCCGTCCGAGCGGATCTTCTTTCTCGATCATCATGCCTCCCATGCCTGGGGAGCCTTTGCCTGCTCTCCCTTCGACCAAGCGTTGGTATTCACCTTCGACGGGCGTGGCGACCTGAAATCTTCCACGGTTTCTCACGCGTCGATCGATGGTGGCCTGACCGAGCTCGACTACATGTTGTCCTTCGACAGCCTGGGCTTTCTCTATGGGCAGATTACCCATTTTCTGGGCTTCACGCCGCACCGCCACGAGGGCAAGGTCACCGGCTTGGCCGCCCATGGCGACCCCGAGGCCACCCGTTCCCTGTTCGAGCGCATGATCAAATGGGAAGAGGGCCGGTTCGTTGCCAATCTGGGCTTCTACAAGCCCTTCTATACCAATCAGGGCGACGACCTGCGAGCCGAGCTGTCGCGGTTCAGCCGCGAGGACATCGCGGCCGGCGTACAGGCCCATACCGAACGCCTGGTGACGGCCTATGTGGCGCATTGGGTGGGCAAGCGGGGCGGTGGGCCGGTTGATGTCTGCCTGGCCGGCGGCGTTTGCGCCAATGTGCGGGTTAATCAGCTGGTGGCCGAGATCCCCGGCGTGCGCCGGGTCTTCGTGTTCCCGCATATGGGCGATGGCGGCTTGGCCGTGGGTGCGGCCTGCTGTCACATGGCGGAGTCCGAGGGGCGCACCAAGGTTCAGTTCCCCGGGATCTATCTGGGGCCGTCCTTCGAAGTGGACGAGGTGGCCGCCGAGGTCGTGCGCGCGGGCGACGCTCTGGACGTGCACCGGCCCGCCGATTGGGTGGGGGCCGCGGTGGAAGATCTGGTGGAACAGCGCATTGTCGGCTTCTTCGACGGTCGCATGGAATTCGGCCCGCGGGCACTGGGCGCCCGCTCGATCCTGGTGCATACCCGCGACGCCAGCATGAATGACTGGCTGAACAAGAAGCTGCATCGCACCGAGTTCATGCCCTTCGCCCCCGTGGTTCCCGAGGAGTTCGCGGCCGAAAGCTTCATCGGTTGGCAGGCCGGTGACTTGTGTTCGCCGTTCATGACCCGGACCTATGCCTGCACCCCCGCTTTCGCCGAGCGGCACCCGGCCGTGGTGCATATCGACGGCACGGCCCGGCCGCAGACCGTGACGGAAGAGCGGAACGGCGATTATTACCGCGTGGTGCGGCGCTATTGCGACCGCTCGGGCGACAAGGCCCTCATCAACACCTCCTTCAACCAGCACGAGGAACCCATCGTCTGCTCGCCGGCGGATGCCATCGGCAGCCTGCTGCGCGGCAATATCGAGGTTCTGTATATCGGCGGCTATCGTCTGGCGGCGCGCTAGAGCATGGACCGGCTGCTTTTCACGGGCGGAGGCGGCGCAGGGACCGAGGCAATCTGGCGTCTTCTGGGGGATCGGTACGACATTCATTTCGCGGACGCCGACCCCGCCGCGATCGATCCGCTGGTGCCTGCCGATCGCCGGCATGCCATCCCCATGGCCCTCGCCCCGGGCTTTGCCGAGGCGGTAGGCGGCTTGTGCCGACGGCTGCAGGTGGATGTGCTGATCCCGTCCGTGGACGAGGAATTGCCGCTCCTCGCGGCCTCGGTGGAGGCCTTGGCGCCGACCCGACTCATGCTGCCCCACGCAGACTATGTGGCCATGATGCTCGACAAGCTGCGCATGGCGCGGCTGCTGGCCGAGACGGGTTTGCCGGCTCCCCGGAGCGGAACCCTGGCCGATCCCGGTGCGGTGGTGCCTCCCTGTTTCTCGAAGCCTCGCTCGGGCCGAGGCTCGCGCGGCATTCTGGTCCTGGAGTCGGCGGCGCAAATGGACGGCTATCGCCTGATGCAGGGCGAGGCGGCGGACCGCATCCTGGTGCAGGATCTGCTGGTTGGCCAGGAATACACGGTCATGATGGCCGCCGATGCCTCGAGCCGGCTGCAGGCCGTGGTGCCGGTGAAGGTCGGACAGAAGCGCGGGATCACGGTGAAGGCCCGAACGGACCAAGACCAACGGGTGATCGACGCCTGCGCAGCGATCCATGCCGCGGTTCCGGCGGCCGGATGCTATAATATCCAGCTCATCCGCACCGAAAGCGGCGTGTGCGTGCCGTTCGAGATCAATCCCCGTATTTCCACGACCTTTTGTGTCGGCGTGGCGGCGGGTATTGATCCCATCGCCGTCTTTCTGGGCCGGTCCACGGCGCCAGCCCAAGGCTTTCTGCCTTTCCGGCAGGTCAGCCTGACCCGCCGCTGGGTCAATCATCTGGAGGTCGTCGACCATGGGGACTGAGCCGGCGCGGCTGTCGTTCGACCGTTTTCCCTTCTTCACCGGCGTCATTCCGCCCGGGTCCGACAAGGGCTTGCCGGCCGATCTGCCCCTGGTCCTGGCCGTGGACCATGGCCTGGCTCTGCCTCGGCTTGAAGTCACCGATGTCATCAGCGCGGCCTTGGACAAGGCGTATGGCGCCGGCAGCATGCTGTCGACCCCGTTGGGGCGCAGTCCCTTGGCGGCGCAGCGTTTGACCGAGATGCTGACCAAGCTGGTGGCCGTATTCGGCGCCGACCTTGCCGGGCGCCGCTTCCTGGAGGTGGGATGCGGCAGCGGAGCGCTGCTGGACGCCGTCCGGCAACTGGGCGCCGAGGTCGTGGGATGCGAGATCGGGCCGCAGGCGGACGAGGCCGAGCGGACCTACGGCATCCGGGTGGTGCGCCAACCTTTGGCTCCGGGGCTGTTCGACGCTCCGTTCGACTGCATCTTCTCCTATGGCTGCCTGGAACATATCGTCGACCTGCCGGGCTTCCTGGCGGCCTGCCGGTCCTGTCTCGTGCCCGGCGGATTGTTTTTCCATAGCGTGCCCAACAGCCAGCTCTATTTCGATGGCGGCCTGATCGACGGCCTGTGCCACGAGCATGTGAACTATTTCACGGCGCTGAATGGCACCCGGTTCCTGCGGAACCAGGGTTTCGCCGCCGTGGACGCGGCGCCCACCTCGGCGGGCAACGAGCTGTTCCTGTG
Organism: uncultured Rhodospirillaceae bacterium; assembly: GCA_964404545.1. Classification (GTDB taxonomy): domain Bacteria; phylum Pseudomonadota; class Alphaproteobacteria; order Rhodospirillales; family Magnetospirillaceae; genus CAYOKN01. Next base: position 57,293 of record CAYOKN010000001.1, on the reverse strand, counting down.
GGGACGGCACCAGCCCGGCGCCCCGGTCACCGCGGCCGATGGCCAGGCGGTGGCTGCCGAAGAGGCCGCGCTGGCCGATTTTGCCTTGCGCGCCCGGGCCCGGCTGGCCGCCCAGACAGCGGCCCTGCGCCGGGTGGTCGAGGCGGGCCAGAGCCTTGGGCTCTATGCCGGCGGCTATGGACTCGCGGTTCTGGCCGGGGTGGCTGGCCAGGTCCGGTTCTATGATGGCGACCCCTACAAGCACGGGCAATGCTGGTTGCCGGGGCTTTCGCCCATTCGCGATCCGGCCGGGTTGGCCGAGGATCCGGTGGACGTTCTGGCCGTCTGTTCTGCCCATCATTTTCCCGCCATCGAGGCCCGGCTGCGGGGAGAGCTGGGGGTTCCCCATTCCATCCGTCTGACCGTGCTGTCCGACCTCTGACCGGAGTCATCGCGCCAATGACCGTCGCTCCCCTTTCCGTCCGTGGCCGCCCGCGCATCGGCGCTGGCCTGGAGCCCTATGTCATCGCCGAGATCGGCACCAACCATAATCGCGATATCGAGACCGCCAAGGCTCTGGTGCGCATGGTGGCCGAGGCCGGCTGCCATTGCGCGAAGTTCCAGATCTATGAGCCGGACGAGATCGTCTGCGGCAGCATCCGGGCACGGGACTATGGCCTCGACGGCCTCTATGGCGACATCTCCGCCCAGGAGATGTTCGCCCGCCATCTGCAGACCCCCAAGGCCTGGATGCCAGAGCTGAAGGAGCTCTGCCACTCTCTCGGCCTGGATTTCGGCGCCACCATCCATGGTTGGAACGGCCTGGCCTGGGCCCGCGAGATCGAGCTGGATCTGGTCAAGATTGCCTCCATGGACCATACCAATCTGCCGTTTCTCGCGGCGCTGGTGAATCAGGTGGAGGCGCCGATCCTGATCTCCTTCGGCATGGCCGGTCTCGAGGACATCGATGCCGCTTTGTCCGTCCTGAAGCCGCACAAGCCCGGGGTCGGCGCCTTTCACTGCATCGCCGTCTATCCGCCCGAACCTGCCGAGATGCGGCTGCGCACCATCCCCTTCCTGACCGACCGGTCCGGTGTCTCCATCGGATTTTCCGATCACACCACCGACGTGACCACTGCCGTGGCGGCCCTGGCCCTGGGTGCGGTGATGTTTGAAAAGCATGTGACGCTGGATCGCACCCAGAACGGCCCTGACCATCCGTTCGCGCTGGAGCCCGAGATGGTGCGGGATTATGTCGCCAACCTGAAATCCGCCGCCCTGGCGCTGGGACAGCCGGGCTTCACGCCGCCCAGCCCGCGTGAGACGGTGAACCGGTCGAATTATGTGAAGAGCATCATTGCCCGAAGCGGTCTGCCCGCGGGCCATGCCCTGACGGCCGACGATTTGTATCTGGCCCGCCCCGGCACCGGCATCGAGCCGCGCCATCTGGCCGCCGTCCTGGGGCGGACCCTGGTTCGTCCGGTGGCGGCCGAGACGCCCCTGAGCTGGGAGGATCTGGGCGGCCGATGAAGGTCCTGGTCCTTGGCGGTACGCGCTTCGCCGGGTTGGCGGTGGTCCGGGCCCTGGTTCGCGCCGGGGCGGCCGTGACCGTCGCCTCGCGCCGGGCCGGCAGCGCGCCGGCCGGTGTCGAGGCGGTGACGGGTGAGCGTATCGAGGCACTGGCCCGTTTGTCAGGCCGGCAGTTCGACGTGGTTCTGGATTTCATCGCCTATGATGGCAAGGCGGTGGGCCAGCTCGCCGCCGCCTCCGTCCGGACCGGGCTGTTGATCCTGGTGTCATCGGCCTGGATCAGCCGGCGTTATCCCGATACTCCGGTGGATGGGCCGGTCCAGGGGCCGGCGACCCAGCCCCCCACCATGATGGACCTGACGTGCCGCTATCTGGACGGCAAGGCCCAGGCCGAGGCGGCCACATTGGCCGCCGGCGGCGTCGTGGTGCGCCTGCCGGTCATCTGGGGCGCCCGGGACCATACGGGCCGGCTGGATTTTTACCGCAGCAGGATCCGGGCAGGGGGAGGGCTCCTTGCCGTGGATGGGGGCGACAATCCCGCCCAGGTGGTCTGGAGCGAGGATGTGGCCGAGGCGTTGGTCCGGCTCTTGCCCAAGGCGGCGAGCCGCCCCGTGTGGGAAGGGCTCCCGGACGGGGGGGCGCCGGTCTCGCGGATTCTTCAGGACATCGCCCAGGCCGAGGGACGGCCTGTCCATCTTGTGCCCGTTGCCCGCCACCGGCTGGAGGCAGTCCTGCCCGCCTATCTGGAGGCCGAACCCCTTTGGCGCGAGTCGGCTCTTCCGCTCTCTGCGGCCAATATCTTCGATGCCGTGGGCCACGCGCCGACGCCCCGCCTGGACTGGCTTGCCCGGGTCACGGGCGACCCCTGCCCGCCCCCGGATGCGCGGATGCGGGCTGCCGAACTGGCCTGCATCAGGGAGCTGCACCATGCTTGAGCAGGCTCAGGACTGTCTTCGGCAATTGGGTGCCCGGATGCTGGACTGGCGCCGCCAGGCTCAGGGCTTGTCCGGCGAATGGCAGGGGGCGCAGCTGAAGACCCAGGCCGATCGCTGGGCCCATGAGTTTCTCAACCAGCAGCTCGGTGGCGGGCTGCCGGTTCTGAGCGAGGAGGATGAGCGTCACGGCGCGCAGCGGCCGGATCGCTATTGGCTGATTGACCCCATCGACGGCACCGCCAGCTATGCGGGCGGCTTCTCCGGGTTCGTCACCCAGGCGGCCCTGATGGAGGCCGGGGTGCCGGTTCTGGGCGTGGTGCATGCGCCGGCCCTGGATCTGACATTTTCCGCCCGCCGGGGTGGGCCGGCCATTTGCAACGGCCGGGAGATCCGGGTGGCGGCCGATCCGGGTCGGCGGGTCCTGATCGACAATTATCCGCAGCCGAGGGGAGCCGCACGGCTGGCTCATGATGCCCTGGGATGCACCGGATATGTGGAAAGCGGCAGTATTGCGCTGAAGATCCTGCGGGTGGCCGACGGCACGGCGGACCTGTTCCTGAAGGATGTGGAAATCCGCGACTGGGACGTCGCCGCGCCCCTGGTGGTTCTCGAAGCGGCCGGCGGCCTGATGCTCGCCGGTGACGGACATCCTTGGAGCTTCCAGGGGGGATGGGAGAAGATCGGCCTGGTTGCCGCGAATAGCCGCGGTCTGGCTGACGAGGCGGCACAATGGCTCGGGCAAAGGCTTAGGGAGAAGGCCCATGGGGGATAGGATTCTGATCGTTGCCGCCCATCCGGATGATGAGGTGCTGGGAGTGGGCGGGGCAGCCGCTCGTCATGCCGATGCGGGTGACGAGGTGCATGTGCTGATCCTGGCCGAAGGCGCCACGGCGCGGGGCACGCAGCGCGATGTGGGCGTCCATGGCGCCGAGATCGACCGGCTGCGCAAGGCGGCCAATGCCGCAGCCGCCATCCTCGGCACCTTGCCGCCCCGCTTCGGCGGGCTGCCCGACAATCGCATGGATTCGCTGGACCTCTTGGATGTGGTCAAGGTGGTCGAGGCGGTGGTGGACGAGGTGCGGCCCGCCGCGGTCTATACCCACCATGGGGCCGACTTGAACATCGATCATCGGGTCACGGCGCTGGCCGTCCGCACCGCCTGCCGGCCATTGCCGGGGCAGGCCGTCGCCAATCTGTATGCGTTTGAAACGCTGTCCTCGACCGAGTGGGGCGAGAGCTTCGAGCCAGTGCGGTTCGTCGGCATCGAGACGACTCTGGAACGCAAGCTGCGGGCGCTGGAGTGCTATTCCGGCGAGATGCGGCCCTTTCCCCACGCCCGGTCGCTGCAGGCGGTGGAGGCCTTGGCGCGGCTGCGTGGGGCCCAGAATGGACTGGCCGCCGCCGAAGGGTTTGCCGTGCTGCGGCAGGTCCGCGGCTAGGAGTTTTTCTTGGACTGGTCCTCGGCCAGGGACTTCAGATAGCCTTCATTGCGCAGATAGCCCTGATTGATGCCGGACAGCTCGGGGGCCCTGCGCGTCAGGTCCAGGATGTCGGCGGTGGTGAAGGCGGAATTGCCGGGGTACAAGGCCTCATAGACCGCACTCACGAAGTCGAAGTCGGCGGGTTCATCCACGGTCCAGCGCAGGCCCGAAAGGTCCTGCGGGTTGCTCAGATTGCCCAGCCTGAAGCGTTCGGGGCGCGTATGCAGGAAGGGGCAGACATGCTCGCGCTCGCTGGGCAGGGTTGCCTCGCGCCAGGCGGTCTGCATGGACTGGAACCGCATTACCTCCACGTCCAGGCCGTCGGGGAAGGTGGGCGGGATGGTGTTGCTGGCATAGTCGTAGTCGCCCTCCATGGCCAGGTCCACCACCCGGTCGATTACCGTCCAGTCCGCCAGCGGGCAGTCGCCGGTCAGCCGGACCACATGGCTCGGCGAATAGGGCAGGGCTGCCTGGTACATGCGGTCCAGCACGTCGGTCAGCGATCCTCGGTGGCAGGCCACGCCCAGGCTGCGGCACAGCTCGGCGATGGCCGAGTCCTCGGGGTGGTCGCTGGTGGCGACCACAAGGGTCTGGCAGGCACGGGCGCGCCGCAGCCGTTCGATCTGCCGAGCCAGCATGGGCTGCCCCAGGATGGGCTTCAGCACCTTGCCGGGAAGCCGGGTCGAGGAATAGCGGGCCTGGAGGAGGGCGACGATCATGGCGGGCCGTAATTTCTGCTGTCAAAGGCTGAGAACTTGGTATTTCATGTGCGGCGTCCAGGCAAGTTCATTGAAGGTTTTCGCCAATGTCTGAGCGGTATTCGCGGTCGGAAGAATTGCTGGCCCGCGCCGAGCGGGTGATCCCGCTGGGCACGCAAACCTTCTCGAAAAGCAAGACCCAGCTTCCGCACGGCGTGTCGCCGTTTTATGCCGCCCGGGGCAAGGGGGCGCGGCTTTGGGACGTGGACGGCAATGAATATCTCGATTTCGTCAACGGGCTGCTGTCCGTGTCGCTGGGGTATGACGACCCCGATGTGACGGCGGCGGTGACGGCCCAGCTTGCCGACGGGGTGACCTTTTCGCTTCCCCACACCGTCGAGATCGAGGTCGCCGAGCTGATCTGCCAACTGGTGCCCAGCGCCGAGATGGTTCGGTTCGGCAAGAATGGATCCGATGCAACGGCGGGTGCCGCCCGTATCGCCCGGGCCTTCACCGGCCGTGAGCGTATTGCCGTCTGCGGCTATCACGGCTGGCAGGACTGGTATATCGGGACCACCGCTCGCCATCGGGGCGTTCCCGAAGCGGTGCGCGGTCTGACCCATGTCTTCGCCTATAATGATCTGGACTCTCTGCAGGCCGTCCTGAACCAACATCCGGGCGAATTCGCCGCGGTGGTCCTGGAACCGATGAATACCACCTGGCCGGCGCCCGGCTTTCTCGAGGGGGTGGCGGAGCTGACCCGCAAGCATGGGGCGGTTCTGGTTTTCGACGAGATGATCACCGGCTTCCGCTATGCCAATGGCGGTGCGCAGGAATTGTTTGGCGTGACGCCCGACCTGACCACCTTGGGCAAGGGCCTGGCCAATGGTTACCCGCTGGCCGCCATCGTCGGCCGGGCCGAGGTGATGCGGGTGATGGAGGATATCTTCTTCTCCTTCACCATGGGCAGCGAGGCGCTGTCGCTCGCCGCGGCCAAGGCGGTATTGAACAAATTGACCCGCGAACCGGTGGTCCAGTCCCTGTCTGACGTTGGCACCCTGGTGCTCCAGGGGACCGCCGAGCGGATCGAGCGCCATGGCCTGGGCGCCTTTGCCGAGGCCGCCGGTCATCCCGCCTGGAGCTTCCTGCTGCTGAAGGATGCGCCGAAGGCCACGGCCTGGGAGCTGAAGACCCTGTTCCTGCAGGAATGCTTCGCCCGTGGCGTCCTGACGCTTACCTCGCACAATATGAGCTACGCCCATGGGCCCGAGGATGCGGCGACGCTTCTTGGCGTCTATGACCAGGTGTTTCCGATGTTGGCTGAGGCTGCCGAAAACGGGGTGGCGGACCTCCTGCGGTGCAAGACCCTGGAACCTTTGTTCAAGGTGCGTTAGAAACGCACTTCCGCGGATTCGACCGTAAAGCTTGTAGGCCAGGGCACGATGAGTCTCGACAATAAATCCATCCTGATCACCGGGGGCACCGGGTCCTTTGGCAAAGCCTTCGTGCGCCATGTCCTGGCCAACTACAAGCCCAAGCGGCTGGTGGTGTTTTCCCGCGACGAGTTCAAGCAGTTCGAGATGGCGCAGGAATTCGACCATCCGTCGATCCTGCGCTATTTCATCGGCGACGTTCGTGACGCTGACCGCCTGGCGCGGGCCATGGCGGGGATCGACATCATCGTGCATGCCGCCGCGCTGAAGCAGGTGGTGGCCGCCGAATACAATCCCATTGAATGCATCAAGACCAACGTCATCGGCGCCGAGAACGTGGTCAATGTTGCCATCGACGCCGGCGTCGAGCGCGTGATCGCCCTGTCCACCGACAAGGCGGCCAATCCGGTGAACCTGTATGGCGCCACCAAGCTGTGCTCGGACAAGCTGTTCATCGCCGGCAATCATCTGTCCGGCAAGGCCGGGACCCGGTTCTCGGTGGTCCGCTATGGCAATGTGATCGGGTCGCGCGGCAGTGTGATTCCGCTGTTCCAGAAGCAGGCTGCTACCGGGCAGATCACCGTCACCGATCCCCGCATGACCCGGTTCTGGATCACCCTGGACCAGGGTGTTGCCTTCGTGATCCGCTGCCTGGACATCATGCATGGCGGCGAGGTCTTCGTGCCGCGCATTCCCTCCATGCGCATCACCGACCTGGCCGAAGCCATCGCGCCGGGCTGCGAGATGAAGGTCATTGGCATTCGCCCGGGTGAGAAGCTGCACGAAGTCATGGTTCCGGCGGACGAGGCCTTGAATACGTTCCGGTTCAAGGACTTCTTTGTCATCCAGCCGAGCTTCGATGTCTGGCGGTCCGGCCGCAGCAACGACTATGGCGGGGAAACGGGTGAGCGCGTTCCCGACGACTTTGAGTATTCCAGCGACAACAACGACATCTGGATCGACGGTGCGCAATTGCACGAACTGCTCGCGTCGGGGTCCTGACGTCCGTGACCGATCGCCCGTTCCTCGGCTATGGCCGGCAGACCATTGATGAGGCGGACATCGCCGCAGTGGTCGAGGTCCTGCGGGGGGATTTCCTGACCCAGGGTCCTGCGGTCGAGCGGTTCGAGGCGGCGCTGGCGTCCTATTCCGGGGCCCGGCATGCCGTCGCCGTCTCCAGCGGGACGGCGGCCTTGCATCTGGCCGCCCTGGCGGCCGGCGTCGGCCCGGGCGATGTGGGGATCACCTCGGCCATCACTTTCGTCGCCAGCGCAAACTGCCTGCATTATGCGGGCGGGCGGGCCGCCCTCACGGACATTGATCCGCAGACTCTGTGCATGTCGCCGGCCACATTGGCGCCCGTCCTCGAGCGTCACCCCGAGGCCAAGGCGGTGATTCCCGTGCTGATGGGCGGCCTGTCCACGGATCTGGACGAAATCCGGGCCCTGGCCGGCGACCGGCGGGTCATCCTGGATGCCAGCCACGCCCTTGGAGCCCGGCACCCCGATGGCCGGCCCGTGGGGTGTGGCGGCTTGGCGGACATGACCGTGTTCTCCTTTCATCCGGTCAAGCCAATCACCACCGGAGAGGGTGGGGCCATCCTGACCGATGACGACGATCTGGCGCGTCATTTGCGCCGGTTGCGCACGCACGGCATCGAGCGCGAGACGCTGGTGACCGAGGAAGGCCGGTTGGGCACCGCTCCGTGGTATTACGAACAGCAAGAGCTGGGCTTCAATTATCGTCTTTGCGATATCCAGGCAGCCCTGGGGATGACCCAGATGGCCAAGCTTGACGGCTTCATCGGCCGCAGGCGCGCCCTGGCCCAGCGTTATGATCAGGCGTTCGCGCCCTTGCCGCATGTGCGGCTGCCCCAAAGCCTGCCGGCGCAAAGGGCGATTTCCGGCCATCACCTTTATCTGGTGGAGGTGGACTTCGTGGCGCTGGGCGTGTCGCGTGCCCAGGTGATGGCGGCCTTGCGGGCCAAGGGGGTGGGAAGCCAGGTCCATTACATTCCGGTCCACCATCAGCCCTTCCACGCACCCTGGCATCCCGGCCCCGAGGCCTTTCCGGCGGCCGAGGACTATTATCGGCGTTGCCTGTCCCTGCCCCTCCATCCGGGGCTGTCGGACAGTGACCAGACCCGGGTGATCGAGGCGCTCAGCGGGATCTTGGCATGCGGGTGATGATTGCCGGCCTGGGGTCCATCGGCACCCGCCATTCCCGCAATTTCAGGGCGCTGGGCCTGGACGTGACCGGCTTCGATCCGCATCCGGAGCGGCGGGCCGCCTATACCGAGGCAACCGGCTTTCCCACCGTGCCCACTTTGGAGGCGGCTGTCGCCTCGGCTCCGGACCTTGCGGTCATTGCCAGCCCCAACGTCTTCCATGTTCCACAGGCGCTGGCCTTTGCCCAGGCGGGCAGCCACCTGTTCATCGAGAAGCCGCTGGCGGTGTCCCTGGAGGGTGTGCAGGCCCTGGCCGACCTTGTGGCGGACAGGGGGCTGTTCGCCCATGTGGGGTCCAATTGGAAGTTCCATGCCTCGTTCCAGGCCATGAAGGGCTTGCTGGAGCAAGAGGCCATCGGCCGAGTGGTCGGCGCCCAGGTCCTGGCGGGCCAGTATCTACCCGACTGGCATCCCTGGGAAGATTACCGGCAGATGTATTCCGCCCGTAAAGCCCTGGGTGGCGGCGTGGTGTTCGATACCCACGAGTTCGACTATCTGACCTGGTTGCTGGGCCCGGTGGACGAGGCCTTTGGGTTCGTGGGTCACAGCGGAACGCTGGAGATCGAGACCGATGACGTGGCCTCGGTGGTTCTGCGGCTTGCCAGCGGGGCCCTGTGCAGCCTGCAGCTCGACTATCTGCAGCGGGATTATCGCCGGCGCTACCACATCACCGGCGAGCGGGGCACCATCGAATGGGATGTGCGGCGCGGTCAGGTCTGGTGCTATGACGCCGGCTCGAAATCCGACCGCGTGATCGATTGTCCGCTGGATGATGTGAATGCCATGTATATGGACCAGGCCCGGCACGTCATCGCGGGCGTCGAGGGCCGCGAAGCCCCCAAGACGCCCATCGTGCAGGCCATGGCGGTGCTGACGCTGCAGCTGGGCTTGGTCAGCCCTCGGTCGGGCGCCAGCCGCGGTTGAGCCGCCATAAGGCAGCCGCCCAGCGCAGCCACCACTGCCGGTCCACCCGCCCATAGAGCGCCAGGAACTCCTGTCGGGCGGTGCGCACCTCTGGGCTCGCCCACCAGGCATCCAAGTCCCCCCAGACCCGGTTGATCTGAGCGGCGGCCGCTTCGGGCTGGTCATGCACGACACCGGCGGCTCGCAGCCTGGCGATCACCGGGCTGCCATCGCGGGAGATGGGCCAGGCATCCTGGTCCCAGTACGCGATCAGGGGGACGTCGGCCGCCAGGGCCAGATTGACCGTGGTGCCTGGATGATCCAGCACCAGCAGGCGACAGGCCAGCATCTGCTCTGACAGGGGGCCGCGCACGATCGGGGTGTCCGGGAAATGCCGCAGGAAAAAGGGCTGGTCCAGCAGCGCGCCGGCCTCGAAGGGATAGGGGCGATAGCGCAGGGCCGACCGAGGCGCGGCGTCCAGATCATTCACGAAGCGAATCTTGGCATCGCGATAGGCCAGCATCTGGCCGGGCCGGGGCGTTCCCATCAACCGGCGTTGCGCCACCCGCATGGATGTCCCCACAAGGATCAGGCTGCCGTTCGATCGCTGCGCCCGGCCTGCCACAAGCCTGGAAAGGGCCGGCGGCGGTAAGGGAACCGCCTTGACCGGATGGTGCTCCTGCCGAGTCCATCCCCAGGTGATCATCACATGCGGGAATTCCACCGCCGCAGGGTCCGTGTGGGAGCGGATCAGGCCATATTGGCCACCATGCTGGACCGGTACCACCACTTCCCCGGTCTCGGAGGCAAAAGCTGCCTCGAATTTGGTGGGCTCGTCGAAATATAGACCGCTGCCGACCACGAAGGGGCGGCCGGGGCGAAAGGATTGGGCTCGGGCCTTGGCCGCCAAGCCCGCAAAATCGTCCCGCAGCGTCCGGGGGAGGGTGGCCTGCAGCAACTGGCGGAGCAGCGCGATGAAGCCGGGATCGAGCCGGTCCGGCCAGTCCGGAACGGGTTCGGGCGCGGGAACCCTGCGCCGGGCGGCCAGGCCGATGGTCCGCAAATACCAGGTCCACAGAAAGGCCGGGAGGCGGCCTTGGGCCTCCACATTTCGGAACAGGCACCGGCCCGTCAGTCGGGTCAGCAGCCGGTTGGGGAAATTGGGTTCCGTCGGCGGCGGGACGGGGGTGGTGGCCGGGCTTGCCGGAACGGCGATCTCCTCGAGCCGCCAGCCAGCCGGTCGCACCGCCCGAATGACCCGGCTGCTGAGCCAGAAATCGAAAAGTTCGGTATGCAGGCCGTCCAGCCATACTTGACGATGGGAGGGGAAGTCCCAGACCGGATCCTCGGCCAGGATGCGGACGGTCAGGTCGGGATGGCGCTGGGACAAGGCCAGAATCTGCCGCCACCGTACCCATGCGGCCTGGGCGATGACGATGATCCACGGCATGGCCAGGATCCGCCAGAATGTGCGGGTATGGCTGCATCCATGCCGTCGGTTCAACTGGTCGGCCACCTCGACCAGCAGGACCTCGGACAGTTGCCGGATCTGCCGGGCATCCTGGAACACCGATTCAGCGTCAGTGAAGGGATCGGCATAGTCAGCAGCGGCAAGGCGGGATTCGAGGTTCTCGTCGCCCAGATGGATCCATGGGCCGGGAACCAGCGAGCAGGCCTCGATCTGGGGGTCAAGGGATGTCAGAATGAGGCGTAAGGTCATTCCACTGAAAGATCTTCAGGGCAGAGACCCATCTCCACCAGGTCGCACATGGTCCCATCCAGGAGATAGTGGCGCCGACGCAGCCCCTCTTGCTGGTAGCCTGCCTTCAGGAAGGCGCGGCGGCTGCCTTCATTGGGGGCATACAGCCCGGCGCTCAGTTTGCGTACGGCCAGGTCCTTGAAGGCCCACCGGCTGATCAGGCCGATGGCCTCTGTCGCCACACCCCTTCCCCAGACGGATCTGTCGCCGATCAGCAGGGACACGTCCGCCACCGGGTGCGGCCATTTGATGGGACCGACTTTGATATTGCCCACATGCCGGCCGTCGGCGGCCAGGAAGATGCCGAACAGGAACTCCACGCCGCTGGTATTCATGGCCCGCACGAAGTTCAAAACACTGGCGCGGTCATGGTGGCTGTATCGGGTTTCCAGAAACCGGCCGACCTCCGGGTCATTCAGCCAGCCGATATAGCTGTCGCTCACGTCTGCGTCGGACAAGGGGCGCAGGAAGATGGACTGTCCAGGCAGGCAAGGGGGCGTCAACGGGGCGGTCATGATCGGTGCCAGATATATCACGAGTCCGATTTCCGTGCTAAGGAAGATGCTCGACCGATCAAGGTGAAAACGGGGAGTGCCAAAGTGCCGAAGTTCGCCGCCGAAGACAGCCGCTATCTGGCCAAGCGCAAAGAATTCTCAGCCAAATATGGAGCGCGCGAAATCTGGTCGGTGATGGACCATTGGCAGCTCTATTGCGGCACGTCGAACCTGGCCCGCAGCCTGGCGATCCTGGACATCTTCCGCAGCACCCTGGACGTTCCCGGCCATATTGCCGAGTTCGGGTCCTGGCGCGGGGCGAACCTGCTTTTTTTGGCCAAGCTTCTGCGCATCCATGATCCCATGGGCCAGAAGCTGGTTCATTGCTTCGACAGCTTCGAGGGCCTGACCACTTTTGTCCCCGAGGATGGCAATGCCTCCGAAGGGCGTGGTGATTACAAGGGGTCGCTGGAGGAGATGCTGGACATGATCGATGTCCTGGGACTGCAGGACGACATCGTGATCCACAAGGGGCTGGTTCAGAACACTCTCATCCCCCTGATGAAGGATCGTCCCGAACTCAGTTTCTCGATGGTCTATTGCGACCTGGACCTGTACGAGCCCAGCAAGATCATGTTGGAGGAACTCGATTCCCGTCTGGCTCCGGGCGGTGTGTTCGTCTTTGACGAATGGAACTATGAGCGCTACCCGGGAGAGACCCTGGCGGTGCGCGAGTTCATGGAGCGCGTGGGCGGACGCTACCGTCCCGAGAACGTTCGGAACGCGCGCCAGCCGTCTCTGGTACTGCGTAAGCTGTAATGGATCGGGCCGCATGACCGATGTCGTGCGGCCCGTCAAGTCGAGGGCTCAGATCCGCTCCAGCACACCGCCGGCGAACAGTTTCTCAGCCTGCTCCATGCATTCCCAGACAGGTACCTGGATGCGCTCGGCCACCTGCAACAGGTCGTGGTTGCCGTCGCTGTAGGAAAGGACGCGGCGCATGACGCTGATATCCCGCGATGTCTTGCCGGTGCTGAGGGTGGGATACAGGCCCCGCTTGCCCAATTGGGGTTCGCACAGAACCTTGGTGCGGTAGCGGTAATTGCCCTCCAAGGCCTCGAGGCAGCGGCGCACCACCTCATAGCCGCCAAACAGGCCGGCCGGGGTGATCACCGAAAGATCGTCCTTGGAGGTGTGGTATTCCGGGAAGTCGCCGTGCTTGGTGCGCATGGGCGACACCACGGGCAGGTCCACTCCCGGGCTGCCATATTGCCGTTCGTCACTGCCGCCGCCTTCCAGAAAGGCATACTCCCGGTAATTGCCGGCATAGTGCTTGAACACATGGGTCGCCACCCGGTCCGCCAGGGTGTCGCCCAGGCGCGAGCGCATGAGGGAGTAATTGCGCTCATCGCCGATGCAGGTGATCACAAAGGCGGCGATGGTGTTCTTTTTCAGGGCCTCGAGATTGCGGCTGATATAGAGGATCGTGCCGATGGTCTCCGGGCAGAACACGATGCGGTAGGTATGGCGGCGATCCTTGAGGCCGGCCACCCAGCGGGCCAGGGCTGTGGTCACCACAGGGCCGGATAGCTCGTTGTTGCCCATGGACGGGTGGCAGATATAGGTGGAAAGAAGAATTTCCTTCTGTTCCCGACCCGGCAGGATCACTTCACCATAGGTCAGGCTGCCGGGCTCCAGGGTGCTGTCAATCACCACGTGGTAACGTCCGGGCTTTAGAGCCTCGCGCTTCTCGTGCTGCAGGCAGAAGCCCCAGCGGCGCTTGTAGAATGAGGTGATATAGGGAATGGCGTCCGGCATCTCGGGAAGTGAATAGAGATGCGGTTGCAGGTCGTCGAGAGTCATCCAGGCATCGACCGGCTCGGAATAGCCCATCACATGCAGCGTATGCTGCTTGAAGTCCACCACCCGGTTGCCCGCCTCGTCGGCAATGTAGGCATCGCGGATGTTCCATTCGTCCGGCACCGCCCAATCGAAGCAGGCCGTGCCCGACGGAACTTCATGGATGGTCATCTCGGGGATGAGCTTTTGCAGATAGGCCAGCGACTGGCGGACCCCGTTGCCGGTCAGGCTGCGCGGGATGGGATAAAGATCCCGCGCCCAGGAATGCATGAGATCGCCGATCTCCGGCGACTGGATGGTCATCCTCGTTCCCTTTTGGACTAAAACTTGCCGGTCACCGTGGCGAAATTCAGCACGCTGCTGCCTTCTGCCTTGATGACTTCTTCATTCTGGTGCTTGTTGTGGCGTTCATGACCCTTCGTGCGGATCAGGTCGCCCTCCACCTTGCGGCCGAGCGCCGTGTTGATCTGGTCGAGCCATTTTTGAACTTCGTCGAGGATGGTGTCGTTGCTCATCTCTGTCATGTTGAGAACGATATCCTGCCGCTCGGTCATGCGGTTCTCGAGGAAATCGTCGATGTCGGTAATGAACCTGTTGTCGATGGCGTGGGCCCACATGCCGGTTTCGGGTAGCGGAAGCAGAAAGCCGACGCTGGGATAAACGCGCAGGTCTTCACACATGCGCATGGTTTCACCGATGGTTTCGACCGTTTCTTGTGGATAGCCCAGCACGACGCTGGTGGCGGTCGCAACACCAACCTTCTTGAGCAGCAAGACCTGTTCCCGGAAATAGTCCGATTTGACTCGCTTGTTCATGGCTTCCAGGATCTGGTCGTTGCCCGACTCGAGCGAGAAGCCCAAGGACAGGCAGCCCGCCTTCTTGAACTTCTGACCCAATCTCAGCCGGTCTTCGTACGGCACGTCGGGGCGTCCAAAAAGATCAGATCGTACGGCCGCAGTCCAGTGAACCCCGAGGTCGGCCGCAAGCATGGCGTCCACGAACTTTTCGGCCGGCTGTACCTTATGGAAGCTTAGTTCATCCCAGAAGTTAATGTAGTTTGCGCCGTATTTTTCCTTGTTGCGCTTGATCTCGCCGATGATGTTTTCGGGGGAGCGGTGACGATAGGGGTCGTGCCAAAACTGGTGATTGCAGAATGTGCATTTGAAAACGCACCCGCGCGCCGTGTTGACCGGAAAAATGACCACGTCCTCCGGGGCGAAGAATGTGGTTTCGTAGGCACGCCCCTTGCTGCGGACGATGTAGTCCTCGACGTTGAAGATGTCCCAGTCCGGATAAGGGAAATCGTCAATCAACCGCATGGCCTTGCGGCGGCCGTTGTTGATGATCCGGCCCAGCTTGTCACGGAACACGATGCCCGCGATGCCATCACCTTTCAACGTCGCCGGGAGGGTGCCGTTCTTGTGCGGCACCGGGGTCGGCGGCTCGACCATTTCGCCCAGAGACGTGCCAGCTTCCAAGGCTTCAAGCAGTTCGACGATGGTCACATCGCCTTCGCCGAGGACCACCACATCCACCGGCGTGTGGGCAAACAGCACCTCGGGAATGGAGGAGCCGACGGAGTTACCAACCACCACTTTACAATCAGGCTGATATTTCTTGATGGTGTGGATGAACCACTTGCTCCACCGATAGTGAGTAACGATGCAGCCGAAGCAAATGACGTCGTATCGGTTCTTTTCCAGATATTGCTCAACGTAGGAATTGGAATAATTTCCAATATCGATGTCCAGAAGATCGAACGCGATCCCTGCCTCTTTGACGGCCGTCACCACATAACCCAGACCCACGGGTAGATACCTGTGGTCGATCTCGGGCCGAAGGCTCGGATTGACGAAGAGGACTTTCATTTGTCTTGCTCCAGCGAATTCCGAGGCAGTGCTGCGGACGAGCCCGAGTGGGGGCCCGACCGGGGGCTGCGCACTAAGCGCTAGCGCCAATACCAAACTAGAATAGTATGATATAAGGCGGCTTGCATAGCCTCACTCAGGTCAACGGCATCTTATCTGAAGCATGCTTTTCAAAACAAGCTTGACGTAGGTACGGCTGAATCGCTATTCGGGTGCGTCCTTCCTGCTTGGAAAGCTGCATTTTTTGAGGTCGATTTGCCAGTTGATCAGTGGCGCGGCGGCTCGCCGAACCCTCCGGCGGCGCCTTCAAGCCTGTCGGGTGCTGGCACGGCAACAGCGTGATTTTGACAATCTCCGCGTTGTCCCGCGGTTGAGCGCCGACCTCGATCTTCCGGCCACTGCATTCTTCGGCTTACTGCCTGCCGGGATGGCCGAACCCGCCAAGAATTATTTGCGTCAACGGCTGTTCTATATTGCATGGGAGGCGGGCGCATTTGCCGATGCGGCTCGGGTTCTGTGTGGTGAGACCGGTCCGTTTGTCCTTCCCCTTCCAACTCAGTGGCGTTCGATTTTCGCGGAAAACGGACAGGCTTCTCATCCGCTGTGGAGCCGCCTGCGATTTGCATTGGTGCTGGTCAGACATCTGAGGGATGGCTTCCGACGGTTCGGCCATTACGTGAAGGGCGCGAGGGCCGGGGGGCGGGTCGATGCACCCTATGCTGTGTTGCTGGGCCTTGCCCCGACACAGACACCGGCGCCGCAAACTCCCGATGGTCGATATTTCGACGCGTGTAATTGGTATTGGCAGTCGACAATTCGTCCGGCTTCCGTGCAGCGGGTTTGGGCCCAAAGTCATGGCGGCGGACGTGGCGAGGCGCCGCCTTGGCTGGAAATCGTAACGGGAGATCCTTTTCCCGCTCTTGAGGGACGTGGCCGGCGTCTAGCCTTTTTGGGCGATGCCTTGCGCCTTTGTGTGGGAGCGGCGCTTCTGACGCTCGTGGGTCGTTGGTGGGCGGCACTGCTATTACGCCAGATTATTGACTATTCCTATGTCCGACGTTTGCCTTCGGACCGGCTTGCCGTTGATTATCTCTTTCACATGGGCTTTGCCTTGGAAAGGCCGCTTTGGACATATTATGTCGAGCGCCAGGGATCAAAAGTCACTTTGGTCTCGTATTCCCACAGTGTTAATGAGTTTCAAAAAGGTTTGCCGGATCAACGCCAGATCAATCCTCACTTTTTGTTTTGGTCGTGGTCTCGGTACACGGTTTTTCACGCGTTTCAGGCCGAGGCCTATCGCCAACAGAACATCGTCGGAGAGTTTCTGCTGGCTGACGATGTTTCGCTGACAGATGATGGATTGCCGCTGCCGGTGGTTGATGGTCCGATGGTGGCGGTGTTCGATATTCCGCCGCGTCGTCCATCGGTTTCCGGACGCGTGGGGGCTCCCCGGCCCTATCAAACCGACGACATCGTCCTGAGGTTTCTCAATGATGTCTTCTCGGCCATCCGAGAGGCTGGAGCTGTGCCGCTCTATAAGCCGAAAGGCGGACTAGTCAAAGGGCGTGGCGGGCGCACGCCCGCACGGCACAAGGGGGGGCTCTACGAGGTGCTGATCGACCAGTTCGACTGCATGTTGGTCGGGCCGAACGCGCCGGCTCATCGCCTCTGTCTGGGAAGCGCCGCGGTGATTTCCATGCCCTTCACGACAACCGGCGCAATAGGTGTTGCCTGTGACAGGCCATCGGTCTACTACGATCCAACCGGCACCCTGGCCGGTTTTCGCGAGTTCGCCTCGGGTGTGCCGTTGATCGTCGATCGACCGGCACTGGTTGCCTGGTTGCGAGGCGTCATCGCGGAAAACTGCGCAAAGTCAAAGGAAAGCAACTGAATGAATCAGTTCGGATGGAGGGATGTAAACGCCAAGCTGTTTGTGCCGGCACGGCCGCCGAAGTTTCACGAACTGCGGCTGGCGGAGATTATTGAGGAACGGCTGGGCGAGCCGACGGGACGCTTTCTGGACATCGGCTGCGCGCAAGGATTCGGGATGCGGCTTTTGGCCGAACGTTTTCCTGGTATCAGCCTGCACGGCATCGACCTGAACTCCGAATTGATTGAGCTTGCCAAATCTTCAAACGAACATTTGCGCATGACGTTCGAGGTTGCCGACTCCTTGACCTACCAGCCAGCAGAGCGCTTTGATGCCCTTGTGGCCTCGGGCATTCTCAGCATTTTCGACGATCCCTGCCGGGTCCTCGATATCTGGCTCAATTGGATGGTGCCTGGCGGGACCCTGTTTCTGTTCGGTCGTTTCAATTCCGCCGATGTGGATACCAAAATCCAATACAAGGTGCCAGGTGGGGACTGGGATGGCGGCTTCACCTCGTTTTCCGTGCGGACCGTGCGTGAACACTTGGATGCCAGGGGCTACAAGGCTGACTTCGAAAAATTCCTGCTGCCGATTGATTTGCCGCCCCCAAGCCGACCAACCGAGACGTTCACCATCAATACCGTGGATGGCAGACGGCTGGTGGCGACCGGCGCCAACATATTGGTCGAGCATCATTTCTTGGTTGTAACTGCGGCCTGACCTTAGGATCGAAAATGCGGCTGTTTGGCAAGAACCTGGGCACCGATGTCGTGATCATTGCCGAGATCGGCGTGAACCACGAGGGAGACGTCGAAAAGGCGAGCGAACTTCTGAGATTGGCGGCGGAGTCCGGCGCCGATGCGGTCAAGTTTCAGAGCTATACGCCCGAGCGTTTCATCGCTGGCGACGACCCGGTCCGATTCAGCCGCGTAAGCCGGTTTCAGTTGGATGAGGAGGCCCATCGTCGCTTGGCTGCCGAAGCGGCGGAGCTGGGGGTTCGGTTCTTGTCCACCCCCGTGAGCGAAGATTGGGTGCCCTTGTTGGCCACCCTCGGGTCGGCCATGAAGATCGCCAGTGGAGACTTGACCTTCGAGCCCGTGGTTCGGGCTGCGGCTGCCACCGGACTGCCGGTGATCCTCTCTACGGGGCTCGGGACACCGGTCGAGATTGATCGGGCAGTGCAGTGGGTCCTTGAAGAACTGCCGGACGACGTATCGCTCGCTGAGCGCTTGGTGCTGTTGCATTGCGTGGCGGCGTACCCGGTTCCTTTGGAGCAGGCAAATCTGGCGAGCATTCCGTTTCTTGCCCAGCGCTATGGCGTGGCGGTGGGTTATTCCAACCACGTCATCGGACTTGATGCGGTTTTTGGTGCGATTGCTCTGGGCGCCAGTGTCGTCGAAGTGCATTTTACGGATTGCAAGACGGGGCGGGAGTTTCGCGACCACCAGCTTTCCGTGGATGCCGATGATATGAGGCGCCTGGTCGATATGGCGCCGAAATTGAAGGCGGCGGTGGGGCGGTTCGGCAAGGAACGACAAGCCGTCGAAGAAGGAATGGCCGAGGCGTTCCGGAAAGGTCTTGTGGCAGCTCGTGACCTGCCTGCCGGCGCAGTGATCGCCAAGGGTGACCTCATGTTCGCCAGGCCCGCCACAGAGTTTTCCTGGAATGATGAATGCCGCGTGCTCGGCAAAACCCTGGTTCATGATCTGAAGCGCGGGATGCAGTTGCGGCGCGCGATGCTTTCGGATTGAATTCGGGCCATGTGTGGCATTGCCGGTTTCTTCGCGCGGTTACCCCTTTCGCAGGACCGCATTGCGGCTACCTTTGAGGCTCTGAGGCATCGTGGCCCCGATGCCTCGGGCGTAGCTGAGGCCAGTATTGGGCCTTTTAAGGCCACTTTGCTGCATACCCGGTTAAGCATTATCGATCTCGACCCGCGATCGAACCAACCATTCCAAAAGGATGGGATGGTCCTGGTCTTCAACGGAGAGATCTATAACTTCATCGAGTTGCGCCGGGAATTGGAGGAGCTAGGCCATCAGTTCGAGACCCACTCTGATACTGAGGTGGTCATCGAGGCCTATCGACGCTGGGGGCCAGCCTGTACCGAGCGGATGGAGGGCATGTGGGCCTTGGCCTTGGCGGACGAGGGCCGGGGCACTCTCTGGCTGTCTCGTGATCGGTTTGGTGAGAAGCCGTTGTTCTGGTGTTTTCAGGATGGCGCGCTGTTTTTTGCGTCCGAGGTATCGGCCCTTATCGCCTTGATCGGTCGCCGCCCGAGTGTGGATCATTTGCAGATCCGCCGCTTCCTGGTGAATGGCTACAAGTCGCTGCACAAGTCGGACCTGACCTGGTTCAAGGATGTCCGAATGTTGCCGCCGGCCTGTTCCGCCATCTTGGCCGAGCCGGGCAAACCTGTGGCCGAGTCCTATTGGATGCTGCACCATGCGCCGCAGCCCATGTCTCTCGAAGAGGCCGTGGCCGGTGTGCGGGAACGCCTTGAAGTTGCGGTTTCCCTGCGATTGCGCGCCGATGTGCCGGTGGCTCTTTGTCTGAGTGGCGGAATCGATTCGGGCGCCTTGGCATCTCTCGCAGTCAAGTCCTTAGGGGCCGATCTTCATTGCTTCTCTATCGTTGATACTGACCCGCGCTATAACGAGATAGATAATATCCGCGCCGTGGTTAATGATATTGGCTGCCCGCATCACGTTATTCCCACTACGACAGAAAATTTTCTTCCCCGTCTGGCGAAGCTAGTCGCAAGCAGGGCGGCTCCTGTTGTTACAATCAGTTCTTACATTCAGTCGTTCCTGATGGAAGAAATATCATGTCAAGGATTCAAGGTTGCCTTGACTGGAGTCGCGGCAGACGAGCTGTTCACCGGCTACTATGATCATTATGGATTTTGGCTTGCTGGGCGATATGGGTCTGCAGACTTCAAAAAATTGCTTTCTGATTGGTCGGAAAGCTATGGGAGTTTTGTGAGAAATCCGTTTCTGCAGGACCCGATTGCTTTTGCTCGGGATCCAAAAGATAGGCGGCATATCTACCTGAACAATAAAGAGTTTGATAGTTTTTTAGTAAATCCGTTGTCTGAAGATTTCGCTGAAGAAGATTACTGTGGCGAGACATTAAGAAACAGGATGCTAAATGAAATCTGGCATGAAACCGTCCCGATCCTATTGCGAGAGGACGATTACAATGCCATGACCTTCTCTGTTGAGAACAGGGCCCCGTTTCTGGATCGCGCCTTGGCCGAATATGCCTTTTCGGTCCCCAGTGAGAATCTGGTCTCCAATGGCTTTCCCAAATACCTTCTTCGGGAAGCTGCCAACGGCCTGCTTGTTGACGAGGTCCGCTTGGACAAAAGGAAGCGGGGTTTTAATGCTTCGATCGATTCCTTGCTCGATACAAGCGACCCGGCAGTCCAGGATTTCTTGATGGCGGACAGTCCGATCTTCGATATAGTCCGCCGCGATGCGGTGAAGAATTTTCTATCTTTCCGTGACGACCGGAACAGCTTCAACAAATTCTTGTTCTCGTTTGTGTCGAGCAAGATCTTTGTCGATTTGTTTGACAGTCCAAGTAATTTGGAATCGTTTAATGAAATTTAGTCAAAAGAACCCACCCCGCCAGTACCAGGCGGGTCGGCATTCACCGATTACGATCAGCGACTGCGGGCGTCTCGAATTGGAGCCTGATGAGCAGATCACTTTCATCACGCCTGCGGGGGCCGAGTATGATGTGGCTCGGAAGTCCTGGGGTTTCTATGCGACGCCTTCGTTGAACGGCCGCCTGAGCCAATTTTCACTGCGGGGCGTTCTGGTAATCAACGATGTCGGGCGAGTCTTCGTTATGCTGGTCGAAGCGGGGCGCGAGCTGGAGTTCGAGGCTTACCTGCGGGATGAGAACTTGGCTGTGCTTCATTGGCTAGACAGCGATCATGCCGTTCAGTCCTTGGTCAGGTTGATTCAGAATAAGGATGCGGGGTAACAAATGCGCTATTGCACCAGATGTATTCTCCCGGATTCTCGGCCTGGAATCGTCCTGGACGAGGAGGGCGTCTGCTCCGCGTGCCGCGGACACGACGACAAAGAAACGAAAATCGATTGGGCCGATCGGGCGAAAGCCTTTCAAGCAGTGGTCGACGAGGCCAAGGCTTTGTCCGGTGGTTATGACTGCATTGTCCCGGTGAGCGGTGGAAAGGACAGCTGGTATCAAGTGATCCGCTGTCAGGAGTATGGTTTGAAGGTGTTGGGTGTGACCTGGCGCACACCAGCGCGGACCGCCATCGGTCAGCGAAATCTTGACAACATGGTCAAGCAGTTGGGAATTGACCATATCGATTACAGCATCAGCCCTGAAGTCGAGCGGAAATTCACAAAGGCCGCCTTTGTTCATAAGGGGGCAACGGCGATTCCGATGCATATGGCGATGTTCGCCATTTCCACGCGTCTGGCCGTCGATTTTGGAATTCCGCTGGTGGTCTGGGGTGAAAATCCGCAATTGGAATTCGGCGGCCCGGAGGCCGACCGATTGGCGACGGATTTGAACCTTGACTGGATTCGTCGCTACGGCGTTTCGAACAACACGGCAATCGATGATTGGGTTGGCAAGGAAGGTCTCACGTCTGAAGACCTGGTGGCCTATCGGTTGCCCTCCGAAGATAGGTTTACCAAGAAGACACGCTCGATCTTCCTTGGGTCCTATTTCAAATGGAACTCGTTCGAGAATGCCGCGATTGCGGCAAAGTACGGCTTTAACCAGGCCGAGCAGCCCCGGACGGGACGGTGGACTTTCGCGGACATCGATTGCGAGTTCATTTCGCTCCACCACTTGTTGAAGTGGTACAAGTTCGGCATCACTCGAGACTTCGATAATCTGTCCGTCCAGGTCCGCTATGGCATGATTAGCCGCGAGGAAGCAATCGATCAGATGCGCGGAGGAAAACTTCAGGCTCCGGATGCGGACATCGAGGCTTTTTGCCGATTTGTTGGCGAGCCGGTGTCCTGGTTCTGGGAGGTGGCGGAAAGCTTCCGTAATGAATCGGTTTGGTCCAAGGCGGGTGACGTTTGGACGATCAAGGATTTCTTGGTTGAGGACTGGCAATGGTGAGCGTCTGCCTCTTTTGCGGCAGTGCCGATGAGGACAACGTTGGTCGGTTCGATGCTCCGCCGGCAGGGGAACCCGATTTCAGGTTGGCGGGGTATTCGCGCACGGTAGTGCGGTGTCGGGGGTGTGGGCATCTGAGCAACCGCCATCGGATGGATCTTTCGACGCTGTATGCAGCCGACTACCGCGCGACCTCCTATGGCGTGCTGCGAGAGCGGTTCGATAGGATCATGGCCCTGCCAAAGGATCAGTCCGACAACCGTCAGCGGGTCAAGTGGTTGGCCGACCGGATTTCCGCGACCGGGTCGGGGCGGAAGGTTCTCGATGTGGGTTCCGGGACGGCGGTGTTTGGCGCATGCATGCAGGAAAACGGCTGGTCTGTCACCGCGATTGATCCTGACCCCCAGAATGTTCAGCACGCCATTGAGGCGGCCGGAGTCTCGGCGCTGGTCGGCGATTTCCGGACCATGGACATTGGCGGTTCGTTTGATCTGATTACCTTCAACAAGGTGCTCGAGCATTTGGAGGACCCTGTCGCCCCCCTGGACAAGGCAACCGCCCTGCTTGCACCCGACGGGGCGATCTATGTGGAACTGCCAGATGGCGAGGAGGCGATCCGGATCGGCCCTGACCGTGAAGAGTTCTATGTGGACCATTATCACGCGTTCAGCGCCGCATCCTTTTGCCTTCTGGTAGCCAAAGCGGGGTTGCGCCTTGCGACGTTGGAGCGAGTCGTCGAACCGTCCGGCAAGCTGACCCTGCGGGGGCTGGCACGGAAGGTTGATCGGTCCGATGCGTGACATCGCCTTCTTCTTGAATGGACAGCGCGGCTTGTCAGTGCTGCAAGCCATTGTTGACCACGGCCACATGGTCTCTGCGGTCTATGCGCCCCCGACCGCACTGACTCAACTGGCCCCGGTCGGCGAGCGGCTGGGAATCTCCCTGATCGCCGCGCCCGATGTGAATGCTTCAAGTTTTCTGGCAGCTTTCGAGGCAAGGGAGCATAGCCTTTCGATCATCGGCGGCTATTCGCAGATATTTCGCCGTCCACTGATTGACTTGCCCAAGTTCGGGACAATCAACCTGCACGGCGGTCGCCTGCCGCAATATCGGGGTGGTTCTCCCCTGAACTGGCAAATCATTGCTGGCGAACGGATGGCCGGAGTCAGCGTGATCCGGGTCGACGACGGGATCGACACCGGAAATGTTCTGGCTGAGGCCCTGATCCCGATTACAGCCCAAATGACAATCGCAGATTTGCATGACGCGGCGAACCAGGTATTTCCCGACCTCGTCCTTGACGTGTTGGCGCGTCTGGCGCAGGGAAACTTGCAGGAAAGGGTGCAAAATCCCGACGACGCAGTCTATTGGCACCAGAGAAACGATGCGGATGGCCGGATCGACTGGCACCGTATGACCGCCCGGCAGGTTCATGATCTGGTCCGCGGCCTGACGCGGCCCTATCCTGGTGCTTTTACATTTCTGGACGGACAGCGAATTCGTGTGTTTGCGACCAGTATTCCGGAATTCCATTTGAAAGGAGTTCCGGGGCGAGTGTGCCATATTGGCGGGCAGGGGATCTTGGTGGTGTGTGCAGACCGGGCCATTCGCATCTTGGACTACGCCTCGGATCCAGGCATCCGTTTGTCGCATGGCGTTCACTTAACATGACGGGACTAACCCATTTGAGATGGTACCGCCGTGTGGTATGTCATCATCGTGGGTGTCGCCCCGGGGCCCGCCAAGAATTCTACCGTTTTGAGGATCATGATGGCTGTTTTGAGTAAAGAGACCATCCGTGCGCAACTGAAGGATCAGCGCATCATCCTGGTGGGTGGCGCGGGGTTCATCGGCCATAATCTTGCTCTGGAACTGCGCACGGTCGGCGCCGAGGTGATGGTGTTGGACAATCTGGGCGTCAACAGCCTGGTGGACAATGCCTTTTATACCGAGCCCAATCCCGTGCGGCTGCAGCTCAATCGTGCCTTCCTGCTGGAGCGGTTCCAGCTGATGAATGAAGCGGGCGTGCATCTTCGCAACGGTGACGCCCGCCAGCTCGGCGACCTCATGCGTCTGTTCGACGAGTTCCAGCCCACCAAGGTGGTGCATCTGGCGGCCATCGCCAGCGCGGTGGACGCCAACAAGAATCCGGCCCTGATGTTCGACCTGCAGCTGATCCCGCTGCGTCATATCCTCGAACTGGCCCGCAATTCTCAGTCGCAGATCAATCAGGTGATGCTGCTGTCCTCGTCCACGGTCTATGGCGATTTCGAAACGCCGGTGGTGGACGAGTTCACCCGGCCGAAGCCCAAGGGCATTTACGCCAACACCAAGTACATGGCCGAGCGCCTGATGCGCACCTATCGGGACCAGTACAATGTGGGCACCACCATCATTCGTCCCAGCGCCCTTTATGGCGAGCGCTGCGTCAGCCGGCGTGTCAGCCAGGCGTTCATCGAGAACGCCCTGATGGGCAAGCCCCTGCTGCTGGAAGGCGGCGGCGATGGCCGGTTGGACTTCACCTATATCGGCGATCTGGTGGACGGCATGGTTCGTGCCATGGCCGTGCATGCGGGCCGGCCGGACTCCACCACCTTCAACCTGACCTTCGGCAATGCCCGCACCATTGCGGAATTGGCGGCCATCGTGAAGGATCTGGTGCCGAGCGCGATCCTCGAGGACCGTCCGCGGGCCGAACACAAGCCCGTCCGCGGCACTCTCTCGGTGGAGCGGGCCCGCAACGTGCTGGGGTTCGAACCGCAGTGGCCGCTTGAGACCGGATATCGCAAATATTGCGAGTGGTATATCGACCGCTGGAACCGGGTGAAGGCGTCCATGAGCTAGGTGCGGTCCAGGGACGGCCATTTCATGCGACAAGCGATCCTGGACTGCCTGCAAGCCTGTGTTCATCCTGACGACCGGCTGCTTGTCATCCATTCCTCCTTGCCCCATCTGAAGCCTCCGGCTCAGGTGGGGAAGTGGGATTTTCTTTGGGCGCTTCGCCAGCTTCTGGCTGGCGGTCACAGCATAGCCATTCCTGCCTTCACCTTCAGTTTCTGTCGCGGCAAGCCCTTTGACCTGAAGGCCAGCCCGTCGGAAACAGGGCTGCTTGGGGATTGGGCGCTGGATCTGCCTGAGTTCCGGCGTACCCGCCATCCCATTTATTCCTATGCGGTCGCGGGCCCGTTGGCGGATCAGGTATTGGCCTGCCGCAACAGCACCACCTTCGGCGCCGACTCCCAATTGGCTCTGTTCGAGGCCCTTGATGCCCGGATCCTCATGATGGGCTGTGACTGGAGCTATTGCACCCAGTTCCACCGCTATGAGGAAGAGGCGGCGGTTCCCTATCGCTATTTCAAGACCTTCGGGGCACAAGCCGACTTTGGAGAGGGCATGGCCGAGGCCAAGGCCACCATGCTGGTCCGGACTCTGGATGTCCCCTGCCGCAATGATTTCGAGCCTGTAATCCGACTGATGCATCAGGCCCGAGCCGTTGTAAGCCGCCCCTTGTGGGGGGGCGTGGTGGAGTCGGCCGCCTGTTCCGCCGTGGCCGCGGCCTGTCGCCAAGTGCTGGCGGACCCCTGGGGCATGGTCGAGCAGGGCCACCGGTCCGCCTGGCTGCTGGAGCGCAAGCAGATGGCCGCCGGGCAGGCCCCGGTGCGCCTGGCGCTGATGGGCAGCGCCAATCTGCAATTGGTGGCCGACCAGACCGGAAGGATCCTGGGCGAAGCTTTGCCAGATCGCCGGCTGGAACTGTTCCAGCCCGCCTTTGGGCAGGCGATCCGCCAGATGCTGGATGCCGGGTCGGACCTGTACCGTGCGCCTCCGGACATGGCCGTGTTCCTGGACCGGCTCGAGGATCTGCTGGGCGTCATGGACCTGGACGGGGTTGACTGGACCCAGGCTGAAGCGCGCTTCGAGCAATATATGGAGGCCTTGTCGGCCTATCGCGGTCGGGTGGGCGGATGGATGATGGTTTCCCTGTTCCCGCTCTCCGGTTCCGGTCTGACCGGGGCGGCGGGGACGAGCGCCGAGGGGGGCGTCCGGGACCGGCTCGAAGCCATGAACCGGCGCCTGCTATCCCTGACCCGTTCCCTGCCGCAGATTGTCGTGTTCGACCCGGCTGGTCTGGGCGGGGACAGCATGGCAGCAATGACGGATGACCGTCTGTGGCTGATGGGGCGGTTTCCCTACTCCGATCCCTTCTCGGCCAAGGTGGCGCATCGCATCGCCCGGTTCTCCATTGCCGCTCTTGGCCGTTCGGTACGGCTGTTGGCTATCGACTTGGACAACACCCTCTGGGGCGGTGTGCTGGGCGAGGACGGCATGGACGGATTGCAGCTTGGGGGGGATTTCCCTGGCAATGCATTCGGCCAATTCCAGCGCCAACTCAAGGTTCTGGCGGATCATGGCGTGGCCCTGGCCGTCCTGAGCAAGAACGACGAGGCGCAGGCTCTCGACGTGATAGATCGCCATCCCGGCATGGTTCTCCGCCGCGCCGATCTGGCCGCCCATGCCATCGATTGGCGGGAAAAGCCGGAAAATCTCAAGGCCATATGCCAAGACCTACAACTGGGTGTCGACCATGTCCTGTTCATCGACGACAATCCCGTGGAGCGGGCGAAGATGGCGCGGGAACTGCCGGGGGTGAAGATCCTGGACCTGCCGCAGGACCCGGCCGGTTATGCCGAAGCCCTGCGGAACTGCCTTTGGCTCGACTTCCTGTCGGTCACCGACGAGGACCGCAAAAGGACCGCTGCTTATCAAGCGCAGGGGCGGGTGCGTGCCGCCCGCAGCGCCGCCGGCGACCTGGAAAGCTTCTATGCTTCTCTGGAGAGCCGCTTGACCCTTGCTCCCGTTACCGCCGGAACCATGGTGCGGACGGTGCAGCTGCTGTCCAAGACCAATCAGTTCAACGCCACCACGCGGCGCCATGCGCAGGCGGATCTCCAGTCTTTCCTGGCCGCGGGCCATAGCGTCCTCACCATTGGCCTGCAGGACCGCTTCAGCGCCCCTGAAATAGTCGGTGTTCTGATCGTGCGATGGAACGAGCCCCGTCCCGGGGTTGCCATGATCGACAGTTATCTCTTGTCCTGCCGGGTCCTGGGGCGCGGATTTGAGCCTATGCTGCCGCGTTGGCTGGCGGGCGAGGCGAAGCGGCGGGGCTGCACCCTGTTGCTGGGCGAGATCGTGGACACCGAGCGGAATACGCCGGTGCGCGCCGTTTATGCGGAGGCGGGTTTCCAGCCCGGCGACCGGCCCGGCCAATGGGTCCTGGATCTGTCGGGGCAGCTGCCTACCCTGCCGTCATGGCTGACGGTCACATTTGCCGATGCTCCTGGGGAGTACGCATGACCATCGTTCGTTTCTCCGATTTCCGGCTTGGGGACCACGTGGTCTTCGAGCGGACCTTCGCCCAGTCGGATTTCGAGGGCTTCCGGGCTCTCAGTGGCGATTCCAACCGGTTGCATCACGATCCGGCCTATGCCGCCGACACGCCCTTCGGTCAGCCGATCGTGCCCCTGCATATGACGGTCGCGCCATTTTCGGCCATCGCCGGCATGATGCTGCCGGGCTTGCCATCGCTGTATCTGGGGCACGAGCTGACCGCCGTGCGGCCGGTGTTTTTCGGCGAGACGCTGGTCTATTCCGCACGCATCTCGGCCATCAGTGCGGCGAACCGCGTCCTGACCCTGTCCGTTCTGGTCCTTCGC
This sequence comes from uncultured Rhodospirillaceae bacterium, assembly GCA_964404545.1. Lineage (GTDB taxonomy): Bacteria > Pseudomonadota > Alphaproteobacteria > Rhodospirillales > Magnetospirillaceae > CAYOKN01. The sequence goes on along the minus strand of CAYOKN010000001.1, from coordinate 29,430 downwards.
GGGGCCGAAGTGGTGGTCGAGGCGCGGATGACGGTTCAGGCCCGCGATGCCGAATGGCCGGCCCAGCCGGAGACCTTTCCCATCCGGCGCACGGATCGGCGGGTCGCCCTGGTCACCGGGGCGACCGGCGCCATCGGCGGCGCCATTGCGCGCCGTCTCGCCCGCAAGGGGATCAGCCTCATCCTGCCGCATCGCGGGGTGGCGCCGCAGCCGCTGGCCGACCTGGTCCGGGACGCCGGAGGGGATCTGGTCGCCGCTGATCTGGCCGAGGACTCCGGCCGCGAGGCCGTGACGCGGGCCATCGTCGAGCGGCGGCCCGACATCCTGGTGCATGCCGCCGCCGCGCCGCTTGGTGCGCCGCTTGGCGTGCAGATGGCTGTGGCTTACCAGGCGCTCGGCCAGATGGTGAAGGCCGCGATGCCCGGGATGTTGGCCCGCCAGCAAGGCAGTATCATTCTGATCGGTTCCACGGCGGTGGACAGCCAGCCCGAGGGCTGGGCGGACTATGTGGCCGTCAAGGCAGCCGCCACTAATCTGGTGGCCGGTCTCGACCGGGCCCATGCCGGCCATGGCATCCATGGGCTGACGATCGCGCCCGGTTTCGTGGAAACAGCCTTTTCTCGGGAAGTGCGGCCGGCCGGTCAGGGGTGCCTGCTGCCCGAGGAAGTGGCCGAACTGGCGGACCTGCATCTGGACGAGGGCGGCGTGGTGATGGTGGAGGCCGGGCGGGCGCCGGAAAAAATGCGGTTCGGCTTCCATGGGATATCCCGATCCCGGCCCGAGGCTGCGCCCGCCGCGCCACAGGCCGGCTCCGGTGCCGCCCCGTCGTTCGCTGCCGATCCGGCGGAGGCCTGGCGCAGCCGCCTTGCGGATGCCGTGCGCCGGGTCATCGGGCCGGTCCCGCCACAGGATCTTGCCTCTGCCGGGCTCGGCTCGACGGCCGGGTGGGACAGTCTGCGGCATATCAAGGTGATTCTCGAGGTCGAGCAGGAGCTGGGCATTTCGTTCACCAGCACCGAGATTGAGGCCACCCGCCAGTATTCCGGGCTGGAAACGCTGGTCGCCAGAAAGCTTGCCGGCTAGGGCCGGGCCAGGGGGAAAGCATGAAAGTAGTGATCCTATGCGGCGGCAAGGGCACCCGCATCCGCGGGGTGGCGGACGACCTGCCGAAGCCCATGATTCCGATCGGTCCCTATCCCATCCTCTGGCACATCATGCGGACCTATGCCGCAGCCGGGCACAAGGACTTCATTCTTTGCCTGGGGTACAAGAGCGACGTCATCAAGTCGTTCTTCTTGAACTATCGGACCCGGGTCGCGGACTTCACCATCGATTTCGCCAAGGGTAGGGAATTGACCTTCCACGGGATGGACCGCGAGATCGACTGGCGCGTCACCCTCGTGGAGACCGGCGAGGAGGCCTTGACCGGCTCCCGGGTCAAGCGGATCGAGCCTTATGTCGGCGATGACGACAGCTTCATGCTGACCTATGGCGACGGCGTGGCCGACATTGACCTTGCGGCGCTCGAGACGTTCCATGGCACGCACAGGCCGGTCATGACCGTCAGCGGAGTCCGCCCGCCGGGACGCTTTGGCGAACTGGATTGCAGGGGTGATGGCCGCATCACCGAATTCAACGAAAAGCCCAATGCCACGGGTGGCCGCATCAGTGGCGGCTACTTTATCTGTGACCGGGCTCTGTTCGACTATCTTCCCGGCAATCGGGACGATGTGACTTTGGAAACCGAGCCCATGCGGCGGATTGCCGCCGAAGGGCGCATGATGATGTATCCCCATGATGGATTCTGGCAATGCATGGACACCTATCGGGACTATGCCCTGCTGAACGACTTGTGGGCTCAGAATCGGGCGCCGTGGGCGCCGAGCAGTTGAGGAACCACCGGTCATGAGCTTTCAGAAAGCCCTCGCCGAGTTGCGGGGCCGGCGCATCCTGGTCACCGGCTCAACGGGGTTCAAGGGGAGTTGGCTGTGTCATTGGCTGACGGACCTGGGCGCGACCGTCCACGGTTTCGCCCTGCCACCGGCCGAGGACGCGCCTCTGTTCGATCAGTTGCGGCTGCGCGATCGCATTGTCCAGCATGATGGCGACATTCGGGACCTGGACAGCATGCGGGCCGCCGTGACGGCGTCCGCGCCGGACCTGATCATCCATCTGGCGGCCCAGGCCCTGGTGCGCCGTTCCTATGCCGATCCCAAGACCACGTTCGACACCAATATCGGCGGCGCGGTCAATCTGCTGGAAGCGGTGCGCGAACAGCCTCAGGTGCGGGCCCTGGTGTTCATCACGTCCGACAAATGCTATCGCAACAAGGAATGGGCCTGGGGCTATCGCGAGAACGACGAGCTGGGCGGCGCCGATCCCTATTCCGCCTCCAAGGCGGGAGCCGAGCTGGTGTTCGCCGCCTATCAGGACTCGTTCCTGCTGCGCCGCCCTGGCTTCGGGGCGGCCAGTACCCGTGCCGGCAATGTGATCGGCGGCGGAGATTTTTCCGCCGATCGTATCGTTCCTGATTGCATCCGCTCCCTGCAGGCGGGCCGGCCGCTCCACCTGCGCAGCCCGGATTCGACCCGGCCGTGGCAGCATGTGCTCGAGCCTTTGTCCGGGTATCTGACCTTGGCCGCGCGCCTGCTGGGCGGTGACCCCGAGGTCCGGTCTGCTTGGAATTTCGGGCCTGATCCGGAAAATGTCAGGACGGTCCAAGAGTTGGCCGAGCGGGCGCTGGAGGTCTGGGGGAGCGGCAGCCTGGAGGTCGAGCGCGATCCCAATGCACCCCATGAGGCCCGCCTCCTCATGCTGAACAATGACAAGGCCAAGACGCTGTTGGGATGGGGGGCCCGCTGGGACTTCGACCACGCGGTGGCCAAGACCGTGCTCTGGTACAAGCGGGTGTCGGACGGCGAGTGCCCCATGGCGGTGACGTCCGAGCAGATCGCCGATTACGTGGGGTCCTGATGGCAAGGGCGGTGGTGGTCACCGGGGCCACCAGTTTCGTGGGGTGCCACCTGGCCCGGGCATTCGCAGCCGCAGGCTGGCGGGTGACCGCGACCCATAGCCGGCCGTTGGCGGACTATGCCGGAATTGCCGCCGATCGTCTGGACTCCCTGTCCGGGGGGGTGACGCTGGCGCGCCTGGACCTGCGTCAGCCCCGTTCGGTGGCCGCACTGGTGGGGCAGACCGCCCCGGCCCTCTGGGTCCATCATGCGGGCCATGCCACCGACTATGCGTCGCCCGGCTATGACCTTGCTGGCTCGCTGGCCGTCAATGTGATGCCATTGGATCCGCTTTTCGCGGCGCTGCGCGGGACCGGCTGCGGTGTCATCGTCACCGGCTCGGGAATGGAATATTCCGCTTCCGATGCCGCGTGCCGCGAGGACGATGCCTGTGTGCCCGACACCCCCTATGGCTTGTCCAAGCTTGCGGAAAGCTTGCGGGCACGGCAGCTTGCGCTGGAGACCGAGGTGCCCACGCGCGTGGCCCGCCTGTTCATCCCGTTCGGGTCGCTGGACAATCCCGCCAAGCTGCTGTCACAGGTGGTCGCCCGCTTGCGGGTGGGCCAGCCGGTTGATCTTTCTTCTGGCCAGCAGCGGCGGGATTTCCTCGGAATCGCCGATCTCTGCGCCGGTTATCTCGCGCTTGCCGACGATCTGCCGCGCGCCACTTTCGACATCTTCAATCTCTGTTCGGGGCAGGCGGTCGCTCTGCGCGAGTTGCTGATCCAGGTTGCCCGGGAAATGGGGGCGAGCCAGGACCTGCTCCATTTTGGCGCCCTGCCCATGCGCCCGGGGGAGCCGGCGGTGGCTTATGGTTCCATGGGCAAGGCCGCCACCATGCTGGGGTTTTGCCCCCGGCCCCTGGACGAGGCGATCCGGACGGATTTGCTGGGCCAGGCACGGCCGGGCGATGCTTGACAGAACCGGGCTGCGGCCCTCTTATCCCGTCTGGTACGGGGATCGGAGTTTGCCGTGATCAAGGATGTTCTCATCACGCCCTTGCGGGTCATCGCCGATGAACGCGGCTGGGTAAAGTCCATGCTCAGTAGTGCCGAAGCCCATTTTGTCGGATTCGGGGAGATCTATTTCTCGTCGGTCAATCCGGGGCAGATCAAGGCCTGGAAGCGGCATCACCGGATGACCTTGAATCTCGCCTGTCCGCAGGGGGATGCCCTGGTGGTCCTTTATGACGATCGCCCGGCCAGTCCGTCGCAGGGGATGATCCAGGAAATCCGCATCGGCTCGGACCACCGGCTTGTCACCGTGCCCCCCATGATCTGGAGTGGTTTCACTGCCGTGAATGGCCGGCCGGCGCTGCTGGCGAACTGCGCCTCGATCCCCCACGATCCCAGCGAGGCCGATCGCCTCGATCCCTCCGATCCGGCGATCCCCTATGTCTGGGCGATCTGACCAGACCGGCGGGGCCGGAAGCGACGCCGTCGAGGGAGCTTCGCTGCGCAAGCACGACACCATGAGCCGCTGGTGGAGCCGGAAATATTATGGCGCTCGCCTGCCGCTCACCATGGATGTCTATGACATCGCCAAGCGCCACAGGATCGCCGTGCGGCTGGCCAGCGGATTGGGCGGCTTGGGTCGGGCGATCGAGGTCGGCTGCGGGACCGGCGACAATATTGCTGCCATCGCCGCCGACGAGCGGTGGGGCATTGACGTCTCGCCGGGTATGATTGACCAGGCGGCGCGCCTGCATCCAGGCATTTCCTTCCAGGTCCAGGATCTGCGGGATTTCACTCCCGGGCAACCCTTCGATCTGGTCCTTTGTCTGGGCGTCGTTCAATATGTGGATGATGCGCGGCCGTTTCTGGCGGCCCTTTCCCGGTGCGTCAGGCCCGGGGGGCATCTGATCCTGTCCTGGCCGAACCGGGACAGCCTGTTCCGTCGGGCTCATTATCGCTTGTACAATGTGAGCCAGACCCAGAACGACCATAGCCGGGGCGACATCGAGGCGGTGCTGGCCGAACTGGGCTTTTCGCGACAGGCCGGTCGGGGGCACAGCTTCGCCTTGCCGGCGGTGCCCTTGCCGTTCAGCCCCTTGAACCTGATGGTCAATGGTCTCCTGGAGAGTGTCTTCCGCCTGACCGGGAACCGCTGGATCGAGGATCGGCTGGGTTATTCCCACATCGCCCTGTATCGCAAGGTGGACTGACCCATGGATGCGGTCATGCGCCTGCTTGTCCTGGGCTCGGCGGCCAGCCCGCATGTGCTGGCGCGGGCCAAGGCCTTGGCCGATTTGGGCCATGGGGTGACGCTTCTGTCCCCGACGCCGCCGTTCGGGCCCGCCGATGGGCTGACGGTGGAGGTGTTGCGGGGCGGACGTCTGGCCTTGGCCTTGCGGACCGCCTGGCGCCTGTGGACGCTGCGCCATGACGCCGTTCATGCCCATTACGCTGCAGAGATCGGAACCTGGGTGGCTGCCCTTCTGGGGCGCCGGCCTTTGGCCATCAGCGTCATGGGCGGAGACATCCTGTTCGAAGAGCAGGGAAGCCTGGGGCCGGTCGGCCGGTTCCTGACCCGTGTGGCCGTGCGCCGGGCCAAGCTGGTGACGGTGAAGAATGCAAGGCTGCGGCAGCGGGTGCTGGACATGGGGGTCCCGGCCGGGCGGGTGGTGGAGGTCATCTGGGGCGTGGACCCTGACCGGTTCCGGCCGGACCCCGAAGCCCGTCTGGCGCAGCGGGCGGACTGGGACCTTCCGGCCGACGGCGTGGTGGTGTTCAGTCCACGCATCCTTGCCCCGTTCTACCGCCAGCATGTGATCCTGGAAGCGTTTGGTCGGGTCATCGCCCGCCACCCCGCGGCCTATCTGGTCTTCACCACCTTCGGCGCGGCGCCCGGCTATCGCCGGCAACTCCTGGATCGGGCGGCTGACTTGGGTATCGCCGACCGCCTGCGGTGGACCGCCCCCGTGCCCCAGGCCGGCATGGCCCGGCTGTTCGCTGCGTGTGACCTGGTGGTAAGCCTGCCCGCCTCGGACGGCTTTCCTCAGGCGGTGCTTGAAGCCATGGCCTGCGGGGTGGCGTGCGTGGTAACGGACTTGCCGGAATTCCGGCCCCTTCTTAAGCATGGCGAGAATGCGGTCATGGTGGCGCCCGAGGTCGATGGACTGGCGCCGGTACTGGATGGTTTGCTGGCTGACCCGCAGCGCCGTTCGGCGGTGGGGGCCGAGGCGCGCAAGGCCGTCCAGGAGGCTGCCAATTTTCCTCGCCAGGTGTGCCTCGTCCAGGAGCGGCTGTGGCAGATTGCCGCCGGAGGGCCGCCATGTGCGGACTGACCGGCTTCCTGGCCCCGACCGCAGGCTGTCCGATCGACATGCCGCGCCTGGCGGCCCGCATGGCCGCCACCATTCGTCATCGGGGGCCTGATGACGGCGGCGTGTGGACCGATCCGGACGCCGGCTTGGCCCTGGCCCATCGCCGTCTGTCGATCCTGGATTTGTCGCCGGCCGGCCACCAGCCCATGACCTCGGCCGATGGTCGCTGGATTCTGGCCTATAACGGCGAGGTCTATAATTTCGCCGAGGTGCGGTCCTGGGTCGAGAGCCGGGGCCCGGTCACCTGGCGCGGCCATAGCGATACGGAAGTGGTGCTCGAGGCGATCGCCCGGTTCGGGGTGGACGCGGTGCTGCCCAGGCTTGCAGGGATGTATGCGCTGGCGGTTTGGGACCGGGCCGGGCGCACCCTGACCCTTGCGCGCGATCCCTTGGGAATCAAGCCGCTTTACTATGGGGTGATGGCGGATGGCTGTCTGCTGTTCGGGTCCGAGCTGAAAAGCCTGCGGGTGCATCCGTCCTGGCAGCCGGCTTTGGATCCGCAGGCCGTCGGCGACCTTTTGACCTTGGGTTTCATTCCGGCACCGCGGACGGTGTATGCCCATGCCAGGAAGCTGCCGCCCGGCCATTCGATGACGGCACGGGCCGGATGCGCGCCGGTGCTGTCGGCCCATTGGTCCCTGGAGCAACGAGCGCTCGAGGGTCAGGCGGCTCCGTTGGCTCTTGGCGACCAGGCGGCGGTGGATGCGCTCGAAACCGTGCTGGGTGACAGTGTCGCGGCCCAGATGGTCTCCGACGTGCCGTTGGGGGCCTTCCTGTCCGGCGGCGTCGACTCCTCGACCGTGGTGGCCTTGATGCAGGCCCGGTCGAGCCGGCCGGTCAAGACCTTCACCATCGGATACCGCGAGCGCGGATTCGACGAATCCGTTCATGCGGCGGCGGTGGCTCGGCACCTCGGAACCGACCACACGGAACTGATCGTCACTGCGCAGGACGCCCTGGCGGTGGTGCCAGACCTGGCCGGCATCTATGACGAGCCCTTCGCGGACAGCTCCCAGATCCCCACCTTGCTGGTGTCACGGCTGACCCGGGCCCATGTCACCGTGGCTTTGTCGGGCGATGGCGGCGATGAATTGTTCGCCGGGTATAATCGCCATGTGTGGGGCGAGCGCATCTCGCGAGCCCTTGGGCCTGTGCCGGCACCGCTGCGCCGATTGGGTGCCCGGTTCCTGAGGGCCGTGCCCGAGCCTGCTTGGGACTGGATGGCGGATCTGGCCCACGGTCCCCGCATGGCGGGGAATAAGATCCATAAGCTGGCCGGCTTGCTCGAGGCCGGCGACGGGGGCGCTCTTTACCGCCGGCTCCTGAGTGTCTGGCCCGAGGGCCACCGTCTGGTCCAGGGCGCCCAGCCCTTTGCCATGCCGCAGATCGGCGCCGGATTGCGGGGCGTCGAGCAGATGCAGCTGCGCGACGGCCTGCTTTACCTGCCGGACGACGTCCTGGTGAAGGTTGATCGGGCGAGCATGGCGGCCAGCCTCGAGGTCCGGGTACCGTTCCTGGACCATCGGGTGGCGGAGTTCGCCTGGCGGCTGCCCCGATCTTTCCGGCTGCGCGACGGTCAGGGCAAGTGGCTGGTGCGCAACGTGCTGGCCCGCCATGTTCCCATGGCCCTGATCGACCGGCCCAAGATGGGCTTCGCGGTTCCGATCGCGGCTTGGCTGCGCGGCCCGCTCCGCGCGTGGGCCGAGGACCTGCTCAGTCCGCAGTCTCTTGCCGCCACGGGGCTGTTGCAGGCCGCGCCCATCCGGTCTGCCTGGCAGGCCCATCTCCAGGGGCAAGGTGGCCTGGAGCAGGGGCTATGGGCTGTGCTGATGCTTCAGGAATGGGTGCGCCGCGGGCATTCGCGATCATCGGTCGCTGAACTGTGACATCTGGCCGGAAAAAGGGTGGCTCGTCGGGCTGGCCTTTGGCAAAGTGCAGGAAAAGAGCGCGGTATTAAGGGTTATGCCGCGTATCCAGGGGGACCCCAAGGTCATGACTCGTCTGCTTACCGTCGTCGGTGCCCGGCCTCAGTTCATCAAGGCCGCGCCGGTCAGCAGGGCCCTTCGCGCGGCGGGGGTCGGCGAGACATTGCTGCATACTGGCCAGCATTTCGATGAAGGAATGTCGGCCATTTTCTTCCAGGAATTGCAGATCCCCGAACCCGCCTATCATCTGGGCGTCTCCGGTGGCGGGCATGGTGCCATGACCGGCCGCATGCTGGAGCGGATCGAAGAGGTGCTTCTGGCGGACCGGCCGGACGCCGTCCTGGTTTATGGTGACACCAATTCCACCCTGGCTGGCGCGCTGGCGGCGGCCAAGCTCCATATCCCGGTCTTGCATGTGGAGGCCGGCCTGCGGTCCTTTCGGCGGACCATGCCCGAGGAAGTCAATCGGGTGATGACCGACCATCTCGCGACCTTGCTGTTCTGTCCCACCCAGGCGGCGATCGCGCATCTGCGGCAGGAGGGAATAACCAAGGGTGTGCTCATGGTCGGGGATGTCATGCATGACGCCTCGCTGATGGCCGCTGCCGTGCCGTCCGGAGAGGCGATCCTGGGCCGTCTGACCCTGACCGCCGGCAGTTATGCGGTGGCAACCGTGCACCGCGCCGAGAATACCGATGACCCCGGACAACTGGCGGCGGTGATCGACTATTTGCGGGTGCAGGCGAAAAACCACCCGGTGGTCCTGCCCCTCCATCCCCGGACCCGCGCCGCATGCGAGCGGTTCGGCCTCGGCCTTGAGGGCCTGACCATCATCGCGCCCGTCGGATATCTGGAGATGACCCACCTAATCCGAAACGCGTCCCTGGTCCTGACGGACTCCGGCGGATTGCAGAAGGAAGCCTATTTCCACCGGGTTCCGTGTGTGACCCTGCGCGACGAAACCGAGTGGACCGAGACGGTGTCCGCAGGCTGGAACCGGCTTTGGAAGGGCCCCGATTTTGTGTCGCCCCGCCAGGAGATCGCAGATTACGGCGATGGGCGGGCAGCCGACCGCATCGCAGAGGCCGTGGCGGCCTATTTTGACGGCGGGGCGCACTGAATGTCGCGCATTCTCTATCTCAGCCTGGAATCTCCGCGGGAAGGTCAGGCCTCCTACGCCCATGTGTTTGAGATCATCAATGGCCTGCGCCAGGAAGGGTGGGAGGTGGAGCTGTTCTGCCCGTCCTACTCAAAGGGTTGGGAGCGCCCCGGCCTGATTGGCCGGCTGACGGAATATGCCCGGGTGCAGTGGCGTCTCTGGCAATCTGTGACCGAGGACGACGTCATTTATGTCCGCTCGCATTTTCTGGCCTGGCCGATCGCGCGTCTGGCGGCCCGAAAGGGCCTGACTGTCATTCAGGAAATCAATGGACCCTACGAGGACCTGTTCATTTCCTATCCCTGGACCCAGCCATTTTCCGCGCAACTGAGCTGGTTGCAGCGGAGCCAGTTCCAGATGGCCAGTGCCCTGATCGTGGTCACCGAGCAGTTGAAGCATTGGGTCGAGGCGCAGTTGGATGGGATGGATGTCGAGGTGGTTCCCAACGGCGCCAACACCGACCTGTTCCGCCCCGGTGCGCCCTGTGCTCTGGATCTTCCGGAGCGGTTCGCGGTCTTTTTCGGGGGATTTGCCCGCTGGCAGGGATTGACCACCATGCTGGACGCCGTCGCGGCGCCGGAATGGCCCGAGGGGGTTTCGTTGGTCATTGTCGGGGATGGCCAGGAACGGGAGCTGGTCAGGCAGGCTGCGGCCCGCAATCCGCGCGTGCTGTGGCTGGGTCGGCAGCCCTATGATGTCGTTCCGGGGGTGGTCAGTCGGTCCCTGTGCGGTCTTGTCCCCAAGAACAACCAAGGCGACCGGGAAAAGACCGGCCTGTTTCCGTTGAAGGTGTTTGAAACCCTGGCCTGCGGCGTACCGGCTGTGGTGACGGATTTTCCCGGTCAGGCGGACCTGGTGCGCGACAACCAGGTGGGCCTGGTGGTCCCGCCTGAAAACCCCCGCGCCTTGGCCGCAGCCGTGGCGGCCTTGGCGGCAGATCCCGATGCAGTGGCTGGCATGGGGCGTCGCGGAGTGGAGGTGATTCAGGCCAATCATTCCTGGCTGTCCCGTGCCCGGCAGACGGCGCGCGTCATCGCCCGTGCCCGTGCCAGGGTGAGGTCAGGCTTATGAGTCTGGCTGCCGCCTACGCTTCGGCCACCGCTGCTCGCTTGCTTGCGTTCGCCCTCGGCGGCGGGTTCGTGTTGGCGATTCCCATGGCTGTTGAGCCGGATGCTTATGGTCGCTTCGCCATGACGCTTTCGGTCGTCCAGGTGTTCAGTGCTGCGTTGTTGTCCTGGCCCAATATTGCCTTCGTGCGGCAGGCGCGCGAACAGTTGCGGGTGGTCGGCAGATTTTCCGATGCCTTTGGCGGCCGGATCGCCTTGCTGGTTGCCAGTTTTCCTCTGGCATTGGGCATTGCCTATGCGGTTTCCACGCATCTTTCCTTGGTGGACCAGTCCTGGATGGCGCTGGCGGTGCTGCTGTTCGCGGTCGGCAACGCGGAGATGGCGATGGCCGCCGGACAGGTGGTCGAACGCTTCGCGGCACTGGGCCTCGGGATGGTCCTGGTGCGGCTGGGGCAGCTGGCCGGCCTCCTGGCCGCAGCAAATCAGATGCTCGATCCGGTGCAGGCCTTGCTGGCGGGTACGGTGACGGGATACCTGGCCAGCGCCGGGTTGGCGCTTGGCCAGGTCGGCCGGGCACGGCTTGTTGTCCAGTGTCCATCCCTGCCCACGCTCGTGCGCATGGTCGGCCATGGATGGTCCTTGATCCCGGCCAGCTTTGCGGCCGCTGCCATGCCTTGGGTCGGGGTCTGGATTGCAGGGCGGATTTCAGGTGTCGAGGCCGCCGGTCATTTTGCCTGGGTGGTGAATGTCAGCCTTTTGGCGACGGCCCTGTTTTCCCCCCTGTCGGCGATGCTCTTGCCAAGATTGCTCGACAGGGAATCTGCGGGCGGGGATATGGCTGCCTTTTGGCGCAAGGTCGTGCTGGTGCTAGCAGCGGCCGGGTGCATCTGCGGTGTTCTGGTGCCGGCGACCGCCGTGGTTTTGGCGCAGACGGGGCTGGGCGCTTATACGGACGGGCTGGCTCCCTTGTTGATCCTGATGGCGGTGATGCCCTTTCAGTTGGGGATCGCCCTGTTCGAGCCCGCTCTCATGGGGCGCCCCGATAAGGTGCGCAGGGGCGGCGCCATCTTGATTGCAATGGCGCTGACCAACGGTCTTGCTGCGGCGGTCTTGCTGCCGTGGCTGGGGTTGGTTGGGCTGGCCCTGGCCCTGGGCCTGGGTTTCATGGTGGCTGTCCTGGGCTTTGCCGGTGCGGTTTCTTGGGCCTGCCTGATGCAGGTCGCCCGGGTCTCGGCGGCCTTGGGCGGCCTGGTGATCGTGGTTGCGTTCGGCGCGGTCTGGCAATCCTGGCCTCTGTTGATCGGCGGCTCGATCCTGATGCTGATTCCGCTGACCCTCCTTGTCCGGCACCACGCCTTGGAAGCCGACGTGAAGTGGCCCGGGTTCGCCAAAGGGAGGAATGCCTGATGTGCGGGATCGCGGGCTATTTCCATCCTGGTGGAGCCGTGGCGGCTTCCGTGCTGGCCCGATTGTCCGAGGGCCTCGCCCACCGGGGCCCCGATGGGCGCGGGTTCCTGGGGTGGGCCCCTGGACAGGCGCCGACGATCGACCGAGATCCGGGCCCGGCCTCCGGGCGGCCCCTGGGGTTGGTGCATCGCCGGCTCGCCATTCTGGACGCCAGCGAGGCCGGGGCGCAGCCCATGCTCTCCAGCGATGGCCGGCACGCCGTCGTGTTCAATGGCGAAATCTATAACTTTGTCGAACTGCGCCAGGAACTGGAGGCGGATGGCCATCGGTTCCACACCCGGTCGGATACCGAGGTCCTGCTTGCGGTGATGCAGCGATGGGGTGCCGAGGGACTGAAGCGCCTGGACGGCATGTTCGCGTTTGCTCTGCTGGACAGCGTGGCGGGCACCCTGCTTTTGGCGCGGGATCCCTTTGGCATCAAGCCCCTTTACTATTCCACCCGCGATGGCCGTCTTTGCTTTGCATCCGAATTGAAGGTCCTTGCGGAGACCGGGTTGATCCGCAGGGTGGCCGATGGCAATGCCGTCTATGACTATCTGGCCCATGGACGGAACGACCATGCGGACAACACGTTCTTCGCCGATGCCAAGGCCCTTCCGGCGGCCCACTATGCGGTGATCGACCTGGCCAGTCCGGATGCCATCCGGCCGGTCCGGTACTGGGCCCCCGATCTGGCGGCCGCCAGCCCGCTTGATTTCGCCGAGGCCGCCGAAGCCTTGCGGGGTATTTTTCTGCGCTCGGTGGAGCGGCATCTGCGCAGTGACGTGCCCGTGGGCGCGGCCTTGTCCGGAGGAATCGATTCCAGTGCCGTCGTGATGGCCATGCGGAAGTTGCAGGGGCCGGACCTGCAGCTGCATGGCTTCACCTATGTGGCGTCGGATGCGCGGCTATCCGAGGAAAGGTGGAGCGACATGGTGGTTGGGGCGTCGGGTGCCGCCATCCACAAGATAAAGGTCGCGCCCGGCGATTTGATCACCGACATGGACGATCTGATCCGGACCCAGGATCAGCCATTCGGGTCCACCAGCATCTTCGCCCAGTTTCGCGTGTTCCGTACCGTCCAGGAGGCTGGTATCAAGGTGACTCTGGATGGCCAGGGAGCGGATGAGTTTCTTGCGGGCTACCCGGTGTTCCTGGCGGCCAGATGGGCCGGGATACTGCGGCAGTCCGGAGTTCTGCCCGGACTGGGGTTCGCCTGGGAGGCAACGGAGCGAGGCCGGCATGGCCTCGCCGGGATGGTCCTGCGGGGCGCCCAGTTCATCCTGCCCGGACCGCTTGCATGCGGGCTCCGGTCCATGGCCGGGCGCGGCGCTATGCCGGGATGGCTGGATCGTGGCTGGTTCAAGGCCAGGGGGGTCGAACCGTCGGTCCCACTGCCGGCGGCCGAGGCATCGCCCCTGCGGAGCCAGCTTCTCGACAGCTTGACGCGAACCAGTCTTCCCGCTCTCCTGCGCTATGCCGACCGGAACTCGATGCGTTTTTCTGTGGAAAGCCGGGTCCCTTTTCTTGCCAAGGAGATGGTTGAGTTCGTGTTCAGATTGCCTGACCGTTTCATCATCGACGACACGGGTCTGACCAAAGCCGTGTTCCGAGCCGCCATGCGTGGGCTCGTGCCGGATCCCGTGCTCGACCGGCGTGACAAGATCGGATTCGTGACCCCCCAGGCGACTTGGTTGGCTCAGGCCGGGGAGCAACTGGAGGATCGGCTGTTCCCCAAGGGCCGGGCAGCCGTGTCGATGATTCGGCCGGAAGAGGCTCTGAAACTATGGCGGTCTGCCCGCGCCGGGTCCGCCGGGGCCCAGGCTGTGGCATGGCGGATGGTCAATCTGGCCGCCTGGAGCCGGCTCTTCGAGATGGACTGTGGGGAGGCCGCATGATGCGTATCTTGCTGGTCTCTTATCTGTTCCCGCCCAACAATGCGATCGGCTCCGTGCGCATGGGCAAGCTGGCCAAGTACCTGACCCGCCAGGGCCATGACGTGCGCGTGCTGTGCGCCGACGATCCGGACCTGCCCCATGATCTCGCGGTCGAGATTCCTCACAGCCAGATCGTGCGCACGGGTGCATTCCAGATCAATTTCTTGCCCAAGGCAATTCTTGGCCGCAGGCGGCGCGAGTTCCAACGCGGCACCACCACTTTGTCGCCCACGCTTCTTGGCATGGGCGGCCTGTATCGGACACTGTTCAATGTTCCCGACGGCCAGATCGGCTGGCTGCCGGTGGCGCTCTCGACCGGCAAGCGTATCCTTTCGGAATGGCGCCCCGATGTCATTTATGCGTCGGCACTGCCCTTTACCTCGCTGATTGTTGCCAAGCGGCTGGCCGCAAAACTCGGCATTCCCTGGGTGGCCGAGCTTCGCGATCTATGGACCGAAAATCCGTACTACGATCATCCCTCATGGCGGCGTCGCATCGAGCAGAAGCTGGAAGCTTGGGTGCTGCGATCTGCGGCCGCCGTGGTCACCGTCTCCGAGCCCTTGGCGGACAGCCTGCGTGAGGCGCACCAGCGCCCAACCTTCGTCATCCGCAACGGCTTCGATCCGGAAGACTACCAATCGGCGAGACCGGTCGAGGGTGTGATGGACCCTCAATGTTTAAACATCGTCTATACCGGACTGATCTATTATCGCCGGCGCGATCCCTCTGTCCTTTTCCGCGCGTTGTCCCAGATGGGCGCCGATGCGCGTCGGGTCCGGGTGCATTTCTTCGGGCGGTTGCTGCCGGAGGTCAAGGTCCTGGCGGATCAGGTCGGTGTCGGGGATCTGGTAAAGGTCCACGGGGCCGTGTCGTTCCAGGAGTCCAACGGGGTCCAAATGGCGGCTGACGTCCTGCTGTTGCTGATGTGGAACGATCCGGTGGAATACGGCGTCCTTCCCGGAAAGCTTTTCGAATATGTCGGTGCGGGCCGCCCGATCCTCGCCAGCGGCTACACCGATGGCGTGGCCGCCCAGTTGATCCGGGACAAGGGGCTGGGGGTGGTCCTGGACAGCGAGGAGTCCATTGCCCGACAGGTGCGCGAGTGGATCGCTCAGAAGGACGCCGGCGGCGTTCCTGGCCTGTCCGAGTTGGTGCAGGCGGAATTGTCGCGGGATCGGCAATTCTGCAAACTGGAGCCCATCTTCGAGGGGGTGATCTCGGGGGCCTGGCGCGGATGACGCAGCCCTGTCGCCCGGCAATGGGTCAGACGACCGGATTGACCACGGCCCTGGTGATCGCCATGGCGGCGGGCGTCCAGATTCTGACGACCTTGCCGGTGATTCCGGCAGGCTTACGCGTGGCGTTGTCCGACCTCGTTCTGCTGGCATTCCTGCCGATTCTGGCCGTTGGCCTCAGGGACCGGCTGGTGGATAGGGCGATCTTGGCCTGGCTCGTTGCCCTGGTCCTGGTCCTGGTGCTTGCGCTTGGGGTCAATTGGCATGGCAGGGGAACGTTGAGCCTTTGGGGGCTTTCCAAGATTGTCGGATTTCCGGTTCTGATCCTGTATTTCCTGGCGGGCGCCTGGATCGCCAGGACCCGCCAGGAAGTCTGTTTCGTGCGGTCGGCCCTGGTCGCGGCCTGGGTCATTGCTGCTCTGTCGTTCGTGACTCAGATCGTGTTCTCCGAGATGCAATTGTTCGGGCGGCCCAATTGGTTCTATACCCGATTGATTGGGTTGAGCGACAACCCCAACGCCTATGGCTTCCTGATCGCCACACTGCTGGTGCTGCAGTTCCCTCTGCTGAAGCGACGGGACATCTTTTCACCCTTGCTTCACGGGTTCGGTTTCGGCCTCGGCCTGTTCGCCCTGTTTCTTGCTGCGTCTCGAAGCAGCTATCTGGCGGCTGCGGCGGGTCTGGCCATCGTTGCCTGGCCCTGTCGGCGGGACCTTGTTTCGCGCCTGCGCCTGCCGGTTCTGGTATTCGGCGGGCTCTTGCTTCTTTGGCAGGGCCTGTTGTTCGCCGAGAGCCTGCTGCGCCCGACCGGCGAATACAGCCCGACAGGAATCACGAACCAGGCCATTAGCACACAACTGGTCAGCACGGCCGGCGTCGAGGTGCGAATCGAGACGGCGCGGAGGGCTTTGGCGCTTTGGTTTGATAATCCGGTCTTGGGCCTTGGTCTCGGGTCCTGGCTGGATGCAGAAATGGCCCTTGGCCATGCCGAAGTCACCACCCTTCATGCGACAGGACTGTGGCTTCTGGTCGAGACAGGCGTGGTTGGGTTTTTAGTTTTTGCGGCCTTTTTTGCAGTCTTGGTGCGCAGGTTCGCGAGCTCTGCCTCGGACCCCTACGTGCTTGCGGCTCTCGGCTTGATTGGAGCATTCGGACTGGGCTCCATTGGAACCGAATTGCTTTATCAGCGCCAGCTCTGGCTAATTCTCGGACTTGGCGTCGGTATGTGGCTCCGTCTTCAGGAGAGGCCCGCATGAACCTCCTCGTGACCGGCGGTGCCGGCTTCATCGGCTCGGCCCTGGTGCGGCGCTTGGTGCGCGACGGGCATCGGGTGCTGAACCTGGACAAGTTGACCTATTCCGGTGACCCCTCCACCGTGGCCGAGGTGGCGGACAGCCCGCTCTATTCCTTCCTGCAGGCCGATATCTGCGACGGCGCGGCGGTGCGCGCGGCCTTCCAGTCCTTCCGGCCCGAGGGTGTCCTGCATCTGGCGGCGGAAAGCCATGTGGACCGCTCCATCGACGGGCCCATGCCCTTCGTGCAGACCAATGTGGTGGGCACCGTGGTGCTGATGCAGGCGGCGCAGGATTATTGGCAGGGCCTGGACGCGCCGGCCAAGGCGGCCTTCCGCTTCGTGCATGTGTCCACCGACGAGGTTTATGGCAGCCTGGCGCTGGAGGGCTCTGACCGCTTCACCGAGGACACGCCGCGCGCGCCCAACTCGCCCTATTCCGCCTCCAAGGCGGCGGCTGACCATTTCGCCCGGGCCTGGTTCCACACCTATGGCCTGCCCGTGGTGGTGACCAACTGCTCGAACAATTACGGCCCCTACCAGTATCCGGAAAAGCTGATCCCGGTGGTGATCCTGGCGGCCCTGGCGGGCAAGCCCATCCCGGTCTATGGCCAGGGCCTGAATGTGCGCGACTGGCTGTTCGTGGACGACCATGTGGCCGGCCTGATGGCCGCCCTGCAGCGGGGTGAGCCCGGCGGCAACTACAATTTCGGCGGTGATGCCGAACTGGCCAACATGGACCTGGTGCGCCGGCTCTGCGCGCTGCTGGACGAGTTCCATCCCCGGGGCGCGCCCCATGACCGGCTGATCACCCATGTGACCGACCGGCCGGGCCATGACCTGCGCTATGCGGTGGACCATGGCCGCGCCACCGCCGACCTGGGCTGGCGCCCGGCCATGGACCTTACCCAAGGCCTGCGCCAGACCGTGCGCTGGTATTTGGACAATCCCGCCTGGGTCGCGCATATTCGCGCCAAGGACAAGGGCGCCGTGGGTGCCCGCCTGGGCCTGGGCGCCGCCGCCCAGCCGGCGTGATCGAAGGGGGACCGAATGCGCATTCAGGGCAAGGCAAGGCCGGCGGCCGTGCGCCGCAAGGGCATCATCCTGGCGGGCGGCTCGGGCACCCGGCTGGCCCCCATGACCAGCGTGGTCTGCAAGCAGTTGCTGCCGGTCTATGACAAGCCCATGGTCTATTATCCGCTGTCCACCCTGATGCTGGCGGGTATCCGGGACATCCTGCTGATCTCGAGCCCCGACCAGCTGCCCCAGTTCGAGCGCCTGCTGGGCGACGGCAGCCAGTGGGGCATCCGGCTGTCCTATTGCGTCCAGCCCAGCCCCGACGGCATCGCCCAGGCCTTCCTGTTGGGCGAGGAGTTCATCGGCGAGGATCCGGTGGCCCTGGTGCTGGGCGACAACATCTTTCATTCCAGCGAGCTGACCCAGCTCTTGCGCGAGGCCTCGGCCACCACCGGCAAGGCCACCCTGTTCGGCTATTGGGTGGACGATCCCTCGGCCTTCGGCATCCTGGAGATGGACGCCGACGGCCAGGTCACCGACCTGGTGGAGAAGCCGCAGGACCCGAAAAGCCACTGGGCGGTCCCCGGCCTCTATTTCTATGACGCCGACGTGGTGCAGATCGCCAAGACCATTACCCCTTCCGCGCGGGGCGAACTGGAAATCACCGACGTGAACCGGGTCTATCTGCAGCAGGGGCGACTGAACGTGTCGCTGCTGGGCCGCGGCACGGCCTGGCTGGATTCGGGGACCGCCGATGCGCTGCTCGAAGCTTCGGAATTCGTCAAGGTGATCGAGAAGCGCACCGGCCTGAAGATCTGCTGTCCGGAAGAGATCGCCCTGCGCATGGGGTTCATCGACCGCGAGCAGTTCCGCGCCGCCTGCGCCACGGTGGCCAAGAGCAGCTATGGCCGTTCGCTCCTGAAGCTGCTGGAGAGCGCATGACCCCCCTCTATACCGCCAATCCCCGCGCCGACTACCAGGCCCGCGCGGCCGAGATCGATGCCGCCATCCGCACCGTGCTGGATGGGCCGTCCTATGTGCTGGGCGAGCATGTGGCCGCCTTCGAGGCCGAGTTCGCCGCCTGGATCGGCGCCGGCACGGGCGTGGGGGTGAACAACGGCACCGACGCCATTGCCGTGGCCCTGCGCGCCCTGGGTATCGAGCCGGGCGACGAGGTGGTCACCGTGTCCCATACGGCGGTGGCCAGCGTGTCCGCCATCGAGCAGGCAGGGGCCGTGCCGGTGCTGGCCGATGTCTGTCCGGAGACATGCTGCCTGGACCCCCAGGCGCTGGAAGCCGTGATTGGCCCGCGCACCCGGGCGGTGCTGGCGGTCCACCTCTATGGCCATCCCGCCGACCTGCCGGCCATCCTGGACATCGCCCGCCGCCATGATCTGAAGGTGATCGAGGATTGCGCCCAGGCCCATGGCGCCACTCTGGACGGCAAGCGGGTGGGCGGCTTCGGCGACGCCGCCAGCTTCAGCTTCTATCCCACCAAGAATCTGGGCGCCTTGGGCGATGGCGGCCTGACGCTGCTGCACGAGCCCAAGGCGGCCGAGACAGCCCGGCTGATCCGGCAATATGGCTGGGACCGGCCACAGCATTCGGTGCTGCCGGCCTGGAACACCCGCCTGGACGAGTTGCAGGCGGCGGTCCTTAGGGTCAAGCTCCACCATCTGGATGCCGACACCGCCCGTCGCCGCGCCATCGCCGCCGCCTATGACCAAGCGTTGGGCGGGCTGGTGGAATTGCCGGTGCGCCGTCCCGGCTGCGAGCCGGTCTATCATCTATTTGTGATCCGCACCGACGCCCGCGACGCCCTGATGGCCCATCTGAAGGGCCTGGGCATCATGGCCGGCATCCACTACCCCCAGCCGGTGCATCTGCAGCCCGCCTATGCCGGCCGCCTGCGCCAGGGGCCGCTGCCGGTGACCGAAGGGCTGGCGGCGCGCATCCTGTCGCTGCCGCTCTATCCGGCCATGACCGATGGGGATGTGCAGCGGGTGATCGATGGCGTGCGGAGCTTTTTTGCATGAGCCGCCTGGACGGCCTGCGCCTTGTGCAGTTCCCGCGCAACCAGCGCGAGGACGGGGTGCTGACGGTCTATGAAAACCACACCGGCGTGCCGTTTGAGTGCGTGCGCACCTTTGCCATTACCGGGGTGCCCCAGGGCGGGGAGCGCGGCCGTCATGCCCATAAGCAGTGCACCCAATTGCTGGTGGCCCTGACCGGCCGGGTGGCGGTGATGGTGACCGACGGCGGGGCGCGGCGCGAGATGGTCCTGGACGACCCCGGCCAGGGCCTGCTGGTGCCGCCCGGCCTGTGGGTGGAACTCACCTTCCAGGCGGAGGGCGGCAGCCTGATCGTGCTGTGCGACCGGCCCTATGAGGCCGAGGACTATCTGCGCGACTGGGACGGGTTCCTGGCCTGGGGCCAGGACCGCTAGATCTTGCCGCTGCAGTATTTGTAGTAGGTGGGCTTGGGCAGGATGCCCATCTGGGCCAGGGTCCAGACCACCGGCTTGGCCAGGCGCAGCAGGCCCATCAGGTTGGGATAATCCCAGAAGTATTTCGGCGGCTGCGCCATGATTTCGTCGAACTGCTCCTGGGTCAGGCCCAGCCGCTTGATGCACAGGCTGATGACCTTGGGGTCCTCGATCACATAGGGCGTCTTGATCTGTTCCAGTGCTTCCATGCGGTCGCGCTGGCCCGAGCGCACCTGGGCCGAGTAGTTGAACTTACGCCAGTCGATGCCGAACTTGGTGCGCAGCACATAGGCGATCAGTGCCTGGTACAGGTCGTCGAAATAATGGGCGCCGGGATTGGTCCAGTTCAGCTCGCGGGTGATGACGTTATCCACCTCGCTGCGGATGTACTGGGTGTAATAGAACGGCGTCTGCAGGCGGATACGGCGCTTGATGGCGTATTCCACCATCTGCGGCCAGGACAGGTGGAAGCCCGGATCCTCGGGGGTCCAGGGGCGCAAGGGCTGCTGGCCGAAACGCTTGTGTAGTTCCAGCAGATAGCCGCCGTCCAGATAGTTCCATTCCAGCGGCGCCACGCCTTCGGTGCGGAAGCTCTGGCCCACCAGGATGTTGCGCACCCCCTCCTTGGCGGCGGTGCCATAGAGGGCGGCGGCCAGACCCACATCGGTGGACAGGGTCAGGTCCGGGGTTGAGGCCTTCAGCAGGGTCAGCTTCAGGTCCTTGGATTCGCGCCAGTCGGCGGAAACCGTACGCATCTCGACCCCCAGCGTGCTGGTGGCCTTTTTCATGTTCTCGCCGGCCACGGGATTGCCGAAGCCGTCGTTGAAATAGACCGCCAGCGGACGCAGGTTCCAGTCCTTGACCACCCGCCACAAAAGATAGGTGGAATCGCGTCCGCCCGAGATGCCGACGATACAGTCGTGCTTCTTGCCTTGGCCCTCGCGCCGCACCTGGTCCAGGATGGCGGTCAGCTTGGCTGTGCCCCGGTCGTCATTCGGGTAGGCCTTGACCATCTCGTCGTGGAACCAACAGAAATTGCACACGCCGTCCGCATCGAAGGTGATGCGCGGCACCGTGGTGTCCATCAGGCAGCGGCTGCACACCCGGTGCTCGGTCGGGTTCCCATGGTGGTGCGCGGTCATTTGCGATACCCCGCCAGCGCGTTTTCCGCCTTCAGCTTCTTGCCCACATCGGTGCCTTTCACGGTCAGGGGCGGAACCTCGAACTCGGTGACCACCAGGTCGCCGGCGAACTCGTTATAGGTGCCTTGGGCGATCAATCCGTCGGGGCCCACGCACAGCGAGCAGCCCACCGACTTCTTGCCCTCATAGGGGCCGCCCACGATGGTGCCCACGCTGGTGGCCGAGACGATCACCAGATTGAACAGCTTGGCCAGGGTGTGATAGGGGCCGAACCACTTCTCGCCGTAGGGGTCCTCGCCTTCCCGCACCGACCAGTCCACGGTCCAGGACGAGGGCGACAGGATGATGCGGGCGCCCATGCGGCCCAGCACATAGCCGATGTCCAGCGCGTCGGCATAATTGTCCGAGCAGATGTCCAGGCCGATCTTGCCGAATTTGGTGTCGATCACCTCCAGCTTCTGGCCCGGCGCGTACATGGGGAACGCCACGTCCAGGATGTTGATCTTGTGGTATTTCAGCAGGATCTGGCCCTGGTCGTCCACCAGGATGGCGGCGTTGCGGATCAGCTCGCCGTCCTTTTCCGTCAGGCCGCAGCAGACATAGATCCCGTTCTCCCGCGCCATACGGCAGATCTCGTTGCTCCAGCGCCCGGGGATGGGCTCGGCTTCGGTCAGGCAGCTGGGATGGGTCCAGCACAAATCCAGGCATTCCGGCAGCAGCACGATGTCGCAGCCCTTGGCGGCGGCATCCTTCACCATCAGCTCGGCCCGCTCCAGGTTGCGTTCGGGCTCGCCTCCCTCGACGAGGAGTTGGCCCATGGCGATCTTGACTTTGGGGAGACTCACGATGGCTGCCTCTTGCTACGTCCATGGGCGTACCACGCCCAGACGGGCTGACTTAATAGCATGCGGCCCACCCTGCCTCAAGCGGCGGGGGCTGTGGATTCCAGCACTTCGCCCTTGGGCATCAGCCAGCCGATGCCGCCGATCAGCACGGTGGACAGGCTGACGGCGGCATAGGCCACGGTGCCAACCACGAAACCCTGTTCGGCGCCATGGCCGAACACCGCGAACAGATAGGCAAAGGCCGCCTCGCGCACGCCCAGGCCCTGCACGGTGATGGGCACCAGCCGGATGATGTCCACCAGGATGCCCACCATGCCCAGCACCACGAAGGGCACGGCGGCCTTCAGGTCGGCGGCCACCACGGCAATGGCGCCGATCCAGATCATGCAGCCGCCGAACACCGACAGTCCCATGATGGCGGCCAGGCGCTGGCCGCGCGGAAAGTCGAAGGCGTCGTGGCCGATCTCGATCACCTTGCCGATCAGCGGCAGGTTCAGCCGGGCGTTCAGGCGGGCCAGCAGGGCCATGATGGGCCGCCCCAGGGCGATGCCCGCCAGGCCGCCGGCGGCAGCCAGGCCGAACAGATAGACCGGTGCGGTGGCGGCGGAAATGGCCACGATGCCGGTGCCATGGGCGATGGCCAGGCAGCCCAGATAGAACAAGAGAAAGCCGGCCAGGCCGATCACCCGCTCCTGCAGCAGCCGGCTGACCAGCCGGCCCGCGCCCACGCCCTGCTGCTTCAGGGTGACGAATCGATAGACGTCGCCGCCCAGCTGCGCCGGGGTGAAATTGTTGAAGAAGATGGCCAGGAAATAACGCCGCACCAGTTCATAGGGGCGCAAGGGCGCCTCGTCCTTGATCAGCAGATACCAGCGATAGCCCAGCACCGGGAATTCGGCCAGCAGCAGCAAGGTGGCCAGGGCGGCCACGGTCCAGTCCAGGTTGGCGAAGGCGCCCTTCAGCGACTCCCAGTCCAGCAGCCACACCGCCAGGGCCAGAAGGCCCAGGCTGACGGCGATGCGCGCGGCGCGCCCGGCCCAGGCCGGCATCAGGCCGCCCCCCGGGGGCCGGTCAGGGTGATCACCACCATGGTCCAGGGAATGCGCAGCATGTCATGCACCAGCACCGGCTTGGCCTGGGCGAAGGCGCCGTTCACCAGGTCCAGATAGCCCTGCACCGTGCGGGCGTTCTGGCCCCGGTCGCGGGCGATCAGCCTTCGCGCCAGCGCCGACTGGCTGGGGTCGTAGCAGGGCTCGACCACGATCATGCGGCCCTCGGGCCCCAGCAGCGGCGCCACATCGGCGAACAGGCCGCGCGCCGGGGCATCGTCCAGATGATGCAGCAGGCCGATGGCGATGGCGGTGTCGAAGGCGGGCAAGGCCAGGCTGCGCAGGGCGGCGGCATCGCTGGCGATGAAGCGGCCGCGCCCGCCATGGCGGCGCTGGGCCTCCGCGATATAGTCGGCGGACAGGTCGATGCCGGTATAATCCACGCCCGGCAGTTGCTCCAGCATGTCGCCGGGACCACAGCCCACATCCAGGATGCGCTCGCCGGGGCGCGGGCGCACATGGTCCTGGGCCACCCGGCGCCAGGTGCCGTCTGCTCCCACCAGGCGCTGGAATGCGGAATAGACCAGGGGGTGGCTGAGGAGCGCGCGCAGTCCGGTGGTGACCTGGGCCATGTCTGTTTCCGTAATGGAGGCGGGGCGGACTGTAGCACCGGGGGCGTCCTGGGGAAACAATGGCGACAACTGGCCCGCACCTGATCTATTCTCGGGCCCGTCATCCGCTGCTTTGGTCCGCTGCCCCTCATGTTCTCGCTGGTCATTCCCGTCTATCGCAACGAAGGCTCCATCCCCGAACTGCTGGAGTGCCTCGAGCGCCTGCATGACGAGTTGGGCAACCGGCTGGAGGTGGTGTTCGTGGTGGACGGCAGCCCGGACCGCTGCTTCGCCCTTCTGCGCGAGGGCCTGAAGGAGGTCAGCTTCGCCGCCGAACTGGTGGCCCATTCACGCAATTTCGGCTCCTTCGCCGCCATCCGCACCGGGCTTGAGATCGCGCGCGGCCCCTATTATGCGGTGATGGCCGCCGATCTGCAGGAGCCGCCCGCGCTCATGCGCGATTTCTTCCTGGCGCTGGAGCGGGGCGGCACCGACATCGTGGTGGGCCAGCGGGTGGGCCGGGCCGATCCCTGGCCCTCGCGCCTGGCCGCCAACCTGTTCTGGGGCTCGTACCGCCGCCTGATCAATCCCGAGGTGCCGGAAGGCGGAGTGGATGTGTTCGGCTGCAACCAGCAGGTCCGCGAGGCGCTGCTGACCTTGCGTGAATCCAATTCCACCCTGGTGGGCCTTTTGTTCTGGCTGGGGTTCCGCCGCACTCTGATTCCCTATGAGCGCCAGCCTCGCCGTCATGGCAAGAGCGCCTGGAGCTTCCGCCGCAAGCTGCGCTATCTCCTCGATTCCGCCTTCGCCTTCACCGACCTGCCCATCAGCCTGCTGCTCTGGCTGGGCATCTTTGGCGTGCTGGTGTCGGTGCTGTTCGGCGGGGCCACCCTGATCGGATGGTTGACCGGCCATATCCAGGAGGCGGGCTATACCTCCATCATGCTGGGCTTGTTGTTCGTGCTGACCATGAACATGCTGGGGCTGGGCCTGATCGGCAGCTATGTCTGGCGCACCTTCGAGAACACCAAGAACCGCCCCCATGCCATCCCCATGCATGCGGAGAGCTTTCGCCGGGTGACCGAGCCCGAACTGGAGCCGCAGCCGTGACCTTCGTGCATCCTAACGGCTTGTGCGAAAGCGCGACGGTGGGCGAGGGCACCCGGGTCTGGGCCTTTGCCCATGTGCTGCCGGGCGCGGTGATCGGCCGCGATTGCAATATCTGCGACGGCGTGTTCGTCGAGAATGACGTGGTGCTGGGCGACCGGGTCACCGTCAAATGCGGCGTCCAGCTATGGGATGGTCTGCGGGTGGGGGATGATGTGTTCATCGGTCCCAATGCCAGTTTCGCCAATGATCCCTGGCCGCGCAGCAAGGTCTGGCCCGAGCAGTTTCCGCAGACGGTGCTGGGTGATGGCTGCTCCATCGGCGCCAATGCCACCATCCTGCCCGGCCTGACCATCGGCGCCCGCGCCATGGTGGGCGCCGGTGCGGTGGTCACCCGGGATGTGCCGGATGGCGCCGTGGTGGTGGGCAATCCCGCCCGCATCGTGGGCTGGTGCGATGATCGGGGGCAGCGCCTGCCGGCCCTCGCCGGGCCTCTGCCCGAGGGGGCCGAGCGGCTGCGTCTGGCGCTGGGGGCCAGCGTGGACCCCGCCGCCCTGCTGGCTGCGTTGCCCTTCGCCCCAGCGCGCAGCGGCCTGCTCTTGCGGGCCGAGCTGCCGCGCACCGCCGGGCGGAGGGCCTATCTGGCCCTGCGCGGGCAGGCCCAGGTGCGCTGGAACGACCTGGGCGAGCTGGAATTGGACGAAGGCTGGGCGCTGGTCCTGCCGGCGGGCAGGGCGGCGGCGCGTCCGGTGGGCGAGGCCATGGTGATGTGGGCGGACGAGAACTGATGCGGACCTTGATGAAATGGCTGGTCTCCGGCCTGGTGATGTTGGCGGTCAGCCTGGCGCTGCTGGAAGGCGCCAGCTGGATCTATCTGCGCTTCCTCTATACGGGCAAGAACGCCCTGGCCATGGACCCGCGCGAGGCCTTCCTGCATCTCTACCGCCCCAGCGAGCTGATGTGTGTCGAGATCAAGCCCGACTATCGACAGCGCTATGTGAATTACGAATTCAACACCGAGATCGTCACCAACGCCCAGGGCTGGCGTGACCGTCCCTATGACGGCCGGGGCGTGGATGTGGGCTTCATGGGCGATAGCTTCACCTTCGGCCATGGCGTCGAGGCGGCGGAACGCTGGACCGACCTGGGGGCGCAGAAGGCCGGGATCGAACGGGCCTGGACCTTCTCCTATGCCAGCGGCTGGTCGCCCCCCATGTACGAGCTTTATCTGCGCGCCCATCCCCAGTTCATGCCGAAAAAGGCCCTGGTGATCGGTCTGTTCGCCTGGAACGACCTGGCCGAGGACGTGTCCGAGCTGGGCATGGTGCATGACGCCCAGGGCCGGCTGCAGCGGCTGGACTGCCGCGACCGCCAGCCCAATGCCGACGGCTTTCTGATGAACCCCAAGGAGGCCGAGCGGGCGCGGGTCAAGGCGTTGGTCATCAAGTCCAATCTGGGGCGGCTGGCGCTGATCGCCTATCGCAACTGGCAGGACAAGCGCGATGCCGAGAGCCTGGCCGCTGCCGGGCCGGTGACCGCTGCCCCGGTGCCCTTCGAGACCGGGGTGGTGGACGACAATGCCGCCAAGGGCTTGGCTTCCGTCGCCGCCTTGGCCGAGATGACCCGGGCCCGGGGCGTGCCGCTGGTGGTCTTTGTGGTGCCTCGGCGCGACTGGTTGGACCGTTCCACCTGCCGCTATGGCGAAGCGGCCTGCGCCGCCCTGGTGGACCGCCGCGCCCCCCAGGCCCTGCTGGCCGAGCATGCGGCCCGGCACGGTTATCACCTGATCGACCCGACGCCGGAGCTGCGCGCCCGCACCCTGGCCGGCGAGAAGCTCTATTTCGACCTGGACGAACATTGGACCCCGGCCGGCCATGCGGTGGCCGCCGAGGTGCTGGCGCGGGAGCTGCCCAAGGTGATTGGGCGTTAGTACTCCTATCCCCGGAACCCGCCCAGCAGGCCCCAGCCCGTGAGGCGGGCGAACTCGCCCAGGATCAGGCGAAGCCACAGGGCCAGCAGCACCGTCACCGGGACCCAGAAGCTGCCATTGTCCAGCACGAAGAACAGGGTGTTCACGGTGGGCGCATAGCCGGGCCCCACCAGGCCCAGCAGGTTGTCGGGCACGAAGATGGCGGCGCCACGGAAGAAGCTGCTCCATAGCTTGTACAGGAACAGCCAGGCCGCCAGCCACAAGAGGCGGGTCTGCCAGGCGGGGCCCGAGCCCTGGCGCAGGGCGGTCCGCCACAGGGGCACCGCGCCCAGGAAGAACATCAGCTTGTAATCGAAATTGGCGGTCAGCAGGAACAGGAACAGCCCCACCGCCAGGCCGGTGGCGAACTGGCTTTCGGTGCGGTCGTCGGTGGCGGGCAGGCGCAGGCGCAGGGCCAGCCAGAGCGCCACGGCCACGGCCAGCAGCGAAGCCGCCAGACCCCACAGGGCCGGGTGGGGCAACCCCATGGCCTTGAACAGCAGATCGGCGCCGAAGGCATAGCCGGGCAGGAAGGTGGGCGAATATTTGGCGATGTCGGCGAATTCGTCCTGCATCACCCAGGCAAACAGCAGCGTGGCGGCGGTGAAGCCGACGAAATGCAGCAGGAATTCGCGAAAGCTGCGGGCACCGCGCACCACCCCCGCCATGGCCACTGCGGGGAAGAATTTCAGGCTGGTGGCAAAGAACACCAGTCCGGCGGCGGCCAGGTTGCTCACCGGCCGGCGGGCGGCGAACAGGGTGGCCGCGGCCACCACCAGCAGGAACAGCACGCCGTCGGTGTTGGCCCGGTTCACCAGCAGGGCGGCGGCTGGGCTGATCAGCACCAACAGGGCAAAGCCGGCCTCGCGCGCCGTCCGCGGGGCGAAAAAGCGCAAGGCCACCCCCAGCATGGCCAGGTTCAGCGCCAGCCCCACCATCACTCGCTGCTCGACCCCGATGCCCAAAAAGCGCAGCCACAGCCAGCCAGGGCCGTACTGATGTGGCTGCTTGGCGGCATCGCAGGGGTTTTCCTGATAGACATTATAGCCCAGCGCGGCGCAGTCGGCGGCGGACAGGGTGCTGTAGAAGTCAGCGAACAAGGGCTCCATGGGCGGCGCGCCCACATAGCGCCACAGGCCGCTGGCAGCCAGCAGGGCGTAATAGGCAACTACGGCGGCACCGGTGGCCAGGGTCCAGAACAGGGTGCGGTCGGCGGTGGGCATGAGATCGTGTCCAAGGGTCCGAGCCCGTTTGATTATCACGCCCCTCCCGTCGCGCAAAAGCCCTTGCACCCAGGTTGTGCTTGCCGCCTTGTCCCCCCGGTTGCTAAGTAATGGGCCGCATAAGAGGGGGAAGCCGATGAGCCATCTGTCGTCCAGCGAGTCCAATGCCGCCGCCGAGTGGGCCTTGAGCCCCCGCAAGCAGGCAATCCGCGACCATGCCGACAAGTTCGCCCGCGACCGGACTTCCTGGATCGACCGCAATCGGTTCTTCTACGAAGAGGACTATAACTATCTCCGCTTCCTGGTGCCCGAGGGCAAGCGCGTGCTGGAGCTGGGCTGCGGCACCGGCGACCTGCTAGCGGCGCTGAAGCCCTCGCGCGGCGTGGGCGTGGACCTGTCGCCGGAAAGCGTCAAGGTGGCCGCCGAACGCTACAGCCATCTGGACTTCCAGGTGGGCGACGTGGAGCAGGCCGACACCCTGGCCAAGATCGAAGGCCCCTTCGACTTCATCATCCTGTCCGACACCGTGGGCGACCTCGAGGACGTCGAGGACACCTTCGCCAACCTGCACCACCTGTGCACCCCCGACACCCGGGTGATCGTGGTTTATTACTCGCCGCTGTGGGCGCCCATCGTGAAGGGTGCCGAGTCCGCGGGCCTCAAGATGCCCACCACCACCAAGAACTGGCTGTGGATGGACGACATCCGCGCCCTGCTGGAACTGGCCGATTTCGAGGTGGTGCGAGCCGAGCACCGCACCCTGGTGCCCAAGAAGCTGCTGGGCTTCGGCCGGCTGGTGAACCGCTTTATCGCCACCCTGCCCGGCATTCGCCATCTGTGTTTGCGCAATTTCCTGGTCGTGCGCTCGCTCAAGCACGCCCAGCCGGGGCATAAGAGCTGCTCTGTGATCATCCCGGCGCGCAACGAGCGCGGCAATATCGAACCGGCGATCCAGCGCCTGCCGCGCTTCTGCGACGACATCGAGGTGGTGTTCGTGGAGGGCAACTCCAAGGACGAGACCTATGAGGAGATGCTCAGGGTCCAGGCCGCCTATCCGGACTGGGACATCAAGGTGATGAAGCAGGACGGCAAGGGCAAGGGCGACGCCGTACGCAAGGGTTTCGCCGCCGCCCGCGGCGACGTGCTGATGATCCTGGACGCCGACCTGACCATGCCGCCCGAGGCGTTGCCGAAATATTGGAAGGCGATCCAGAGCGGCAAGGGCGAGTTCATCAACGGCTCGCGCCTGGTCTATCCCATGGAACAGGAGGCCATGCAGTTCCTGAACTACCTGGCCAACCATACCTTCTCGATCATCTTCAGCTATCTGCTGAACCAGCGCTTCACCGATACCCTGTGCGGCACCAAGGTGCTGTCCAAGCGCCATTATGACCAGCTGATCGCCAACCGCGCCTATTTCGGCGAGTTCGATCCCTTTGGCGATTTCGACCTGATCTTCGGTGCCGCCAAGATGAACCTGAAGGTGGCCGAAGTGCCGATCCGCTATGCCGCCCGCTCCTATGGCGAGACGCAGATCAGCCGCTTCCGCC
The DNA here is from genome assembly GCA_964404545.1 of uncultured Rhodospirillaceae bacterium. Taxonomy (GTDB): domain Bacteria; phylum Pseudomonadota; class Alphaproteobacteria; order Rhodospirillales; family Magnetospirillaceae; genus CAYOKN01. The sequence goes on along the minus strand of CAYOKN010000001.1, from coordinate 36 downwards.
ATGGCTGGCTGCTGCTGCAGATGGTGCTGTTCGCCT